>JBGVHB010000054.1:0-10272 GCA_045121975.1 Roseburia sp.
AGCTTGAATTTCTCAAAAGAACCAAAGATTCCAAAATCAACAAGTTGATTCGAATCTCGATTCATGTTAGTCAACTTTGTTGACCATTGAATCTTTCAAGGTTATTCACTGTTCAGTTATCAATGTTCATAAGACAAACAAATTTGTCTTTGTTGTTGTCTCACAGCAACTCTAATATCTTATCACAAGTTCAAGTCGTTGTCAACAACTTTTTTATTTTTCTGTATCTTCGAATGTTTCCGAAGTACTTTCCTGTCACTTCTTAGCGACAGCTAGATTATAATAGCAAATTGTGTCGATTTTGTCAACAACTTTTTTCACTATTTTCTTTTGAAAAACTTTCTTAATTATAACACCGCAGGCTAACTTCTCCAGTTCCTCGGATGCCTTTATTTTCAAGCTTTTCTGCTGTCCTCGCGGTCAGCTTGTTTATATTATCACCACACCTTAAGATTGTCAACACCCTTTTGCAAGAAATATTAAAGAAAGTTTTTTGCCGTAAATTGTCCGTATTGTATAGACAATTTACGACAATTTATTTTTTGATATAATCTAACGCATCTTTAATCGTTTTGACTCCTATCAGCTTAATGCCTGAAACGGCAGGAAGATTTTCTTTGCATACCTCTGGCAGAATGCATACCTGAAAGCCCAGCTTCTTTGCTTCAAGCACACGCTGTTCTGCCATATTTACTGCACGCACTTCCCCACTTAAGCCGACCTCACCAAAGCAGATGGTCTTTTCATCAATCGGACTGTCCTTATAGCTAGAGATTAATGCAAGCACAATTCCTAAGTCTATTGCCGGCTCATTCATTTTTATACCACCAGCAATATTGACATATGCATCACAGTCTCCCATTTTCAATCCCAGTCTTTTTTCTAAGACTGCCATCAAAAGATTCACTCTGTTAAAATCAGTTCCCGCCGCGGTACGCCTTGGAATTCCAAAATTACTATGACACACCAATGCCTGTACCTCTAATAAAATAGGACGTGTACCTTCCATAGAACAAGCAACCACAGACCCCGATGCTCCCTCTGGTTTTCCACTGAGCATAAATTCCGATGGATTTTCCACCTCCTCAAGACCAGACTGACGCATTTCAAAAACTCCGATTTCGTTCGTAGAGCCAAAACGGTTTTTTACTCCTCTTAAAATACGATATGCTGCATGTCTGTCCCCTTCAAAATATAAAACGGTATCTACCATATGCTCTAATACGCGTGGTCCTGCAACCACGCCTTCTTTTGTCACATGCCCTACAATAAAAATAGAAATTCCCATTCCTTTTGCAATCTGCATCAATACCCCGGTGGACTCCCTTACCTGTGAAACACTTCCCGGTGCAGAAGCAACATTTTCGTTGTACATAGTCTGAATAGAATCTATAATGACGATTTCCGGCTTTTCTCTGTCAATGACTGCCCGAATGGTTTCTAAATTCGTCTCGCATAACAGTTTTAAGCTGTCTTTAAATTCTCCGATACGCTCTGCTCTGATTTTTATCTGCTGTAAGGATTCTTCCCCTGAAATGTAAAGAACATTCTTCTGCTGCTCAGATAAATTTTTGCAGACCTGTAATAAAAGTGTGGACTTTCCAATTCCCGGGTCGCCGCCTACGAGTACTAAAGAGCCTTCCACTATTCCGCCGCCTAATACGCGGTCAAGCTCCTTGATATTGGTTGAAATACGTTTATCCTGTGTAATTGCAATCGAAGAAAGCGGCATCACATTCGCTTCTTTTGCCAAAGACTTCTGTTTGCCTGCCGATGCTGCACTTTTTTTATCTACAATTTCTTCCACGAAGGTATTCCATTCTTTGCAGCCCGGACACTGTCCCATCCACTTTGCAGATTCGTATCCACAGGACTGACAAAAAAAGATACTTGCTTTTCCTTTTGCCATAGACTTCCCCCTGTCTTAAGAATTTCATTGTAACAGTTCATTCTCGCGTAAATAGAAAACCCGCTCCTTGTGAGCGGGTTTTCTATTATCTTAATAACAATTGTTCCATATTTATAAGCGGTTTAGCATTTCTCAACCTTTACTGCAACTGCATGGTCTCCTAATTCTACACTAATGCTTAATTTGCCACCAAGATTTGTCTTCATTCTGCCTGCACTTGTTCCATCAATTGTAATTTCATATTCATTTTCAGCCTCAAGTTCTAATGTGACCTGTGCATCTTCTGCTCCTTCTACCTGAAATTGAACGCATGATTCTGTTGCATTCAAGCCAGTTACAGCTGTTCCCGGTACAGATTCATATATGAACACTCCGTTACGCTCTAACTTAGTAATTTCATTGTAGGTCTTTACTTTATATACGTCCCCACGATGCTCAAAATTATCAAGCTTTGCCTTTGCATTCAGAGAATAATCTCCAAAGCTAATTGTTCCATCTGCTTCTGAACGAATTAATTCATTAATAACAGCCATGTTTTCCTCCTGTGATGAAGCTTCCTTCACCGTAAAAAATTTTGTAAAAGTTCTCTTTCATGGGTATCACTATTATGCCATGTTCTCTTCGAGTCTCTTTTTATTATTATATAATACCCATGTCATTATTTCTAGTTATTTTAACTGATTTAAGGATTTTTTTAGTTTTCCTTTGTCTCAAATACAACGTTATCTTTTTTAATGGTAACAACCACAGTACTTCCCTTTTTCACCTTGCCGTCGAGAATCTCTTCTGCAAGCTTATCCTCTATCTCATTCTGGATTTTTCTGCGCAGTGGTCTTGCACCATATTTTGGCTCGTATGCCTTTTCTACGATATAATTTTTGACACTGTCACGCACATTGAGCGTCATATCCATCTGCTTTTTGCAGCGTTCGATAAGTTCTTTTAACATTAATGTCACAATCTGTTTCATATCGTCTCTGTTTAAAGAGCGGAATACGATGGTATCGTCAATTCGGTTTAAGAATTCCGGTTTAAAGATTCTTTTTACCTCTTCCATGACACTGTTTTTCATGCGGTCATAATTTAATTTTTCATCATCAACAGATGAAAAACCAAGCTTCTTCGGTTCAACAATTGCCTGTGCACCTGCGTTTGATGTCATGATGATAATTGTGTTTTTGAAATCAACCTTTCGTCCCTGGGAATCTGTGATATGACCATCATCTAATACCTGTAACAAAATGTTAAACACATCCGGATGCGCTTTTTCGATTTCATCAAATAAGATAACGGAGTACGGATTTCTGCGTACTTTCTCACTTAACTGTCCGCCATCCTCATGTCCTACATATCCTGGCGGTGAACCAATCATTTTGGATACACTGTGTTTCTCCATGTATTCAGACATGTCAACACGAATCATCGCCTGCTCATTTCCAAAAACAGCCTCTGCCAGTGCTTTTGAAATTTCTGTTTTACCGACACCAGTTGGTCCTAAGAAAAGGAAAGAACCAATTGGACGCTTCGGGTCTTTTAATCCAACTCTGCCGCGGCGCACTGCTTTGGCAACAGCAGTAACTGCTTCTTCCTGACCAATGACACGTTTATGCAGTGTCTTCTCTAACTTCTTCAAGCGGGAAGCTTCATCCTCCGCAAGCTTTTTCACAGGAATTTTTGTCCAGCCGGAAACCACTTCTGCGATTTCTTCTTCCCCTACCGTCAGATTCTTCTTCTGCATATCTTTTCTGGCTTTTTGTGTTAATTTTTCAAGTTTTTTCTCTAATTCTTCTTTGTCCTGTTTACATTCTCTTGCAAGCTCGATATCCATATCACTTAATGCCTGCTCTAACAAAAGTTCTTTTTCCTCAATGGCATTCTTGATTGCTACGAGTTCTTCCGGTTTTCTTGCACTTCCTAAGCGCACCTTTGCAGCTGCTTCATCCATTAAATCGATTGCCTTATCTGGAAGAAAACGGTCACTGATGTAACGTGAAGCCAGACGTACAGATGCTTCTACTGCTTCGTCTGAAATGGTTACTTTATGATGCTGCTCATACTGACTACGCAGTCCTTTTAAGATTTCAACCGCCTGTTCTTCGGTTGGTTCTTCCACCGTTACCGGCTGGAAACGACGCTCTAACGCTGCATCTTTTTCTACATATTTACGATATTCTTCGATGGTTGTTGCTCCAATAATCTGGATTTCACCGCGGGCAAGCGCTGGTTTTAAAATATTTGACGCATCAATTGCGCCCTCTGCTCCGCCTGCTCCGATAATTGTATGAAGTTCATCAATAAAAAGTAAGACGTTTCCTGCTTTGCTTACTTCCGCAATGATTTTTTTAATTCGTTCTTCAAATTCACCACGATATTTAGAGCCTGCCACGATTCCTGATAAATCAAGGGAAACTACTCTTTTTCCAAGGACAGAATCCGGTACAAGTCCAGATACAATCCGTTCTGCAATCCCTTCTACAATCGCAGTCTTACCAACGCCTGGTTCACCTATCAGACATGGGTTATTTTTGGTTCTTCTGCTTAATATCTGAATGACACGCTGAATCTCATCTTCTCTTCCAATGACAGGGTCAAGACTTCCTTCCTGTGCCATCTGTGTTAAATCTCTTGAATACTGGTCTAAGGTTGCAGATTCCCCTTTCTTTTTGCCTTGTTTTGCTCCCTGTAAATCTTCTTTATACAGATTTGGGTCTTCTCCCATTGCAATCAGGGTATCTACATATACCTTCTGGATTTTGACTGCCATTGTGTTTAACAATCGTGATGCAACACAGTCTGTTTCTTTTAACAGTGCAAGCAGCAAATGCTCTGTTCCGATTGCATCGGCGTGAAACCGAACTGCTTCACGCTCTGCACCTTTGAACACTTTTTCCGCACGTGGAGAATATTTTCCACGCTCTGCTGTTAATACACTTTCTGCCGGGGCAATCAGCTCTTTGATTAATCCAAGAATTTTTTCCAGTTCTACACCGTTTTCATTTAAAACCTTAGCTGCAACGCCTGTATTCTCTTTTAATAAACCAATAAGAATATGCTCTGTTCCTACATAATTATGTTGTAATGACTTCGACATTCTTCCGGCAATTTCAATTGCCTTCTTTGCCTTTGCTGTATATGATAACTGCATAGTTCCTCCTTACCTTTAAGGATTTAAAAATCATTGAAATCCTCTACTTCTACTCTTTCAGAAGAAGTATTTTTCTTTACTTCCTTTTTCTTCTCTATCGGTTTCTCTTCGAAAAAGTCATCTTCTGATGAGCTTCGTTTCTTCCATCCGAAAGACTTTTCTTCAAAATCATCCTCTTCATAGTCTAAGTCATCATTATTGAAACCAGACATTTTTCTTTCGAAGAAACTCTCACGCTCCATTTCTCGTGCTCTTAATGTATTTCCTGCTTTTCTTGCACGCTCAGCTGCTTTGGCTCTTTCTTCTGCTTTTGCTCTTTCTGCCGCCTTCTGCTCACGATATGCTCTGCGGACTGCTTCTGCGGATGATTCCTTTTCTTCGTATTCGTCGAAATCATCCTCTTCTTCTAACCGTACTCTTCTGATATATAAAACCATATTGACAATTACGATAATCAGAATTGCCCCAACAATAACCATAACGGCAATTGCATTTCGGATAAAAGATTTCTCTTTCTTGTATTTTTCAAGTAATGTATTATAACTGTTCTGCAGATACTCCATATCAGAAGCATCCTCATCCTCGTCAGAAGAAGTTATGTCTGCTCTCTGATATGTACCTTCTACGGAATCATAACGATACCAGTTTCCTGTTCCTGCTGCATTAACACCATAAAATATATAAAATTCTACGGATTCTCCATCCTCAACAGACTCTGCAAATGCTGTAATCACAGTTCCGTCTGCTAAAGTAAGTTCTGTCTGTGTATAATCAGAAGGAAGTGTCATGCCTTCCGGTGGAAGTCCTGCTGTTACATAGCTGTTTTCATTCATAAAAAATGTCGGCTGTACAGTGGTTTCTTCCTCAGTACTCTCTGTTTCTGTGCTTTCTGTCTCTTCGGATTCCGGTTCTTCGGAGGTTGTCGGCTCAACAACTGCTGCTGCCCCTTCTGCTTCTCTTGTAACATCAATTTTGTAGGTTGCAGTCGTTCCATTTTCTGCTTTTACCACAATCTGAATCTGGTTTGTTCCTACGGATAAATTCGTATTTCCAGTTACAGACTCTACTGTTGCATTGGCATTTACCGGTGTTGCACTGACTGCGATGCTTGTAACATCATTTGCAACTGTTGCAGTATATTTTGTAGTACTTCCCTTAAATGCAGGAGAAAGTGTTCCCGGAGAAATCGTCAGTGTTTTTAAAGAGTTATCTGCTGATTTCTTTTTGTCTGTATCTTCACTTCCAGCATCTGAATTATTTCCTGTGGATGTATTATTGTTCGAAGTATTACTGCCAGATGAATTGTTGCTGCTGTCTGATGCTTCGTTTTTTACAGTAATAGAAGTTCCGCTTCCTTCTACAGAATCTAATTCTTCACCGGAACTAAAGTTTACACCGTCTGTTGCAGAAAGGGAGAACTTTGCTTTTCCTGCTGCAATTGCTTTAAAGGTTACGGTAAAGGTATCCACAGATACGGATACTGTTCCGCCGCCGCCACCATATGTGGTACTGCAGCTGACTAATTCAAGTACGCTTGCATCATAGCTTAATGTCATAGTTGCATATGCGGTATCTCCACCGGACGTTTTTGCTTTTCCAGTGACCGTTACTTTGTCTCCGATATTAATTGTATCAGAGGATACCGCTAATGTTGTTTTTCCAGTATCTGCATATGCAGTTACATTGGCTGCCAGTATACCAGCTGCCAGCACTGCCATCATAAATAATTTTTTGATTGTCTTTTTCATTTTTCTCTCACTCTGCCCTCTTAAGTCTATTGACTAATCTGCTCAATATTTAAAATGTGTTTCTGTAACATAACAAGGTCTTTATTGCTGATTTTATCATCTTTGCTTACATTTGCAGCCTCACTATAAATACCGGACAATTCTGATATTTTTAAAAGCTGCTTCTGTAAAAGTACTAAATCTGCATTGGAAATTTTTCCATCTCCATTAATATCACCATAAACAACCGCATCATACTGCTTCACCATTGCTCCCGAAGTATCGTATAAGGTGATTTTGTTTCCCGTACCGATATTTCCGGTATTTTCTGTGCCATCTGCGTTCAATACTTTTACATTTCCATTGTCTACACTGATATTAGAAAGGAACACGTCCGTTGTTGTTTTCGGCGAAACCCCGCTAATATAAGTGTCTATCCTATAAGTTGATGTTGTAATTTTCGTGGCTGCATTCTGCTTCTCATCCTCTGTCTTGTCGGTAGTTCCCGGTTCAGATTCTGTTTCCTGCCTTACCACGTTTATGGTATAGCTTCTCTCCGCTTTACTCTGCGATGTACAAGTTATCGTAATACAATTATTGCCATATTCAAGCTTATAATTTCCTAAACCGGAAATAGTCGATTTTCCGGCAACTGCTGTGGCACTTACATCAATGCTTTGTATTTCACTTCCAACAATCACAGAATATTCTGTAACGGCTGATTTAAATGTCGGTGTCAGACTGCAGCCCGAAATTTCTATAGATTGCAGCCAGTTATTTGGGTTGCCTGTATCCGAAAATGTCACCGCCTGCTCTGGCATGTTTTTATAAACCGGTATACGAAAAACAAACGCTGCTGTTTTATCACTGTATGCCTTACTGATACTGCTGCCTTCGCTTATCGCAGCCATCACGTTTGACATATACTGGTGGGAATACAAGCTTGACTTGTTTACCACATTAAACTTCTCAAAATATGTGGTATTCTGTCCTTTTTTCACATAACGCTCTGCAACAATTTCCGAGCCACCCTGAATGGATTTATAAATTGAATTCCACCCCATTTTTTTGGCGTAAGCCAAACCATTTGCAGTTGCACTCATACTTGAGGTCGTATAAGCATTTACATTAAAATAATTGTAATAACCCTGATAACCGGAATAATTTCCCGAAATCAACTGGCTTGTTCCTTTGATTCCCTGCTCCTGTTTAGCTCTCGACGCAAGGTGATACGGACTGACCTGTAATTCTTTTCCTATATCAAAAAAAGTCTGTGCGTAGTTTCGCTTTTTGCTGTCTGTATCGTTATAATCCCCAGACATGAATGTTCCTTTTAAAATATTTTTCACGCCGTCTACATTCTGATAACTATCATATTCTAATGTTTCAAACTGAAAAATATAAGTTTCATCCAAAAAGTTTCTTGGGTCTATACAATATGCAATATATTCTTTTGAAGCACTGACCCAGTTTGCACCATCAAATCCATACCATTTATTCGCTGCCCAGTTATATGCCGAGCTTTCGGTTGATTTTCTTGCATCATTTACACTGCTTTGTACCAGATTTTTTCCAACGACGCTTTCTTTCTCCACAACAGTATTCCAGTCAAGCCCTGTCTGTACTGCAACAAACTTCCAGTTTGGATATTTCTCATGCAGTGCCGCAAGCGGCGCACAATAGCTGTCTGGAAAACCTGCATCCCGAAGAGTCTGGTAATATGCCTCATCCGTACTGTTTTCCTGCTGGCTTTCTGCTGCTTCACCTGCCTGCTGTGAAGCTTCTGTTGACGTTTGTGCATCCCCAGATATTGTAATAAAATCAGAACGAATATATCCTTCATAGGTCTGACTGCCGCGTGTAAACTGTATCTTATACCAGACTTTTCCGTCAGAGCCTTTCTCTTCATCTATAACAACAACCGCAGAATCAGGATTTAATGATACGATTTTTTCTCCATCTACCGGACTTTTTCTCACCTTTACAGGTCCATCACTTACTATCGCATTTTGGGCGGTATATGCGTAACACATCTGCATATCACTTCCAAAAGCGAGCACAATTACAAACATCAGACTAAGCAGGATTGCTATAAGATGTTTCTTCATCTTCTTGGTATCTTTTTTCTTCATTCGCTTCCTCCAAAACCCTAACCCATCTGATATTACAAGCTTTTTACAAAAATAAGCCTAATAAATCAGTATCATTATAGGAGATTCTATAGGGAGCGTCAACCTAAATATAGTATTTTTTTGCTATATTACACTATATTTAGAGTGTTTCAATTTTCTTTATAATTCTTCATCATCTTTTCACAATTCATCAGAAGAAGTATTCCCCAGATAATTCCACTGATTGCAAAATAGCTGCCGGACAATAACGCCGCATTGCATTCTGAGATACGCAAACCCAAGAAAACGACGATTCCTGCTACAATTCCAAGTGCTGCTGAAAGTGCCATAACCGCGCATGTTATTACCATTTCTAAATCAATTGTTTTCATTTTCTTCCCTCCACTCATTCTTACTTTCCCAAGGAAAACAAGCTTTATCATCAATGTAAACATCTGCAAATATTTTTCTGGAATCGCTTCCGTATCGTTCTATAATAAATGGAACATTTTCATTTACGGCATCAAACCAGAGCCCAAAACCGTCGCACCATTTCTTAGCTTCTTCTAATTCTTTTCCACACCGGCAGGTCCACAAAATTATCTGGCTTCCCTGACTTTGTAAACGCTTGAGCAAATATATCAATGCCAGATTCGGCATGCCGATATTCGGATAACAATCTGTACAAAGTGTTCCATCAAAATCTACTGCTATGATTTTAAATTCCTGTTTTCTCATGCATCTTCCCCCTTCTCTTTCTCTGGTAAAACATTTTCGATTTGCTGTTAAATTCATTTTAATTATTTAATGTCCAATAATTTGTACACCTTTTTATTTTTAGCGCAGATGTGTATACAGATAGGAATACTTACTTTTCTGATTCGCTTATGATGCTTGCATAACAAAAAAAGCACCCCTGAATGAACCGACCCCCAAAAGTTAGACCTAAATCTAACGATTGGGAGGTCGGTTTATTTATGTCCAAATATTGCTTTGAGTTTAAGAAAAAAGTAGTCGAAGCTTATTTTAAAGGTGAAGGTGGCTACACATATTTAGCTGAAAAATATGGCGTCCAAAACAGGCGACAGGTTTTAAATTGGGTTCATTATTATAAAGAATTCGGAGATGATGGATTACGACGTTCTAGAGGAAACAAAACATATTCTTTTGAATTCAAGCTTCATGTAGTAGAATTATATCTATCAAGTGAAGTCTCATATCAGGAATTAGCTCTATCGCAAGGTATTAATAACAGCGCCTTGCTTGCTAAATGGGTAAATGATTTTAGAATTGCCGGGCCTGATGCTTTGAGACCGAAAAAGAAAGGTCGGAAAAAAACCTTGGATTCAAAGAAAGCAATTAAAACTGTAACGTCCTCTG
>JBGVHB010000055.1:0-3184 GCA_045121975.1 Roseburia sp.
GGATTTGTCACTGTAAGCTAACAATACTCTGATACTATCGGAAATATACAGCAGATTCACCATTCTCTTAATGACCTGACACTTTCATATGCAGGAGTTTTACATTGAGTTTGTTTTCTAAATATTTAGATTTACAAACCAGTTGCGACTTTTAATAGAAAAGTGAAGTTTTATGAAAAGAGCAGGAATTGCAGTAATAACATTCTTTCTATTTTTTGTCTATCAAGCTAAGAAACCATTAGCTAAACTAACTGCCACACAATTTTCTTAATGTACAGACTCGTAGTATCACTTTTTTCATTACTTTTTGTGTCACTTACTGAAAGGTGGCGGAAAGGAGATTACTATGAAAAAAATCATTTCGTTCATACTCAGTGCATTACTTTGCTTAAACATTACTATACCAACATTCGCAAAAGAGAGTTCGGAAAATAATTCTAAAATTGAATGTATTAGCATCACAAATTTAGAAACAGGAGAAAGTTTTGTATTAGATTCAAATATGATTAAATCTAATACTACTATTTCTGATACTGGAGATATTGAAAAAGAAATTGTCGCAGAGATATCTATTCCACAAGCAGCAGCAAGAAATAGTGTGACAGATGCTGGAGTTACAGTTAAAATTACTCTTAACCTCGATTATATAACTTCTGGCACACAATATAAATTAAAAACAGTGAGTGGTTCGTTTGAAGTACTTGATAATGCTTTTTCTATTTCTAATAGACATGTAAAAATTGGAAATTTTGATAATAGCTGCTTGGATAATATTTATGATAAATATCCCGGTTCAACTTTTTCTTACACATTTAATGATCGTTGGGTTGATTCATCCTATTGGCCAACGATTGTGGGTGCATATGCAGAATGTACTATGTCGCGAAGCACCAGTTCATGGTCTGTTAGATGTACAAATATACCCGTTCAAAACGGCATGGATTTAACGGTGATGTGAATATGATAACAATTTTTAATCGACAACTTTTATATGTTGGCTATTCCAGTGAAGAGAAAAATCGAATCCTGGCAATATTAGATAAAAACAATCTATCTTATTCTGTAAAGGAATGGAATGCCCGCCATGCACAGGCCAGAGGAAGAGGAACAATCGGACAATTAAAACAATATCAGACGACATATGAAATTTATTGCAAAAAAGCAGATTATGAACAATGTCAGTATTTAATACGTTTGCATAAGTAAAACGATAGCGTGTTTGAAAATTCACATAAAACATCTTCAAACACGCTTTTATTCAATCAGGGGCTGTAAAAAAAGCTCTTAATCGAGTAGGAGGCTAACCATTAGTTGATTAGCCGTCCTCTCACACCACCCAGCGTACCGTTCGGTACTGGGCGGTTCCTTAGTTTTCACAAACTACCAGATAATAGTCAAGGAAGGATGTATATCCCAGCTTGGCTATTATTTTATTTGAAAATATTTGGTTGAGTACATGCGCCATTCTCCAATAGCCTTTTCGGCTACAAGCAAGTTCCTTGGCTTTCCAATGCTCTAAGCCCAATGCTTTAAGCATTCGGTATTTCGTTTTGATTTTCTTCCATTGTTTCCAATAGACTGCTCGTATTCTTCGTCTTGCCCATTCATCTGTTCTTTGAAGTAATCCTTTCATGTCCGCAAGTTTGAAGTAGTTTACCCACCCTCTCACGAACTGTTGATACTTTTCTTCTCGCAGCTGATTGCTCATCCCATTATTTCTGTCTGTGAGTTCACGAAGTTTATTCTTCATTTTCTCCACTGACTTTGGGTGTACTCTAAATCGGCATTTCCCTTTGTATCTATAAAAGGTATAGCCCAAGTACTTTACCCTGCTGACATGAGCCACTTCCGTTTTCTTTAGGTTCACTTTTAAGAAAAGCTTCCCCTCTATGAATGGAAGAATATTTTTCAGGGTTCTTTCCGCACTTTTCCTGCTTTTGCAGAAGATCATGCAGTCATCTGCATATCGGACGAATCTGTGTCCTCTACGTTCGAGTTCCTTGTCTAACTCATTCAGCATAATGTTACTGAGCAGCGGGCTTAATGGTCCGCCTTGGGGCATTCCGATTTCCGTTCGTTCAAACATTCCGTTTGCTATTACACCTGCATTCAGATATTTGTGTATCAGCGAAATCACTCTGCCGTCTTTAATGGTTCTTGACAGTACCTCTATCAGCTTACTCTGGCATACAGTATCAAAGAACTTTTCCAAGTCCATATCCACTACATATACATAGCCATCTTTTACGTTCTTTTGGCACTGTTTAAGAGCATCATGTGCCCCTCTGTTTGGTCGAAAACCAAAACTGTTTTCCGAAAACTGTTCCTCATAAATAGAGCTAAGTTCCTGTGTGATTGCCTGTTGGATAACTCGGTCAACCACTGTCGGTACTCCCAGTTTTCTGTACTCGCCTTTTGTTTCTTTGGGTATTTCTACCCTGCGGACTGGGTTTGGCTTATATCTGCCATCTCTTATCTGTTGAATTAAGGTCTTTTGATTTTCCTTTAGGTAGGGCAAAAGTTCATCCACCTGCATTCCGTCCGTTCCACCTGCTCCCTTATTCGATTTCACTCTTTTATAAGCCCTGTTAAGGTTATCTTTTCGTAAAATCAAATCCAAAAGATTGTCCGTCCAATAATCTGTGATGATACCGCTCTTTTCAGCAATCCTACGGTAGTCGAACACTTCTGCATACTCTTTCTGTTCCGCAGATACCATTTGCAGATAGTCCTCTATATGAAGTTGTCTGTTCTTAAATCTACTTTCAGTTACATTCATTAGCTTGTATCTCCTAAAGTTCAGTCCTTCCCGAAGCGTTTGCAACCGCTTCGGTACTATGACCTCTGCTGACTTCTCGCCATTCGTTGTTACTACGGGTTTCATACTCTGTTTCTGCCCGCTGATGAGACCTCCCTTGGTACCACACGTCACTTTCTCTCCATATATCTGCCACATTTACTACAGTTAATTCCGAGTAGTTATTGGACTTTAGTTTGTCTTGCAACCTTATCCTTAACTATAGCCTGATGTGATTTCTGTTCGTCAGACCAGAGATTTGCCTCCGACTTCCTTCAGATTCCACCTCCCGATGGACACCCTTGTCATTGGCTGTATCCTTCCCACTACTAGGGCGGATTAGGGACTTTCACCCATTAGCGACGTGCGCCGCAAGGCGCACAAGAA
>JBGVHB010000056.1:0-39155 GCA_045121975.1 Roseburia sp.
TCAGTTATCAATGTTCATAAGACAAACAAGTTTGTCTTTGTTGTTGTCTCACAGCAACTCTGATATCTTATCATAAGTTCAAGTCGTTGTCAACAACTTTTTTATTTTTCTTTTGAACTTTTTTCAAAGTTCTTTGTTGTCACTCGTTCGCGACAGCTTGTTTATATTATCAAATGTTCGCTCACTTGTCAACAACTTTTTTCATTTTTTTCGAAGTGGAATAACTTGTCCAGATTCCTATTGCTTCGATTTCAATGACCACCGCAGCTCGTTTTCCGCGGTGGAATTACATATTATCACCATTCTTTGCGCCTGTCAACAATTATTTTTCATTTTTTCTAATCGATTGATAACTCTTTTTCTTCTATAGTAATAGAACCAATAAAAAAATACAGGGGCACAGCCTAAGCCATGCCCCTGCATCTATCGTCTTAAAAGATTTGAATTAATGTTAATACCAGATTGTTTTCATATAATAATGTCAGGAATGCATTATCATATATATAGGAAACTAATACGCCGCCTGCTTCACTGGCGCTGCAGACTGCAATGAAATAAAAGATTGTCCATATAGCAAGAAGTCCCTCTAATGCACCTGCAAACAAACCAAGTGTACGGTTCGCCCCGCTTAAGATTGGAATTTTGGAAACAATTCCTAATGCGCAGGAAATGATAATGGAAAGTGCCCCTCCTATAATAAAGGCAATAAAGAATGACAATCCCTGCAGCATAAAGTCTGCCATTCCCTGCGACAAGGCTGTGTAAGTTCCACTTTCCTCCAGGAAATTATTAGCCGCTCCTGATGTCTGCGCTATAATGTCTTCAATAATGTTTTCCGGCAGGTTAATTCCAAGTTCCGCCAAGCCTGCTTCCTCTAATGCATTTGCTGTATCTTCTACAGCACCTGCCGTATCTTTTTCTACCTGTGTTTCAATTGGACTGCGTACCGCTTCCTCGCAGTATGCTTCTATTTTCTCATCAATGGAAGTCATATCTATTAAGAAGCCTTTGATAAATGGTGTAGAAACATAAACAAATGCCATTACCAATATCCATGCCACCAATGAATAAACAATTCTTAAAAATCCTTTTTTGTATCCTCCAAAAATGCATCCTGCCAGTATCGCAAGTACAATGATTAGTAAAATATTCATATGTATCCCCTTATTTTAGTCTAACTTTTTCTGTCACGCCGCTTTGTATAAATGTATAATTCAATCCGCCGCTTGTTGAGATTACTTTATACAAATCCTCATCAAAATCATAATGGAATTTGTATATTCCTCTCGTTGTATAAATATCGCAGGAACTGCTGTTTAAAATACAGACTTCATTATCTGCTACAAATTCGATGTTGGTATATTCCATTGTGAATTCCTGCTCCATAACCACATTTCCTTTCATATCATAAATACACAAAAGGTGGCTGACTGTCTCTTTATTGTTATTGTAAACAACTCCGACATATTTTTCATTATGAAAAATACTTTTTGCCTCGCCTGATAATGGAATCTCTGTTGTCATCTTCGGCTTTTGCGTGCCTTCAAAGACAATGATTTCGGAATCGCCGAACGCAACCAGTTTATCACTTGAAACAAAGTCGAGTTCTGGTATCACCATGTCGGAAAAGGAATTTGCAGAAACAATATGGTCTATTTCGTTCTCACCAACAGAACCAAAATTATAAAATGCCAGTGTTGTTTTTATGTTGCCGTCGTTGATGTCAAGCATGGAAACCGCAAGCTTTATCGCATCATTCGAAAGTGCAATTGCTACCGGATAGCCGCCCTTTTCTCCATGAATTGCTCCATTTGCCAGTTCTGTTCCATTTTTATCATACAATGCCAGCTGACCTGTGGAATGATTGTCCATCAAAACTGCTATCGTGCCCTGATTTGCAACACTTACCTGCTGAATCGGCATGGATGTCTCAATATTACCAGCCATTCCACTTACTGTCATAATGTAAATCTGTGTTCCCTGCTTATCGTAAATTACCAGATATCCCTCACACATGTCAATAGTTGGTTCTGCCATTTCAAAGGTCTGATTCCAAATCATCTCATTGTCATGGTCGGTATATAGCGCTCCGTCGTTGCTGTATTTTAATATGTTTCCGTTAAATTCTTCGAACTTCGTCGCCGCAGTATCCGCTCTTTCTACACTGGAACGAATGTCGAAGTCATTGTACTGACGCAATGCCATAAATAAGCCTATTCCGGTAAAAATAAGTGTCAGAATAAGCACAATGAGAACACTTCGTTTCAATATTTTCATCCGGTGTTCTCGGATTTTTTGCTTGTAATCTTCCATATCCGTTTCTTCAACAGTACGGAATCCATTTTTCTCTGCCCTTGTCATATCTGCTCCTATGTATAGCACATTTCTGCTTACTCATAGAACATTATAACACTCTCCGTACTGGCTTTCACTTATTTTTTTAATTTGGCAGTATCAATTTCTGCCCTGCATAAATGGCATCCGGGTCTTCGATTTCGTTTACTTCACAAAGCTTGTCCATCATGGCTGTTGTCTGATAAATTTTTTTGCAGATTCCAACAAGGCTCTCTCCTTTTTGTACTATATAATATCCCTGTGATAAATATTGCTGGCTCTCCGTCATCGTTTCTGCTGTTTCGGAAGCAGCCGTACTCTCTGTGGAATTATCTGTTTCTCCATTCGCAGTTTCTGTATTTGCAGCTTCTGAATTGTCTTCCTGATTCTCACTATCCTCAGACTTCACATCTCCCTCTTCCGATGTTTCAGAGTTTCGTGCCTGACTGTCATCTGTTTTTTCTGCATTATCACTTTCTGCATCCTCTTGGTCAGATTCTGTGGCTGCCTGCTTGTCCTCCTCTTTTGCAGCTTCCGTCTGTTCTTCGTTTTTTGAAACGTTTCCACTGACAGTTTCTATTTTAACCCCATTATTGTCTGCCGCACTTGTTCCTGCTGTATCTGTTCCTCCTGTATTTGTTCCTGCTGTGTCTTTCCCTGCTGTATCTGTATTTATTCCCGCTGTGTTTGTTCCTTCTGTACTAAACATCGTCTGCGTGGTATTCATTTTTGCTAACGTCTCTTCCATCGCATTCATTTTTTCATAATTATAAAGAGCTGCCACCCCAAGGGCGAGTGCTACCACCGTAAGCAGCAATGTAGATGAATATGCCGGTTTTGAAATTTTTTTCTCTGCCTGCTCTTTTAAATAATTGCGATATAAACTGTTTCTGGATTCTGTCTTTGCTTTTCTGCCAACATAGACATCCTCATTTTCACTAGTGTTCCAGTCCATCTGGAAATCTGCTTCTTCGTTTTCTTTTTCCAAAGGAACTTCTTCCTTTTGCTGAAAAAATACTGCCGCTCCGGACGGTTGTTTTTCGTTTGCGCGATATGCCTGTTCTTCCTTTTCCTGACGGAGCATTTCCATCGCAGTATCAAGTCTTTCCGGAATGCTTCTGTCATAATATATGTAATAGCCTTCCCGCCTGCTAAGCCGTCCGTTTTTCTGCGTATAGAAATTCTCCTCACCCTCTAAGGAATCCATCAGGAAAAGTAATTGTCTCATTCCTCCAAAATAGGTTCTATGAAGTTTTTCTAACGGAGCTGTCAGATTTGGAAGCTGTCCGCGAATATCCATTGCCCATCCAACAATCACCATTTCATCATAAGCATGTTTTAATCTCCGATATAAATATGCCCACGTTTCATCATTCCACACCGGCAGTGCGCCGTCAAAACAGATTTCCTCCAAAAGTATTGCCGCCTCTATAAAGGTGCACTTTCTGCCGCCGTATTCTTCAAAACGTCCAAGCAGAACGTATGCGTTTTTTTCTGTACTGCTGCGATAGGAATGCATATACTGATATGTACCATTTTCTACATAAATGCGCTCTCCAATATCTGGTGTTCCTATCTGCTTAATGTTTTTTGGCAAACCCATTTTTTCCTGCGTACTATCCCAGCTTTCCTCTCGAATGATTTCTATCATTAGCCGATACCCCTTTCTGCCGCCGGTTCGCTGACATACTGCCTTTTTTTTATTTCCCGTAATGCGTACAAAATGCATCCTATCACAGTAAGGCTAAATTTTTTGGAGTATTATGGCTGCGTAAAAAAAAATGTTTCGACAAAAAAGCACCCTCACTGTGTTCTTTCCACAGGAGGGTGCAGTATTTGTTCTTATTTTACAAACGCTTTTACTTTTTTGTAGATGCTTTCTGCATCAAGTTCATATTTTTTGATTAATTCTAAAGCTGGACCTGATTCGCCGAATACATCATTGATTCCGATTTTCATTACTTTTGTTGGTGCTTCTTCAGATAATACATCACAAACAGCACTTCCTAAACCGCCGATAACGGAATGTTCTTCTACTGTAACAACTTTTCCGGTTTTTGTTGCAGATTTAATTACAAGCTCTTTGTCTAATGGTTTGATGGTGTGAATGTTGATGATTTCTGCATTGATGCCATCTGCTGCAAGCATTTTCTCTGCTTCTACAGCCTCATTTACACAAAGTCCTGTTGCAAAAATAGTAACGTCTGTTCCTTCTTTTAAAACGATTCCTTTTCCAATTTCGAATTTGTAGGTTGCTTCGTCATTAATTACCGGAACTGCAAGACGGCCAAAACGAAGGTATACTGGTCCTACATGCTCGTAAGCTGCTTTTACAGCCGCTCTTGCTTCTACATCATCAGCAGGATTGATTACTACCATTCCCGGAATCTGACGCATTAAGCCGATATCTTCTAAGCACTGATGTGTTGCTCCGTCTTCTCCAACGGAAATACCAGCATGTGTTGCTCCGATTTTTACATTTAAGTGTGGGTATCCGATTGCATTACGAACCTGCTCATAAGCACGTCCTGCTGCAAACATTGCAAAGGAACTGATAAATGGAACTTTTCCGCAAGTAGCAACACCTGCTGCAATACCTGTCATGTTTGCTTCTGCGATACCTACATCCCAGTGACGCTCTGGAAATGCTTTTTTGAATACAGCTGTTTTGGTAGCTCCTGCAAGGTCAGCGTCTAACACGATTAAGTCCTCATGTTCTTTTCCAAGCTCTACTAATGCGTTACCATAGCTGTCACGTGTTGCAATTTTCTTTACTTCTGACATAACGCGTCACCTACTTTCTCTAAGTCTGCCATTGCTGTTTCAA
Organism: Roseburia sp.; assembly: GCA_045121975.1. GTDB lineage: Bacteria > Bacillota > Clostridia > Lachnospirales > Lachnospiraceae > Roseburia. The sequence continues at coordinate 5,162 of JBGVHB010000056.1, forward strand.
ACTGCTCATCGTTTGGAGCTTTTCCATGCCAGTCACATTCGTTCTCCATGAAAGAAACTCCTTTTCCTTTGATTGTTTTTGCAATGATTGCAGTTGGCATTCCCTTTGTCTCACGTGCTTCTTTGAACGCTGCGCGGATTTCGTCAAAGTTATTTCCATCAATATTGATTACATGGAAATTGAATGCTTCGAATTTTTTATCAATTGGATATGGCGAACATACTTCGTCAATGCTTCCATCAATCTGAAGGTTATTGTTGTCCACGATAACTACAAGGTTGTCCAGCTTGCGGAAACCAGCCCACATTGCTGCTTCCCAAATCTGTCCTTCTTCGATTTCTCCATCACCGCAAAGTGCGTAAACGCGGTAATCTTTCTTGTCAAATTTTCCTGCTGCTGCCATTCCGACTGCTACAGAAAGTCCCTGTCCTAATGAACCGGAAGACATATCAACACCCGGAATATGTTTCATATCTGGATGTCCCTGAAGATAAGAACCAGTATGACGCAGTGTCAAAAGGTCTTCTTTTGGGAAGAAACCTCTTTCTGCCAGCGCAGAATAAAGTCCCGGTGCAACATGACCTTTGGATAATACAAAACGGTCACGCTCTTCCATCTTTGGATTCTGTGGGTCAATATTCATTTCTTCAAAATACAGATAAGTAAAAATATCTGCTGCTGACAGTGAACCGCCCGGATGTCCGGATTTGGCACTGTGTACTGCGGTTACGATTCCTTTGCGAATCTCATTTGCTGTTTTCTGCAGTTCTAAGTTCGTCATAGTCTCTCCTTTTTGTTATAGCTCGGTGCGCCCTTCTAATGCACGAAGCAGCGTCACTTCATCAATATATTCCAAATCGCCGCCGACTGGCACGCCGCTGGCAATTCTGGTCACTTTAATTCCGGTAGGTTTAATGAGCTTGCTGATATACATGGCAGTAGTTTCACCCTCTAAACTGGAGTTTGTCGCGATAATCACTTCATCCACGTCCTGCTGTAAACGTGTCATCAGCTCTTTTAGCTTGATGTCGTTTGGCCCAATTCCAAGCATCGGCGAAATCGCACCATGAAGAACGTGATAAATGCCCTCGTATTTTCCTGTTTTCTCGTAAGCTGCAAGGTCTCTCGTATTTTCCACGACCATAATGGTCTTGTGATTACGGGATGTATCCTTACAGATTGGACACAGCTCATCATCTGTTAAAGTAAAGCATTCTTTGCAGTAACGAACATTGCGTTTGGCATCAATAATCGCACTGGACAATGCTTCTACCTGTTCCTCCGGCATATTTAGGATGTGGAACGCCAGACGCTGTGCGCTTTTTGCGCCGATTCCCGGTAAACCGGATAATTCCGATATTAACTTGCTAATCTGACGACTGTATAAATCCATTTTTCCACTCACCTTATTAGTTTAGATTTTCCTAAAATTCCTTTCTTATATTACTTTAAAAAAAAAGGTTTTACAAGGTCATTTTCTTTTTTTCGTTTGTTTTCAACAATGTTTTACTTTTATCTGTGGCGATTCTCATAAAAAATAGTATAATTAGAATCATCACATAAAGTAAAACAAGAGGAAAAGCTATGCAATTAAGAGAAAATATCGCAACAATACCACTTATGGATGCCTTTCATGCAGGCGACGAATGCCCATTTTGTAATTTAGAACGTGCCGCTGAGCAGCATGCCGTTTCTTTTATTTTAGGCTCTGCCTATATGGAGGATGATATCCGCGCCGATACTGACAGGCTCGGCTTCTGCCGTCATCATTTTAAAATGATGTACGATTACGGCAACCGTCTTGGAAATGCATTAATTTTAAGCACACATCTGAAAAAGTTAAATCAGGAGCTTGCAAAAGAATTAAAGGATTTCACTCCGGGCAAATCCAGCCTTTTAAACCGCATGAAAAAGACAGACTCCGGCAAGGAAGCACCAAAAACAGCCCTTGGAAACTGGCTTTTGGAAAAGGAATGCTCCTGCTATGTCTGCGACCACTTTACAAAGATTTATAACCGCTATCTGGATACATTTTTTGAATTGTACAAAAAGGATGAAGAATTCAAACAATTGTTTCTGGAAAGCAAGGGCTTTTGTCTTCCTCACTTCAGGGATTTGGTGGAGACAGCCGAAAATAAGTTAAACGATGCTCAGAAAAAGGAATTTTATCCTGCTGCCTTTGCATTGATGCAGGACAACCTTGACCGTCTGCAAAAGGAAGTGTCCTGGTTCGTTGAAAAGAATGACTACCGCAACAAAGATAAAGACTGGGGCAATTCCGCCGACAGTATCCAGCGCGGTATGCAAAAATGCGCCGGCGGCTATCCGGCAGACGAGGTATTTAAGGCGAAATTATAAAAGAACTGCCAACAAAAATATATTTACTGACAGCTCTTATAGCAAAGCGCAAAATAAGCCGGTGCTGGATGCACCGGCTTATTTTCTTAAAATGGAAATCCGCCGCCTAAGCCGCCCATTCCACCTGTAATCTTAGCCATAGAGCTTTGAGATTCTTCATCTAATTTACGGAATGCTTCGTTTGCTGCTGCCATAATGAGGTCTTCTAACATTTCAACATCATCCGGGTCAACAACTTCCTGGTCTAATTTCACTTTTGTGATTTCGTGTTTACCGGAAACTGTGATTTCTACTGCTCCGCCGCCTGCTGTTGCTGTTACTTCCTTTTCTTCTAATTCTTTCTGAGCCTCTTCCATCTGACGCTGCATCTTCTGAGCCTGCTTCATCAGATTATTCATGTTTCCTGGCATTCCACCTGGAAATCCACCTCTTTTTGCCATTTTAATATCCTCCTGGTAAAAAAATATATTTAAAATCTTCCTGTTTTGAAAGTTTCAACCTGTAATTACAAAAAGATTTTACACCTAAAAATTCTCTTCCTCAATCTCAAAATTGATAAGCTGACGCAAATCCGGATAAATCTCGCCTGCTGGCTGTCCGCTTTCGTTGGACTTCACCTGAATATCTATTTCTTTTCCAATGCGCTCTGCAATGACCTGTTTTAAGTTATCCTGACATTCTGAACGGTTTTCTGCAATATATGCATATGCATTTGGGTCATCAAACACTAGCAATAGACAATCGTTTGGTCCAAGGGACGGTACTGCTTTGTTATAATAGGTCTTACTGATACCTGTCAGCTGGGAAAGCATTCCCTTCCAGCCACTGACAATCTGTTTAATATCCTCTGGAATTGCCTTTGGAAGTTCAACCTTTACCGCAGGCTCTGCCGCTTCTGCTACGCCCTGCCTGGGACTTGTGGCTGATTGAACAACCACGCCTTTTTCGATTTTCTTTTCAAGACTTTCTAAACGGTCAATCAGTGACGAATAGTCTTTCTCCATCTCCGGTTTACATAACTTGATAACCGCAATCTCAATTAAAATACGTTTCTGGGAAGCATATTTTATCTGGTTTCCCAAATCGGAGAAAATGCGGATATAGCGCATCAAAACCTCCGGCTCTACCATTTCAGCTTCTTCTTTTAATAATGCCAGATTGTCCGCAGAAATATCTAAAACATCTTCCATATCGTCGGAGCTTTGCACTAATAACAGATTTCTCATATACCATGTGAAATCTGTAACAAACTGCCCCATCTCGCGGCCTTCGACAATCAGTTCTTCAATGGTTGCAATTGCTCCCGTCACATTTTTCTCTAAAATCTGACGAAGCAGGCGGCTGAAAATCTCAGTATCAACTGCGCCTAATGTTTCTAATACTTTCTCATAGGTTAAGTCCTGCCCCAAATAAAAAGCAATACACTGGTCTAACAGGCTTAACGCATCTCGCATTGAGCCGTCTGCCGCCTTTGCAATATAACGGATTGCACGCTCTTCGACATTGACCTGCTCCTGTTCCATTAAATCAGCCAGTCTGCCTGCAATCGTATCAATCGAAATTCGTCTGAAATCATAACGCTGACAGCGTGATAAAATCGTAATCGGAATCTTATGCGATTCTGTCGTTGCCAGAATAAAAATAACATAAGATGGTGGTTCTTCCAAAGTTTTTAGGAGCGCGTTAAACGCTCCTATGGAAAGCATATGAACCTCATCAATGATATAGACCTTGTATTTTCCCTCCGTCGGGCGGTATTCCACCTCTTCACGAATCTGACGGATATTATCCACACCATTATTCGATGCCGCATCAATTTCAATTACGTTCATGGAGCTTCCTGCAGCAATTGCTTTACACGTCTCACATTCTCCGCAAGGGCTTCCATCTACCGGATGCTCACAGTTTACTGCTTTTGCAAAAATCTTGGCAATGGTGGTCTTTCCTGTTCCTCTTGTTCCACAAAATAGATACGCATGTCCAATTCGGTCTGCCTTTATCTGATTCTTTAATGTTGTTACAATATGGTCCTGCCCTTTTACATCTTCAAATTCCTGCGGGCGGAATTTACGATATAGCGCCGTATACGACATGCTTACTTACTCCTTCTAGTCACCAAAACTGATTCCCATCCGTTTTGCTTCTTTAATCATCTGACAGTCTGGTTCTACTGTCTTTAATTTGCCTGCCACATCTGCTAATGGCACACGTTTTGTATTTCCATCAATCATAGCAATCATATTGCCATAATCTTCTTCCATAATTGCTTTTGCTGCTGCAGAGCCAAGTCTTGTACATAATACGCGGTCATATGGACATGGACTGCCGCCTCGCTGTGTATGTCCCGGAACTGTTACACGCACTTCGACACCGCTTTCCTGCTCAATCTGTGCAGCGATTTCGTAAGATACAGATGGGTATTTACGTTTTGCCACTTTCGCTTTGTATTCTTTCTTGGAAAGCTCTGCATCTTCTTTGGAAATTGCGCCCTCTGCGACTGCAAGAATGGTAAATCCTTTACCAGCTTTTGAACGCTTGTTAATTGCTTCTGTTACTTTCTTAATGTCATATGGAATCTCTGGAAGTAAAATAATATCTGCACCTCCGGCAATTCCTGCATAAAGTGTCAGCCAGCCAACCTTATGTCCCATAACCTCTACGATAAATACACGATTGTGGGATGCTGCTGTTGTATGGATGCAGTCAATCGCATCTGTAGCAATATTAATTGCACTCTGGAAACCAAATGTCACATCTGTGCCATAAATATCGTTATCAATTGTTTTCGGAAGATGAATAACGTTTAATCCTTCTTCACGAAGCAGATTTGCTGTTTTCTGTGTTCCATTTCCACCAAGAATTACAAGGCAGTCCAGATTCAGTTTATGATAAGTCTGCTTCATTGCTTCTACTTTATCAAGTCCGTTCTCATCCGGTACGCGCATCTGTTTAAATGGCTGACGGGAAGAGCCTAAAATTGTTCCACCCTTTGTCAGTATTCCAGAAAAATCACTTGATGTTAAAAGACGATAATCACCATAAATCAAGCCTTTATAGCCATTATGGAAACCATAAACCTCAAGGTCAGGAACATTCTCACTTAACCCTTTTACAACGCCTCTCATAGCTGCATTTAAAGCCTGACAATCTCCACCACTTGTCAACATTCCAATTCTTTTCATTCGCAAAACCCGCCTTTCTGTCGACTGTATACAATTATATAAATATTTTACAGTACTTTCCTGCTTTATTCAATTCGTTTTTTTACAAACTGGTTCTTTAACAGCAAGAATTCTTCTAGCTGCATGAGTACATAAAAAAGTACTGCTCTGGCTTCAAATTCTTCCCTCGATTGTGGAAGTTCTTCATCCTTCATATGAGAAAGCACCTCTTCAAGCGACTGCAGCAGCCCTTCTACCGCATTATCCCTGCGGTAATCTGCAACAATCTCTTCGATAAAACCAGCCACCTTAAGGCGTTGGTTTGTCAAAGCCCTGATGCGAATCATGCTTTTATAAATATCTTTTAAAACCATACTCTGTTTCTGGCGGAGTTCAATATAATCCATTTCGTAGGTGCATCTGCTGCGCAGGGAATTATTCCAGTTACGGATAGCCGCTTCTTTTGCCGCCTGTAAGCGCACTTCAAGCTTGTTAAAACAGCTGTCCGCATTTCCATCGCAGCTCCCGGAAATAAGCTGTGCCGCCATTGTCTCTAAAATTCGTTTCAGTTCTGCATCCACCTGCTCCGCCAGCTGCTCGAATTCTTTTTTCTTTTTCCGTAAAAAAGAAAGGTTTATCAAAATTCCAAATCCCACTCCAATCAAAAAAATGAGAGTTTCGTTGATAAGCCATTCTGCCGACATTGATTTTTCCATAAGGAAATGGGAAATCAAAACGGAGCACATCGCAATTGCTTCACGCCAGCCAGTAACGAGACACAAAAAGGTAAACAACAGCACGAAAACGCCATACGCCAGTATTGTATAGCCTCCAACCCAGAAGCAGACTGCCGCAATTATCAATGCGCAGACATATGCCAGTCCGCGGTTTACCGCCGTCTGAATTGTCTCACGCTTGGTATTCTGGATACTTAAAATGGTTATGATGCCGGCGGTCACATAATAATCCAGCCCAAGTGTATATGCCACCGTAATCGCAATCGTGCACGCTGCTGCAATTTTTACCGCATTGAGTAGTTTCCCTGTTGTTGTTACTCTCATAATTCTCCCTGTGATGTTAAATTTATTCTACTGCCTGTGAAAATCTTTTTCCCTCTAAAAATCTCCGCTTGTATTTGATAGCTGCATAGTCTGTGATTTTCTTTTGATAAACCATGTCTGACAGACCTCCGACAACGCCAATAATCGGTGCACCCTGTACGAATTTTAAGTAAAGCAGCTCGTTTGACAGCGCATCCGATGTTTTTCTTATCTGCTCTGTTCTTGAAATCTCAAATGGCTTTGGCTCTTTCATCCAGCTGTTTAATTCAACATTGCCTTTGATAAGGGCATCCTCATGCAATAAGGCAGTTTCTATCATTTTTAAGATAAAAATCTGTTCTTCCTCTGTATCATAATGAAAACCATAGCTTAATGCAATTTCATAAATGCTTTTTAGCAATACTGCAAGAAACACAGGAATGTCCGGCAATCCCATGCCAAGCACACCCATGCCGACACCCTCTACGGTAGAAATCGCCATATTGATATTTTTGCTGACATTCGCCTGTTTACCAAAAGCACGCAGACTTTTCCTGTTATTCTTTAAGTCTGCCGCATATTCGTTGATTTTATAATCCTGTTCCTTTTTTTCACGATTATAGGTCTTTTCGATAATTCCTGTTCCTTTTTCGAAAATAAGCTCAAATGCCTTGAAAAATGCTGTATTTAATGTCCCGCTCAGCTTTTCCGGCACAAAACGGCTGATTTTTTCCTGCCAGCCTGCTGTTTTCACATGCAGATTCCGCTGAATAAAATTCCCCTCTGCTTTTACCAGTCTTCCATACTCTTTTTCAATCTGTTTCTGATTCATTCCATTTCTCCTTTCTACTATATTTCCCAGTGTCCATATAAATTCGAAATCTAGGGACGCAGCCTAAATTTTGAAAAATAGGGACGCAGCCTAAATTTCGAAATTTAGGCTGCGTCCCTAGATTTCAGAATTTAGGCTGCGTCCCTGAATTTTAAATTTCGATTCCGCAACCAGTTAATAATTCACGTGCAGAATCTAAAGAGTCTACGCCATGAAGATTTTTGATTGGTGCGAATTCTCTCTCACGTACGATTTCGTAAGGTAAGCAGTCCTTCATCATATGTACCATATCTAATACTAAGGTTTCGAATTTGTAACCATTTGGCTCTTCCGGTTTTACCATATTGCCGTCTAAATCCATGTATGGAATCTTTTTCTCTACTACGTGGATTGGCATATTTGCATCTGCAATTTCCTCTAAACGTTTCTCAGAAAACAGATAGTTTAAGATAACGCCAAAGCCATACTGTAAGTCACCGTTTTCTTTTCTTGCAGTTGCCATCTCTTCTGTCATTTCGTAGTATTCTGCGATAGATGGTCTTCCATCTTCGGTACAAAGTACACCTACTTTTTCATCCGGTGTTGCTTTGCGTACAACCTTCGCGCCGCTCTCACAGCCGGAAACGATTGTTGCACCAACGAATAATGGGTCTGCAATTCTCTGTAAGCAGTTATCTACTGCAAAAACATTCAGCCATTCAATACCTTTTTCATGAATGTCTTCTAATAAACCTGCTTTAATCATAGAACCAAACCAGCCACCGTTTCCATTTGGAGACATTGCAACTTCTGTCTTAGAAGTCATGTATACACGTCCCTCATAGTCACATGCTGGAACCATTTCCTGAACGAAGAATTTCACATATTCTTTTGGATAGCCAAAATACTTGTGCTCCTCAAAAAATGCTACTGTGTCATCATTATTGATGTTGCTTGTCATAATGTACATTGGCACATAAGATTCTGCTTCATCTGTCACATCCATAAGGTTGCGGAATAACTGCTCAAACAGATATAAATCACGATTCACACCAATATTTAATGTTCCCTTTGGTTTATCCAGTCCAAGTCTTGTTCCCTGTCCTCCGGCAAGAAGTACTGCACCTACTTTGCCTTCGCGGATTGCTTTTAAACCAGCTGCTTTAAATTCCTCTTTTCTTGCTTCGATTTCTGTTACTTCTACTGCATCAAGCGGTGCAAACACACCTCTCTCATTTACTGTTGCTTTACGCTCAATTTCATTTAAAATTGACCAGTCAATTGTTTCTAATTTCTCTTTTAAAACAGCATTCTCTGCTTCACTGTTTGCAGCGAGTGCATTCTGAATGTAACACTGCTTCTTTTCTTCTAAAATATTCATCTCTTCTCCTTCTATAACTTCCCCATTTGTACTGCATAATATCGGGCAAATGCCGTATTTTCTAGGATTTAATGGTATTCTGCATTATTACTATGAAAAATGCTTAGGGTATTATACTATAAAACTTTCTTATTTCAAAGCTTTTTCTTATTTTTCGCGTATTTTCGCTCTTTTTCATGTGAATTTCGACCACAAACAACCTTTATTGTATGACTTCCAAAACGTAAAAAGCGGCATAGCGTTTCCACTATGCCACAAAATCATTTTTCTATTATTCTGTTATGCAAGAGCTGCTGTAATAATCGCCATAGAATATACTTCTGCTGCGTTGCATCCACGTGATAAATCATTTACCGGTGCATTCAAGCCAAGTAAGATTGGGCCATATGCTTCGAAGTTTCCCATACGCTGTGCAATCTTGTAACCGATATTGCCTGAACTGATGTCTGGGAAAATAAATGTATTTGCATGTCCTGCAACTTCATTGCCAGGGCATTTGGTACGTGCAACACGTGGTGATACTGCTGCATCAAACTGCAGTTCTCCTTCGATTGGAAGATTTGGATATTTTGCTTTTGCTTTGTTTGCCGCATTACGCACTTTATCTACATCTTCACCAGCACCTGAGCCTAATGTTGAATAACTTAAGAATGCAACCTTAGGGTCAATACCGAAAATCTTAGCACATTCTGCTGTCTCTCCAGCGATTTCAACCAACTCATCTTCTGTTGGTTTAATGTTAATCGCGCAGTCACCCATTGCTAATACTTCATTGTCACCTGTTGCAGATGGACGAACTAAAATGAAGCAGGAAGATACGATAGAATTGCCCGGCTTTGTTTTAATCAGCTGTAATGCAGGACGTACGGTATCGGCTGTAGAATAAGTTGCTCCGCCAAGAAGGGCATCAGCCACTCCCATCTTCACAAGCATTGTTCCGAAATAATTTGCCTGTGAAAGAATTTTTCTTGCTTCTTCCGGTGTAACTCCTTTGCTCTTGCGAAGTTCGCAGAATAATTCAACCATCTCTTCCATACGCTCATATTTTAATGGGTCGATAATCTCTGCTCCACGAATATTAAAACCGCACTCTTCTGCTGCTGCAAAAATCTCTTCTGTATTACCAACCAAAATCGGATGAAGGAATGTTCCTGCAAGAAGACGGGATGCTGCTTCTAAAATACGAGGGTCTGTTCCTTCTGTAAATACGATTTTTTTAGGATTTTTTTTCAAAATATCAATTAGCTGTCCAAATCCAAACATTCTATTTTCCTCTCTTTATATATAATATTGTCCAACACGTTCTTGTGAAAGCGCTTACTCCTTGATTACAAGCGGACTTCAGCATTTCTAATACATCCTATTATATAGCACTTTTTTGCAATTTCAATGTTTGTACTTAAATAAATGCACGCTATATTTCTTTTTCTAATTTGTCCAATTCCTGCAAATTAACCCTAGTCCTTTTGCACTAGTCCAGTTTTATTATACAGAAGTTTTTCACGTTTGTATATGTGCAAGAAACAACAAAATTATACGCTTTTCATAGTGCATTTTTTTTGAAAAAGAATGTGCCTTAGAGAGTTTTGAAAGGAACAAAGTCTTTCCTATAAAGCAAAAAAGAGATACTTTCCTTCCAAAGCATCTCTTTCTATGATAAATCATTCTTTTCAATTTAAATCCGAGCGTCGCCCTTCGAATCCAGTTCACAGACGTTACCTCCACAGTTAGCTCCGCCCAGGCTGCCTCGTAACACCCAGGAGGTTCTACTTAGGGCTGCTCCATTCCTGACCTGACCCGGTTCGTAGATTCCTGCCGCACAAGACCCAGACTTCAACGCCACTTATGAAGGGCAGCTCTGCAAAAAGATAACCCTCAGTTTGACATCACCCCGACTATAGCGGATTGTCGGTGCAGGGTACCGCTGCCACCCCGGCTGCTCGGAGATTTAAGTATATCCTATGGACGTGTTAGTTGTCAATCCTTTTGCCTGTAAAGTTTTGTCTGCTTCTGCCTAAAAAATGGACTAAACATTTTCGGCTTCCTGTTCTTTCTGCTTTTTCTTCTTTTCACGAAGTTCCTTAAAAAACTGTGACAGCATGAGTGAACATTCCTCCTGCAAAACGCCCCTCTCAATTTCCACCTGATGATTAAATTCTGCCATCTGCAAAAGATTTAAAACAGAGCCTGCGCAGCCTGCTTTGGGATTCATGCTTGCAATCACAACCTTTTTCATGCGGCTTTGCACAATCGCTCCCGCGCACATCTGACATGGCTCAAGCGTCACGTACATCGTGCAGTCCTCTAAACGCCAGTCTCCTGTCTTTTTGCTTGCCTTGCGGATTGCCGAAATCTCCGCATGTGCTAACGTGTTGGCATCCGTATTTCTTCTATTATAACCACGTGCAATAATTTTGTCGTTCTGCACGATGACACAGCCTATCGGAACTTCTTCTAATGCGTAGGCTTTTTTCGCTTCCCGAATCGCTGCTTTCATATATTTTTCTTCCTGTGTCATGGACAATAATCTCCTAAATGTTATACAATAAGTATATATCATAACTTTGTTCGAGGTAAAGATTAATGCTCAAAAAAAAGACACCGACCACCAACTTCTCAATGGAATATCAGACCGAGCGCCTGATTCTGCGTGTGCTGACACCGGAATATTTAGCTGAAGTTTTAGCTTTTCAAATGCGCAACCGGGATTTGTTTGAAAAATATGAGCCATTTCTGCCGGATAATTTTTATACCGCAGAGCATCAGCAGGCTATCTTAAAATGTGAATTTACTATGGCATTAAAAATGGAAACCATTCGTTATTATGTTTTCTTAAAAGATGACCCATCTACGATTATTGGCACTGTCTGTCTTCACGATATCCGCCGTTTTTCTTATTCCTGTTCGGAGCTTGGATACCGTTTTGACCGCGATTATCATCACAGAGGCTACGCAAAAGAGGCCATCACAAAGCTTCTTTCCATTGCTTTTGATGACCTCGGTCTTCATCGTATATTTGCCAGAGTGATGCCTGAAAATGAGCCTTCTTTAAAGCTGCTTCGCTCTCTGAACTTTCTGGAAGAAGGCATTGAGCACGAATGCATTCAGATTCAGGGCATCTGGCGCGACCACATTCGCTTTGCCATGCTTAATCCTAACGAATCTTAAAAAACATGATACCAGTAGCCAAATTTGTCTGTCTTTTTATCCTCTGCTTCATCCTGTGGCAGAAATTCCGTAAACCCAAAGATGGCTGCCATCACACGCTCTTGTGGCTGATAGATGCCCGGTACACCGATAAACCATCGGTCTACCTCTAATCTTCCTATAATTAAATATCTGTAATTGAAAAATCCATGCAGCAAGAAGCTGTTATTGCCAAAACACCAGTATTTTTGTGGAAGCTCCCGCAAGTCTTTCAGCTCGATGCGTACGCATGGAATTTCTTTTTCCTGATGCAGCAAAAAGGATGGATGGCTTTTTTGCAGTTCCTCCCACACTTCTAACCACTGGTACTGCGGAAAAACATTGCGCATCGGAACTTCCGTTGCCTGAATATTTTCCTGCCATTCGGAAGCATCTGGCATTTCCTGCGCGGCAGCGGATTCCTCATGGGAGGTTTGAACCGACTCAGTTTCAGACGGTGCGTCTTGCTGCTTTGTTTCCGGCTGCATATCTGATGGCTGACTGGCTGGCGATTCCGCATTTTGACTGGCAGCTGTTGGCTGTTTCACATTTTCTAACCGCACATCAATCGGATTTCCCTCTTTCCAGCGGCTCAGGCAAATCGACTCGTCCGCTATCAATATCAAAACGCCTTCTATATCACGAAAAGCATACGCCGTACCCTGGATGCCTTCTGTTTTAAATGCAAATCCATAATCCCCTCTGCCATCCATAAGCTTCATTTCACCTATTGAAATACTCTCTAACTTTCCGTCTTTTTCGCGAAATAAAAAGACTTCTCCTGTCTGACAGCTTTTTCGAATGTCTTTTATGTGAATTTCCATCCGGCAATCATTTCCGCGTATCTCTATCTTGGCAAATCCCTTATTTGCGCCCTTTTTCCCTTCCTCGTATGCATAAATATATGTAATGAAGCGTTGTATTCCTGCCATGCAGCACCTCAGACCCATTTTCTTTAATATCCAATATATGCATTGCTACCTGCTATATGACAACCATTTTGAAAATATGTTACTTTTTTCTCAAATGAGTGTTGACATTTTTTCTTCGCCATGCTATATTGATTTCAGGAATCATTCCTATTTTCTACAGAAAGGATGAAGCGATATGCTAAAGTATAGCCGGCAGCGCGAAGCAATTAAAATATTCCTTGCAAGCCGTTATGACCATCCTACTGCGGAGACCGTTTATCTCGCTATCAAGGAGGAATTTCCAAATATCAGTCTCGGAACTGTATACCGGAATTTATCCCTTCTTTCTGAAATCGGTGAGATTCAAAAACTCTCTATCGGAGTTGGTCCAGACCGTTTCGACGGAAACGCAAAGCCTCATTATCACTTTACCTGCAGAAAATGCGGTGCTGTCCTTGACTTAACAGTTGATGGGCTTGACCATATTAACGTTCTTGCAGCACAGGGATTTGATGGCGAAATCGAAGGACACATTGCTTACTTTTATGGTACGTGTCCAGATTGTAAGAATGCCAATTAGCATTTTTACCAAAATAAAAAATATAATTTAATAAACATCTTGACAAATTATATTTTTTTATTTAAAATCAGTAATAGTTACTAATATTAATTTAATGTTTTAAGAAAAGGAGAATTGATTATGTCTAAATTTGTTTGTAATGTATGTGGTTATGTTCATGAAGGTGACGAAGCTCCAGAAGTATGTCCAGTATGTAAAGCTCCAGCTGAAAAGTTCTCTGAGCAGACTGGTGAAAGAACATGGGCAGCTGAGCACGTCGTAGGAATCGCAAAAGGTGTCAGCGAAGATATTCTTGCAGATTTACGCTCAAACTTCGAAGGTGAGTGTTCAGAAGTTGGTATGTACCTCGCTATGGCACGTGTTGCTCACCGCGAAGGTTATCCAGAAATCGGTTTATACTATGAAAAAGCTGCTTGGGAAGAAGCTGAGCACGCTGCAAAATTCGCTGAATTACTTGGTGAAGTTGTAACAGACAGTACAAAGAAAAACTTACAGATGCGTGTAGACGCTGAAAACGGCGCTACTGCTGGTAAATTTGACCTTGCTAAGAGAGCAAAAGCTGCTGACTTAGACGCTATCCATGACACAGTACATGAAATGGCTAAAGATGAAGCTAGACATGGTAAAGCTTTCGAAGGTTTATTAAACAGATACTTTGGTTAATTAGAAATAAAATTAGAGCACTTAAAAAATTCAGGGGGGTATCGGAAATCCGACATCCCCTTTTTACTTTACAGAGAAGAACTTGTCACACTAATGCATGAAAGTTCTTCCTATAATCTCGTGGTGTACATCCATATTTTATTTGAAATTGTTTCGTGAAATAGCTTAAGTGATTGAATCCACAGGCTGTACAAATATCTGTAATATTAAGGGATGTTGTCAATAGTAAATGCTGGCTGATTTCGAGACGATATGAATTTACAAATTCCATAGGAGATTGTCCTACATATTTTTTGAATATCTGACAACATTTACTTCTGCAGACGTTCCCGGCGGCCGCTATAGCATTCAACGATATATTGCCCACATAATTCTGATAAATATATGATACCATTTTTTGCTGAGATGCCAGCTCTGTATTCGTGTTCATTTCACTGTTATTCGATTCGCTGACAATGATTCTATATATTTTGTTCCAAAGAATGTGAAATAAGCCTATCACGTCTAATTCATAAGACTGTGATGGGTTTATTTTTAAATGGTAAATAGATTGCAGCACTTCTGATACACTGTTATCGTTGTGAAAAAAAATATAATCTTTTCTATTGTCCTGAGTGACTATCGCTATATATTTCTCAATGAGTTTTTTATTTGTCGTAATTAATGAAGGATGAAAAATAATGCAGTAAAAGTGACATTCATTTTTTCCATTCGAGTAACCATAGTGAAGTCTGCCTGAATTGACTGCTAAAGAATCTCCTTTTTTTAAAAGAACACTTTTTCCATTGATATAATAATTCATGCAGCCATCCAGCACATAAATAAATTCGATATCTTCATGCCAATGACACAATGCACGATAATTAGGATAAGCCGATAAATATCCCTCTCTTATATAAATAGGAATCCCAGCTTCATCATATGAAATAATTTCTGAATTATCGTTATTAATCTTAACATCTATCATAATGCACCTCAAAATACGATTATTATAATATTCAAAGACAAAAATGCTATTTTTACCCACAAAAAATACTATAATTTTATTATACTTCATAATTGATTTTTTAAAAAGGTATCTATGGAATGTGAAAACTATAACAAAGGAGCAAGAGCCATGAACAATATCGAAAGACGTGATGCAGGACTTCCTTATATTTCAGACGAAAGCGTAATGGAAGAGCAGAAAAATGCAAGACGACTAACGCAAGCCTTAAATACTGTAGACCGTTCTGACTTTGGAAAAATTTCTGAGATTGTGAAAGAATTGTTAGGAAAGTCAGAAGGGGCATTTATAAATCCACCATTCTACTGTGATTATGGCAGTCATATAGAAGTCGGAAAGAATTTTTTTGCAAATTATAACTGCACAATTTTAGATGTAGCAAAAGTTAAAATTGGAGACAATTGCCAAATAGCGCCTAATGTAGCAATCTATACTGCCGGTCATCCGATTCATCCTGCTACCAGAAACACCATGTTTGAATACGGAATTGAAGTGACCATCGGTGACAATGTATGGATTGGTGGAAATACAGTGATTTGTCCCGGAGTCCACATTGGCAATAATGTAGTGATTGGTGCAGGCAGTGTGGTTACGAAGGATATCCCTGATTGGTGCATTGCCGCCGGCAATCCATGTAAGGTAATCAGAGAAATAACGGAAGCTGACAGAAAACTATACTATAAAGACCAGGAATTTGATAACGAAGCATGGGAACAAGTGATGCAAATGGAGGAAAAGACACTATGACAATGAGGGAACGAATCCGAGACGGCAAGCTTTTTACCGATTACTGCGAAGGGCTTCCGGAGGACAGACAAACTGCCAAAAAACGAATGAAACAGTTTAATGACTTAATGCCGGAGCAATTGGAAGAACGTGCAAAACTTCTGAACGAAATATGCGGAAAAGAAACGCAGGCATGGGTTGAGCCTCCATTTTATTTTGGTTACGGATACAATATCACCCTTGGAAAAGGAACATATATTAACGTAAACTGCAATTTTATCGATGATGGTGAAATTCTTATTGGCGAAAAAGTTATGTTGGGTCCGGCTGTTACCATTGCTACTGTTGGTCATCCCATCCATCCGAAAATGAGAGAATATATGTATACAGCTCCTGTACATATTGGTGATAATGTATGGATTGGCGGGAATGTTACCATATGTCCCGGTGTAACGATTGGTGAAAATTCCGTAATTGGTGCAGGAAGCGTAGTTATTCATGACGTTCCTGCCAATTGCGTTGCAGCAGGAAATCCTGCAAAAGTTATTCGGGAAATTAGCAAACGGGATGAAATGTTTTATTTCAAAGACCGTAAAATTGATTCCAATGACTTGGCAGAAGAAGCAAAGTTAAGATAAAATGCAACTGAATAGTAACAGAACTTTTTATTTTTCATAAATTCTGCCCATGATAATTTATCATGGGCAGAATTTTTGTCAGTTCTCTTTATATTCTCTTTCCATAGCGGCTATCTCACTTCCTATGAGCAGAAATTTTTTATTTATGACGTGCTCCTTTTCGCTCTAATTTATTCTGATACATCTTCTCATCGGCTTCTTTTAATAATCGCAGATAGTCCATATCCTCTTTTACAAGGCAATATCCCAGTGAGAACCGAAGCGGAACATTTATGTTTTCATCAAGAGCAGCAAAACAATTTGACTGACGGTATTCTAACACCCCGATTGTTTTTATCAGTTCCTCTTCACTGTCATAGCCATATAAAAATAAAACAAATTCGTCACCACCCTGTCTAGCTGCTATCTGATTTCTAGTTCCGGCGCTGGCAATGGTTTCTCCAATCTTCTTTAAGTAGATGTCTCCTTTTTCGTGCCCATAAGTATCATTGATGCCTTTAAGTCCGTCAGCATCCATCATAATAATCGCACTATATCCAAGGCATTCCGGCTTACGAAACAGCTTGGCAAGATTTATTTCCAATCCACGCCGATTGTATAAGCCCGTTAATGTATCTATATCTCTTTCTTTCTCGATTTCTTTACGTTTTGTTATTTCAGCAGTCACATCCACTGCAACACCAAATACCTGTTCATTGTCATGAATCTCTTCCAAACGTATATATTGTTCTCCAAGCTGATAAACTCCCTGTTCATTTGGCATAGGGTTTTTCTTTATCTCTTCAAGAAACTTTATGAACTCATCCGCATTAGAAGCCAATTGTTTCATTTTATCATTGTCGATTGACAATATTTTCGGTATGTATTCTGTGAAATGTACCCTCTTCATGCAGCCATTATATTCGTACGTCCCAATATACATATTTGTCATACTCAATACATGAGACATTTTTTTGTTGTTATCCAACAGGCTTTTTACCATGGAATTGACATAATTGCTCAATTCTGCAAATTCGATACTGCTTTGTATATCGACAGACTCTTCCAAGTTACCGTTCGCAATAGATTTCAACTTATCGTTTACGTCACTGATTTTGTCTACTACATATTTATTCATATATCTGACAACAGCTTTTGCCAAAAAGAATGCTGCGATGACCAAGCTTATCGCAATCCAAAAAGCTGTGGTTGGTACTCGCTGATAAAGTTTTTCGGCAATCACAACTCGTCCGATATAATTCGAATCTATTTTTTGGAATATGCAGAAAGACTGCTCACCGTTTATTCTTGCATGAAATCCATTTGCATTATTTTTGATACTTTCAAAATTAAAACCAATTTCAGAAACATGACAGCCAACAGAACTTAAATCTGTTGAACCAACAATTTCTCCACTTTCTGCATCAATTGCATAGTAGCTGGCTTCTGTATTTACTCGGAACAGGGCAAATATGTAAGAAAGCTCATTTTTCTCAGTCACCTTCATTACATTCACCGGCTCCATACCAACCTGCACAATAAATTCTCCATTTTCACTCCATACAGCAGAATACTGCATCGTTTTGTCTTCCGCGGTATTTGGCGTAATATCCTGCACAAGCTTTAATGTTACGTCCTCTAACATCGGCTTAAAAAACATCATCTGCTCACCAGAATCAAATGTATAATCAAAATACTCCGGATGAGTTCCTGTAACGATTCTGCCAGTGGTATCAAAGATATGTATCTCATCCACCTCTACGGCCTCTGCAATCTCTCTTAGTTCCTCAACATCATTTAAGACCTCCGGCTCGCTTTCCACAATACGAGCTACTGTTTCCGCATTATGAAGACAGGTCTGACGGTAATCTTCCTGTATTTCGTTAAGTTCCTGCTGGTTTTCCTCTAATACGGATTCAATCTGTGAAATGGTTCTTACGGCATCTTCGTATGCCCTTCTTTGTTCTGTTAATATCTGTACACATATCTGCATTGCAAGTATCAGTACCACTAAAATGCACGTAATCCAGTACATATATCTGCTAATCATTTTCTTAAGTGTCTGCATTCTGCCTCCCCGAATTATGAAAAGTTTATCTTTTGCATAATTCTAACTATCTTATTAGAATAGTATATCAAAAGTACCTACATGCTGTCTAGCAAGCATTGTAAAACTATTAAAAATCTATCATTTTTTCGAAAATCAATTACTTTTATAAACTAATTTTAAGTTGCAAATTCGACTTTTTTACTAGCAAATAAGTCTTTTTTCCTCTTTATTAACTTAAAAATTTATGTTATGATAAGCTCATACAAGTTGTAAGGAGGAATTTATTTGGGAGTCAAATTTTCAGAAATCGAAGAAGAACAGCGCATCGTTTTGCATATCCGCAATTTGACAAAACATGTGTCGCTGGGTGCAATTGTTAAAAAGCACTTACACGACAATTTATCCCTTATAATTCTTGACTACGCTGGAACGGAACCGCTAATCTTTAATAATGTCAAGATTGATGTGGAATATTGTCAGAAAGCCGGAGTGCCGCTCATATGGCACAACGCTAAAATAGCAACCTATAAAAACGCATATGTATTACAAGTTGTTTCCGAAGGTGTGCGAAATAACAGACGCAATTCTTTTCGCGTTGCAATCGCCCAGCCAGCATGGGCACAGCTTCCTGGCCAGGGAATACATCCAGTTCTGCTAAAAGACCTTAGTTTATCAGGATTTTCTATTACTGACAGAAAAAAAGAATTAGATTTGGCAGTCGGTGATAAAATTTCTATGGCTTTTGAAGATTGGGGATACGAAATTGATTTAGATGGACGTGTAGTCCGCGTTCAAGAGGACGACAATATGACAATCTACGGATTTGCAATCTGTAATTTATGTAATGATTTATCCCCATATATCACATTAAAACAAAGACGTAACAGACACGCGGCAGTAAAAGTCTGAATCCAAAATCTCTTACCGAAAGTGCTCTTTCAATTTATGGTTGAAAGAGTATTTTTTTATACTTTTTTTAGGTATTTTATCCCATATGCACTACTGCATTTTTGCAATTTATGATATTATTACGTTAGACACTTTTTAGGAGGTATTGGCTTGGGATTCAAATTTTCAGAACTCGAAGAACAACAACGTATTATATTGCATATCCATAACGACGATAAACAGCTTGACTTAGACGCGATTATTCAAAAGCATATTAAAGAAAACCTTGCTGCAATCGCCATTAATTATTCCGGCTCACAGCAGTTAGTGTTTGACAATGTGCAAGTCGATGTAGAATATTGCCCGGATAACGAAGTTCCTATTATATGGCGTAATGCAAAAGTTGTCAGCTACAAAGGCTCTTATGTCATGCAGCTTACCTGCGATGGCGTTCGAAACAACAGGCGCAATTCTTTCCGCGTATCGGTCGCTAAACTGGCATGGTTTAAAATGGCAGGCCGAAGCACACAGCAAGTCATGATAAAAGATGTCAGTCTGTCAGGCTTTTCTATTTCCGACCAGAAAAAAGAATTAAACTTAACTATCGGTGACCAGTTATCCATCTCCTTTGAAGACTGGGGACATCAGATTGATTTGGACGGACGTGTCGTTCGTATCGAAGAACGCGAAGATATGATTATTTACGGTCTTGCAATCTGTAATATGTGTAAAGATTTATCTGCATATGTCAACAACAAGCAAAGACGGCTTCGCAAACAGGTATAAACGTGTTTGCGAAGCCGATACTCTTTTAATTTTCTCCTCTAAGCAATCTGCTCATCTCATCCACCATATCGTTAATTGCATTTGCCTGAGCTGCTACTGCTGATGTGTCATTTGCATTGCCCTCAGCCATAGATTTGATAGAATTAAACTGCTCATTTTCATTTCGAATACTTTCCACAATATCCTGATTAATGGATACCGTCTTCTTAATTACTTCTGCCTGTTTACTATGTGCATCACCCATTGTGTTGATTGCCTCAACAGAAACATTCAATAGTTCTGTCATATCCTGCATACTTTGGAATACATTTTCAAAGTAGTCATTTTGCGCACCCAACTTGCTTGAGTTTTCCTCAACCTGCATAGTAATTTCTCTAACATTCTGCTGTACACGCTCAATTACAGACTCAACTTCTTTCAAAGAATCCTGCGTACTGTTTGCAAGATTACCTACCTCTGTTGCAACAACGGCAAAGCCTCGTCCTGCCTCTCCAGCTCTCGCTGCTTCGATAGAAGCATTTAATGCTAATAAATTCGTAGAAGAAGAAATATCACTTATTAATTTTAAGGTAACGTCAATTTCCTGAACTGCTTCGGAAAGCTTCTGTGCACTGCTTGTTGTAGCTTTCATCGACTCTGATACTTCACCATTAATTGCATGCAAATCATTTAACAGACGTTTGTTTTCCATAGATTTATCAAGCAGGTCTTTGGAGGTATTTTCTACTTTTTCTACATTGTCAGCAACCACGCCTGCCCATTCGTTCAGTTCACTAAGGTTTGCCATGCTTTCGTCTGTTCTCAAGCTCAGAATATTATTGCTTTCTGCTAAATGTTCACTTGTTGCAGCCAGTTCTTGTGCAGATGCACTTTCATTTTCAGAAATAGAGGATAACGCTGCACCAGCTGAGTACAGATTGTCAGATACAGACTGCACTCTCGACAAAACACTTTCGACTTCTTCGCCCTTTTCTTCTATCTTTCCAAAAAGAGCAGTTGCACGATAGCAGATAAAGCTGCAGCCAGCAAATAATACCATGTATACAATTGTTGTAAAAATCCAGCCAATGACATTATGAAGTTTTAAGAAACCAGCCGGAAACAGAATCATAAGCACTGCATTTACCACAACTGTAACAATCGTACTTACGCGAAGTAATTTCTGCTCATAATACGGCACTAATAACAATGTTGCTACAAAATAATAATGTGTTATACAAATATAGCTTTCACTCGTACTGGTGTTACAAACCGCTACTGTAATTGCACCGATAATTGGCGGTATGCAGGCATATACATATTTTGCCTTCGGGCCAAGCTGTCCCTCGAAAACCTTCGTCAAAACAGCAGCTAATGCGGACAAAAGGAAAATACATTCTCTGATTCCACCATTTAAAAATAGCATAACAAATGCAAATCCTGATAGTCCTACTCCGAATATGTAGGCAAACATAATATTGTTTATCAATTTTTCTTCATTTTTGATTGATTGTGTCTGCATAATCGCAACCTCCCTAAACTAGATATACATCAACTTACACTTTTGGGACTAATGTCCTAATTTTATAAGGTAATCATATCAAGTTTTGGTATTTTTTTCAATGTAGCAATATAGACAAATTTCCCTTTTGTTAAAAAGTAACAAAAATCCCTATTAATAATTATACCTGCTGCAGTTTCTCAATCAATCCTTCCCTGCCAACAATAAAACGGTACACTCCACAAATAACACAACAGGAAATCCATAACTTACCCATTTCACACTTCCTACCAGTCCGGCAAGCAGCAGCATTATCCCCGGTACAACGTATTTTCTCGGATGATGCCACAAATCACTTTCAATCTTCCATCCTCTTATCGGGAAAAACCGCTCTAATAAAACAGAACCAACTACACTTTGCATTGCAAAGAAACATGCCGTCCCAATCAAAGACCAGCTGATTCCGCCAAGCTGAATCTGCCAGCTTGCTAAAAAGATGATGTCTGCCATCATGTTACAAAGAAAAATGAAAAGACAGTATGGCACAAAAAAGGCTTTTTTCTGTCCCGGCAGAAAACGAACCGCCTGCTCTAATGCCGGGTCGCAGGACAACAAAATACAAATCGGCGTATTCAAAGAAAGAATTGCAAACCCAATTGGCATCACGAAATTTTTTTCCATTCCGGCGAACATAAGCGGCAGAAGACAGGCTGCGCCCCACATGATAAATGTGTTTGCTAGATAATTCTTATGCGCCATGAAATAACGGAAAAAGTAACGCCACAGGGAATGACGACGTGTCCCCTTTATCTGATGTTTTGTTTGTTTTCTCTGATAAAATGCATAGGCATCGGCTTTTTTTAATATCAAAACTGCCAATGTTAAATTTGCAAGTAATAACATGAAAAATACAATTGTATCTATTTTCGCAAAAATAAGCACAATTAGCAGCCCACTCCAAAGCATCCCTGTTACCCGATATTTTTGCATGGAATAAACGCTGACAGACACAACGATGGCATTGACCGCACAAAGTATGCTGCAGGCAATTTCTAATGCGTCACAATTCGAAATAGCATAGACCACCGCCAAAAGCAGCCATGTTTTGGTAAACAGCGTATAGCTTCCGAGTGCGCCAACATACGAAAATGTCAGCTTCCAACCGTCAAACGGAAGCATAAAAAGATTGGTCATGCTGTCTGTATTTTCCTCTGAAGAAAGTGCCTGCCACATCACCCCCGCAGTAAACGCAGCTGTCATCAGATATAAAATAAATGGGGCAATTGCAAGCCGAAGCTCCGCAGAACGTAATCCCAAAAACACAATCAAACCTGTCAAAAAATTTTTTCCAATACGCTCATACTTTACTCCGAACAATTTTTTTGCAAAAGATTTAAACATCATTCTCATAACGCAAAGCCTCCCGAATCTGTGCCGCATCAATCTCCTCATGTTCAAAGCATTGCCTGATTTTTCCCTCTTCGAGCACCAGTACTCTGTCCGATGTCAGCGTAATGCTCTCTAAAATGTGCGACGAAAAGAGAGCTGTGCCATAGGCTTTATAGCCCGCAATCTGCTGATACAAAAACTCTGTACTCTCAAAATCCAGCCCATTCACCGGCTCGTCTAAAAGCAAAAGCGACGGCTTTAGCGCAAAGGCAGTAATCAAAAAGGCTTTTTTCTTATTTCCAAGCGACAAATCCTTCATCAAAACGTCGGCATATTCCTCAAAACGAAAGCCCTTTAGCAGTTCGGAAATCTCCGGCTGCTTTTTGTGATAGGCAGAAAATACATAGGAAAAATACTCCCAAAAGGTAAAATAGCCAAAGGAATTATCCTCTGAAAATACGGTATAACGGCTGTTTTTAAACTGATTGTCACGAAATCCAACCTCTTTTCCATTCGTAGAGATTTCTTCTGCCGAAAAACTGTCATGCAGACCGGAAAGTATTTTTAAAAAGGTCGTTTTTCCTGCTCCATTTAAACCAATCAGCCCCACAACCTCATTTTGTTTTAAATCAATGGAAAAATCAGAAAGTATCATTTTTTCTTTTTGATACCATCCACACAGATTTTTAATGGTTAAAAGCTGTTCCTTCATCCTATTTTTCTCCCTTTTCCTTTTTCCAACCGGAATATGCAGAATATAAAAACGCTCCACCTACAATCACGTACAACACAGTCATCTCAAAATTGCCGGAAATCACACTGGCTGCTGCTGCCGCCATCCAAACCAGACCTAATATTCCTCTTATATAAATATGACGCATAACTTAACTCCTCCTTCAATCGTTCCTGTTTGTTATGCTCTTATCATAGCGAAAAAAATGTGCTTCTGCGGAAGTGTCCGCAATCGGTAGATTTTTGACCACGAAAAAAGCTGTAAGGCGAAAATGCCCTACAGCTTTCTATTATTTATTTACTTCCACAGCATGATAGGACAGTGTAGCAACTGCCCGGAAAACTGCACCCTCACAGGTGGTTTTTACCATGCCGTCATATTTTTCTGCTGCCGTCTGTGCACTTTTTAAGCCCCAGCCATGAAGTCCTGCTTCTGTCTTGGTGGTTTTCATACTGCCGTTATCCACAGACAATGGCTCTGCAAAAAAGTTTTCCACTTTGATAACTAACATTTGGTTGATACGACGAACCGTAAGCTTGATAACCCGCTGCTCTGGCTCTTTTACCTTTCGCACAGCCTCTAGTGCGTTATCTAAAAGGTTTCCTAAAATCGCACACAAGTCCGCACTTTTTAGATTCGTATGGCGTGGAAATTCCACCTCGACCTGTAACTGTATCTGCTCTGCCGACGCAGCCGCTGCCTTGCTGTTAATCAGATAATCAACGGTTTCATCTCCCGTCCAGACAACCTCTGCCATCTCACGCACCGGCTCTTGAAGCTCATCTAAATATTGCAGTACCTTCTCATATTTTTCATTGGTAAGAAGCTGCCGGATTGCGCCGATGTGATTGTGAAAATCATGAAACAATTTCGCATTCACCGAATAGGCCTGATTTAACTCTGTATAATCACGCTCTAACAATTCTGCCTGCTCTGATTTTAATCTGGCTACTTCTTTTTCCATTTCAAACTGGCGGTTCATATGAAAAACAAGCACAGCCACTAACAAAATCATGGACAATATCATCCACATGTCAAGTGTATCATCTGCGATAACCAGCCGTTTTTGCTCAGACAACGTTACTACCGCCATAAATCCCGCCAAGGCAAATAAGGAGCTACGACGAAATCCATCTTTTTTCTCCATTCGCGGACGTTTTATCAATAGGTATACAATGACTGCTACCACGCAATGTGTGAGCCATACGCCTGCCAATCCACAAAGATTGTCCGCTTTCAAATATTCCTCTGATGCAAAAGCAATTCCTAAGCCTGCCGATACCAAAAACTGCCAGAGTGCCAGTGCAATTTCATAGAAGATACTAATAAAAAGGCTCATTCTCGCATCTGCTTTTTGCAGACGGCTCGCCAAAAATGCCATAATTACTGCTTCTATTCCAAGCTGATAAAAGCCTGACAGCGAAAGAAAATACCCACCAACTGTGCTGATAATTCCCCCTGCAAAGCCAAGAAAAATGCTCTTTTTTTCAGGCTTATCTGTTGCGAGCAGCCTGTGAATCAGACATAGTCCTATCACGATTCGAAGGCACGCAGTTATATTATTCGATGCCAAAATAATTTCGTCCATCATATGTGTGCCCCCCAATACGTGTTAATCTGCTCTTTTACTTCCTGCAAATGTGACCTGCTGATAGAAAGTGCTGCGCCATTTTTCAAAACAGCCATGCCATCCTTAATCTGCATGATATGTATCATATTTACAATGCAGCCCCGGTCAATATAAATAAATTCCTCGGAGGAAAGCTCCTCATAGACCTGCTGCAAGCTTTTTCGCACCTTTGATGTTCCTGTCTCTGCGATGATGCTGGCATTTTTGCCGTCCCGTTCTATATAATAAATCTCTTTGTATGGAATCTTTTCTAATCTGCTGTTTGTCTGAATCGTGTATGTTTTTCCCTCTTCTAATTGAAGCAGCTTGACTGCGTCTTCGATTGCCGCTGAAAGCTTTTTCTCGATGGCATCCTTTGGAACATAGCGAAAAATAGACAATTCAAAGGCATCAATAGCGTATTCGATATGTGATGTAATAAAGATGACCTTCACATTTGGCAAAAATGGTTTGATTTGCTCTGCCACTTCCATTCCGGTTCTGCCCGGCATCTCAATATCCAAAAGAATCAAATCAAAAAAGAACTCATCCTCGGTGATGTCGTATAGCAGATTCTCACTGTTTGTATATGTAGTGATTTTGCCAACGCATCCACACTTTTTCAAGCTGTCTTCTGCAACTCTTTTGTTTGCCGAAACTATGCTGTTGTCATCGTCACAGATTGCGATATGTAACATGATGTGTTGTACTCCTTGAAAATTTTATGATTTTATTTTTTCTTTCCAGACTGCAATTTTTCTTTTATCCGCAAACACGCTTCAACGTGCATAATCCAGTGTCTTGAGAATGGCATCTGCACCAATCCCCGGATATCCTTCCCACACCAATAATCAATTAACCAGCAGACATTCTCATCCTCGCTCACAACATTCAGAGTTTTTAAATATTTTTTCTTTTCCTCTGTCACTTTAACTTTCATATCTTTAAATGAAAGTGACTTTAAAATCTCACTTGTGGATTTATCTACCTCACTTATGTATTGATACAATTCATCAATATTAAGCTGTTTTGAAAAATCACCGATTTGTTCTTTTACAAGTTCGTTTCCAGTTGTAATAATCGGCGAATTTATACGTCTTTGAAAATCTTTTTCAAAGAAAATCTGCTTATCACCTGCAATTAGTGAATGTGCAACAATATCCTCAATGCGAAAAATATGCCAAAGAGAATAGGCAATTGTCTTGCTATGATATCCATTTGCGTTGATATATGGCATACTGCAAAATTCTTCATCACTCAAATCCTTTTTGAATGCGAGTATCTGCTCCATAAGCTGTCTACGGAGTTTAAAAAGAGAATCAATTCCAAAAGAAAATGTATCTTTTTTCTTTATCTGCATCTGCATCGTTTTATTTAGTTCTGACCATTCCTTATTCATAACAAGCTCCCCACAAATTAACGTTTTCAATAAGTGTACACTGTCTCCACCTGAAAAATAGCATACACTTGCTGATTTCTTTCACATCCCTTATGTACTTTTCTGAGTATAACACACTTTCTATCATTGTTCCTATTTTTCTTGGAATACTGCTTTTGGCTTCTATTACAACGAAAAACTACATTGCCAAAATTTCCATGTTATGCTACATTTTTTACATATTATGTATTTTGGAGGTATCTCATGGGGTTTTTAGACCAATTATTTAAAAAAGAAACACGAAAAATCATTTCCGAGGTTGTTGATAATGTGATAGACACTGTAACAGACAACATTAAAGATACGATGAATCCAGACGTTTCAAGTTCCGCTGACCCAGACGAAAAAGACTGCAATTATAAAGAAGCCGTTGTTTGCTCACGTATTGAGAAAGTTGCCGCAGAGGAATGGAGCTGCTATGAGCTTCGTAAAAATATTCCGGCGGCTGAGATGGGCGCATCTGAAAATGCAAGAGACTACAGCTACGGTCTTTACTTAAACGGAACTCCAGTCGCAATGATTATAATTATTGATGTGCCATCACATTACCGAAAGAAGGACGTTCTCCTTGCACATGAAGCATGCGAACAAAAGAATGTATACTGCATGAATCTTATGCTTCATCTGCCAAACCGCCGTTCCTACATATCCAAACAGCTTCGTGATAACATTGTAAAATAGCTATTTTTTGAATAAATTTTGTGAAAAAGAAAGAGAAATGCAGCGTACGCTGCGCCCGTAAAGGATGAAGCATGCTCCGCAATCGTTAGACATTTTGCGGGCAATGGGAGTGTGTTTAGTCTAGTAGCAATTAGCACAGCTTAATTGCTTCAAAGCTGTTTCTCTTTCTTTTTTTATTTGTTTTAAGAGTGTGAAAATGAAAGAAACAATTTTAGATTTGGCAACCAAAGAAGAAAACTGGCATGCCTTTTTACAATATAAATTAGACAGGCAACATTTAAACAGACAGGAAGAGGAAGAAATCCGCGATTTTATTGCACGCAAAGCTTACCTTCCCCTCTGTGAACATTGGAAAAATCAGCAATATCCCTCTTCCTATCCCCTCAAAAGAGTTGTAAATAAGCAGGGTACACGCAAAAAACGCATTGTTTATTCTTTTCCGGGAGATGAAGGTATTTTCTTAAAATTTATTGCATTTCACCTTTTCCGCTATGACTCGCTTTTCTGCGACAACTGCTATGCTTTCCGCCGGGAATTTGGTGTCTGGGATGCGATGCAGCGCATGAAACATATGCCTTCACTTGATAAAAAATATTGCCTGAAAACAGATATCAGCAACTATTTTAATTCCATTGATGTGGATATTCTGCTCTCAAAGCTTGCTTTTCTAAAAGAAAGCGACCTGCCATTATATCTTCTTTTTTCTAAAATTTTGAAAGAAGAACGTGTACAGGAAAACAGCAAAATCCTTCTGGATACGCATGGTGCTATGGCTGGTACACCAGTTTCACCATTTTTCGCCAATGTATATCTGCGCGAAGTGGACTTTACATTTAAAAATCGAGGCATTCCGTATTTCCGCTATTCAGATGACATTTTAATTTTTGCTGACACTCTGGAAGAACTTCATGCCTTACAAGCCGAATTGTATCAGCAGCTTGCTGATTTAAAGCTTTCGATAAATCCTGATAAGGTTCACATTTCTGCTCCGGGCGAAGTGTGGGAATTCTTAGGTTTTTGCTATCGTAATGGCGAAATTGATTTATCAGACACCACCATCCGTAAGATGAAAGCCAAAATCAAGCGCAAGGCAGATGCCCTGCGCCGTTGGCAGCGAAACAAAGGATTGTCTGGCGAGAAAGCAGCCATCGGATTGATTCGTGCCATGAATCGGAAGTTTTTTGGCAGCAGAGAATCTGGTCTAAACAATGATTCTTCCAGCGTCATGGATTCTTTTCCTGAAAATAATGATTTTACCTGGAGTCGTTGGTTTTTCCCGAACCTTACCGTTGATACCGGATTAAAAACAATTGATGCCTATTTGCAGGAATACATCCGTTATGCTGTTACTGGCAGGCATTACAAAGGAAATTACCGCATCCGCTATGAAACATTAAAGGAATGGGGCTACCGCAGTCTGGTACATGAATATTATGAGGCGCGTAATCGCAGATAGCTGTTACGCGCACTCAATCTTTTTGTTTTTCCTGTGGAGTACTTTTTCATATCTTATCCAAAACACACTTTTCCTGTGAATGCATATCATAAAGTGAGTTCAAAACTGAAAGCGAAAGGAATAAGGGCATGATACAAAATTATATTACCCTGTCTTTAGAAACTCACTTATTTTTTTCCCGAATTATGAAAGAACACTCATTGTTCTTAGAAGCAGGTTTTCCCTGTAAGAATGATGTATGGATACAAAAAGCTGCCTTTTTTAGACAGCAGTTTGAAGAATTGTTAGCAGATGTTGTAAAAATCAGTAATGGTAGAGTCAACTGCCAGATACTTGCCTCGAATGAGCTGACAACCGAATTTACCATCAGCGCAGAGGAAAGAACTGCATTCCTTAGTGGTATCACAATCGATACCGATATTACGAGAATGGAACAAAATCTCCGCTGTGAGCCTTGGGCTGGAAACAATAGACGGGTTCTTCAAATGGTTCATCAGATAAACCGCCGCGCCTTTCAACTGCTGAATGGTCTGATTAATTTTAAAGAAGCTATTTTACGGGAGGTTTCTGCCGGAAAACTTTTTACCTTTAACTATCCGCTGCTCATCCAGCATATCTTAAGAGAAGCACAGCTATACCGCTCAACTGTCGAAAACTTGATGCGCAACCGTCAGATTTCTTACCAGTCGCTGCTTGGCACAGAAGAATTCTGGAATCAAATCATGATGGAACACGCTCTTTTTATCCGCGGACTGCTTGACCCTTCTGAGGAAGAATTGGTTGCAACTGCACAGGACTTCGCCATGGACTATCGAAAGCTTTTGGAAATGGCAAAAGAGCAGGACTGCATTGCCACCGAATCCTTGACACGAGAGACTTTGGAAGAAACAATGAAATACCGAGACTTCAAGGCAGCCGGCACAAAAGGTATTTTAAACTGCAGCATTTCTTCTATTATTATGCCGCTCTTAGCAGACCATGTGCTTCGTGAAGCAAATCACTATATCCGAATTTTGGAATGTGCTCATATGAACGAGGGCTGATAAATGAGATGCTGCATCCGCTCTTATATTGCAGGCTGCTCTGATAACCTCTTAATACATGAAAAGCGTCCGCTAAGTGATAAAATCCGCGGACGCTTTTTCAACGCAATATTTACTTATCTACTGGCGGTGTCCAAGGTGGTGGACAAAGCAGCGTTGTTTTGCCGATGTCCAGGATTTAATTTTTCTGCAATTTTTAATTCTTCTTCTGCTCTATCAATACTTGGCAGCATATATTCCCCCTATTTTGTTTCACAAATATTATTTTTTGTTACAACACACTGCATCTCCAAAATTTGTCAAATGCTTTAACGACCCGCTCTAATACCTTGATTTTGAAATTACCGACAAAATCTGTATATTCTGCCGCCAAGGTGTACGAACCAGAATGCTCTAACACGAAAAATGTTTCTAATTTGTCTGCCTTCGCAAGTTTATATACAACCTCTCCGTCAGAATCATATAATACGATATCCAAATTCCCACTCTTTATTTCAGATGCAAATGAAAACTTGATTTTGTCTCCCTCATCGCCCCAAAAGCTGACAGTAGAGATACTCGTTGTCGGCTCTGCATATACAAGATTCATGCTCCCTAACACTGTTGTGCGGGTCACAAACAAAATACATACTATCGCTGCAATTACAACGATTACTCCAATTATGGCACACTTCTTTTTCATTTCTTTCTCCCTTTTTCGATATGATTCTTGCATTATAACGGATAATTCTTAAGTATAGTTATGGATATATCGAAAGAATTTCTAAAGATTGTACTTTGGCGAATGACGGTCATTTTTTATCTTTTCCGTTTTATTACTGTTTTCGCTAGAAACATCACCAAGAAATAACACACACATCCAATCACTCCACATACCGCCATTTTAAGTAAACCGATATGCCATGCCACCTGAAATCTGGCTAAGTAATAATCTGGAATGCCATTTTCAAAAAACACTGTCATTCCTATTTTTAAGATTGGCACAGAAGCTCCAAACAAAAAACTAAGAACAGCCCCAAGAATAAAATTAATGTTCTGATATTTCTTTATTTTCTTTAAGTAATCAACTTCTTTTTCCCTTGATGCATCCACCTCTGCCGCTGTTGTTTTTAAATTGGTTTTTATAAACTGATATTCTTTTTGACACTCTGCACATTTTTCCAAATGCTCTTTTATCAGAGAATTGGTCTTTTCCGATGTCAATCCGTCTACATATAATGGCAGCAAATCACAAACTGCACTGCACTGAATTTCATGATTCATTTCGTTCCATCTCCTCCATAATTCTTTTCTTCCCACGATAAAAATTCACTCGCGCCCAATTTTCGTTTTTTCCCATAATTTCACCAATTTGTGCAAATGACAGATTTCCTATCAGGCGCAGATACATGACTTCTCTAATTGGTTCATGCAAATTATGCAGCAATTTGATGAATTCGATATTTTCCCATTGTGCAATCAGTTCGTTTTCAACAGAAGTTGTTTTGACAGCTTCTTCATAATCTGCCAAATCCGCATTCTCTTTGTGGTCTCACAGATATTTTCGCCACAGATTCTGTGCGATTCCGCAAAGCCACGTCAAAATACTACTATCTCCTTTAAACTTATTGATACTATGAACTGCCTGAAAAAAAGTCTCCTGTGTCAGCTCTTCTGCAAGGTCTGCATTGCACGTTCTACTTAACAGAAATCCGTACACATTTTGGGAATAATTCCGGTATATTTCTTCCAATGACTCCATTGTTTTCCTCCTTTCCATTCAGTTAGTACCAAAAAGTCTGCATTTGTTACAAAAAATGCTAATAAATTTTCTATATCCATCCAGCCAGTGCCTTCTCAAAAAAAGCTCGAAATCCCTGCTCCACCGCGGACTGGTCTACTGTTTTTTCTTCTAAATCGTAATAATATTTTCCTGTTGCAATATCAATTGACAAAGAATCTAAAGGAAAGCCTTCGATGCGCTTCTCATGCGGCTTGCTGACCAAAATAAATGGCTCAGTTGCAAGCGCATCATCCATACTGGAAAAACAAGTAGTATCATCGAGCATAAAATAAATTGCATTCCGATATCGTCCCACTAATTGATTGTTATGTTTCTCTGCCAGACCTGCATAATATGCTATCATTTCGTCATCTGTCAATTCTTTTCCATTTACTCTTCTCGTATGAACTCCCGGTTGTAGCGCATCCTCTATACCATCGAAATACAGCCCACTGTCACAGGAGAAAACAGGCATCGAAAATGCCTTGTAATAAGCTCTTGCTTTGATTTCTGCATTTTCAAGAGGGGTTGCTCCGTTCTCTTCTACCTCTGGCAATGGCTGATTTAACTCGTTTAAACCAATCACTTCCAAGCCTAATGACTTTGTGATTCTTTTCATGGAATCTAATTTTGCCTGATTTGTCGTTCCGTATAAAACCTTCATGTTTATTGTATCTGCTCCTTCTAACGCTTACTTTTTTGCATTACTTTTAGGCGTTAATATCTCTCCATTCAATCCTGTAATATAGTGCACACTAATATAAGTTGTTCCCATAAATCCTAATAAAATAACTTTGTATATTCCGTCTGCGTATCTGCAATATGATAAACATACACCACTTCTCCTACTTGCTTATAGATAGCAACATGTTTATGGCAGATTACCATTCGATACCCCTGTTCATTTAACCATGAGTCTGGTATTAATGAACCAGACTCCGGATATTGTTCCAAACGTTCAATAGCATCTAAAATACTATCGCTTACTTTAAGTGCCGATTCTATTCCGAATTGTACTACATACCAATCCTCAATCCGCTTTAAGTCCTCCCAGGCAGTTGGAAGAATTTCTACTCTAAATGCCATTCAGTCTTTCTCTCAATCGTTTTCTTGCTTCTGAAATACTAATCGTTTCTACTCCGTCTAATCTTTCCTGCTCTGCCTGCAATACTTTTGCACGAAGCTGTAATATCTGTTCGCGTTTTTCAAATGCCTCAATACTCATTAAAACCAAATCACCTTCACCGTTTTTGGTTATATAAATAGGCTCTTTTGTCTCTTTTGCCATATTTGAAATTGCTGCATATTCATTCCTAAGTGCCGCTGATGCTTTTATAATCATACTCTCACCCTCCATCTCATTTCTTTGATATAATTATATCGTCATTTTTATATCACGTAAAGTATTCTTTTTCCTTTTCTGCAAATCCTTCTTTTGAGATTAATACTTTATTCTCCAATAGTTGTTTTGCAATTTCTTTTAAGGTTCACTGCATGGGATATATGAAAAAATGCTGGAAGATATCGAAAAAATTATCTTCCAGCATTTTGATACAATCAGTATTGCAAAACCTGTCTATTATTCCCCATAAAATAATTTTATTGCATTGCCAATATATTCCGCAGCACCTGCCCCATATTGGGCATCTGCCGCATCTGCTAATGCACCGCCTTCTAAATATTCTTTTGCGGTTTCTAACAGCAGGTATCTTGCGTTATCAAGACGAAACATCACTTTATAGCTTTCTGCAAGCTGGTCGACCAGTTCCATTGCCATTTCTTGATTTTTCGTTTTCATAGCTTGTGAAAACTGATGATAAATTTCATCTATTTTCTCCTGCTGCCTTTTCATTTCATCCTGACTGCCATCCGCCTGTAAGCTGGCATTCACAGCCTTATCTTTACTGCCATAAATTTTAATCATCTGCTCACTTGTTTTCTCATTTAACAGCTCCGCGGATACATTTTCCCGATAAGCTTCTATACTGCCAAATTGCTCCACAATCGCACTTTGTGTTTCTTCGCTCTGTAATTCTAAGGAATGGTCTAAGATTTTCCTGACATCATCCTCATTAAATTTCTCAAAATCCATCATCTTAAGGTATTAATAACAGCGCCTTGCTTGCTAAATGGGTAAATGATTTTAGAATTGCCGGGCCTGATGCTTTGAGACCGAAAAAGAAAGGTCGGAAAAAAACCTTGGATTCAAAGAAAGCAATTAAAACTGTAACGTCCTCTG
>JBGVHB010000057.1:0-13728 GCA_045121975.1 Roseburia sp.
AGAAAGTGGGATTGCCATCGCTCAACGGATAAAAGCTACCCTGGGGATAACAGGCTTATCACTCCCAAGAGTTCACATCGACGGAGTGGTTTGGCACCTCGATGTCGGCTCATCGCATCCTGGGGCTGGAGCAGGTCCCAAGGGTTGGGCTGTTCGCCCATTAAAGCGGTACGCGAGCTGGGTTCAGAACGTCGTGAGACAGTTCGGTCCCTATCCGGCGCAGGCGGAGGATATTTGAGAGGAGCTGTCCTTAGTACGAGAGGACCGGGATGGACAGACCGCTGGTGTATCTGTTGGTGACCAACACCATGGCAGAGTAGCCAAGTCTGGACGGGATAAACGCTGAAGGCATCTAAGCGTGAAGCCCCCCTCAAGATGAGATATCCCCTCCTAAAAGGAGATAAGACCCCTTGAAGACTACAAGGTAGATAGGGCAGAGGTGGAAGTGCAGTAATGCATGGAGCTGACTGTTACTAATCGGTCGAAGGCTTGACCAGAAACAAATCGGAGTTCTGTATGAAGTTTTGAAGGTATAAGACCTAAAGTTTATGCTTTCTATGAGCTTTTGCGAAGCAAAAGAAATTTTCCTCGATAGCTCAGTCGGTAGAGCACGCGGCTGTTAACCGCGCTGTCGTAGGTTCAAGTCCTACTCGGGGAGTTCAAAAAACTAAGATTTGCTAAGTAGTAAAAGTTTAGTATATCTGGGTTTTTGAAAGTTTTCAGTGAAAACTTTCATTTTTTTTATGAAGTAAGGCTCCATGGTCAAGCGGTTAAGACATCGCCCTTTCACGGCGGTAACACGGGTTCGATTCCCGTTGGAGTCATTCAAGTTCAAGCTGAACACAGGTGAAGCTGAGCGAGAAGATATGCTGATATGGCTCATTTCAAGACGATTGAGGAGTGAAACGAGTCAAGCGTAGGCAGAGCTTGCTGATTACAAATCAGCTGAGCAAAACTTATGCCGATGTGGCTCAATTGGCAGAGCAGCTGATTTGTAATCAGCAGGTTATCGGTTCGAGTCCGATCATCGGCTTAACAGGTTTACGGACCATTAGCTCAGTTGGTTAGAGCAACCGGCTCATAACCGGTCGGTCCTGGGTTCGAGTCCCCGATGGTCCATTCAAAAGAAAAAATAATAAGGCCCAGTGGCTCAGTTGGTTAGAGCGCCGCCCTGTCACGGCGGAGGTCGAGAGTTCGAGTCTCTTCTGGGTCGTTCGTAGTGAGATGATAATATGTGAGTGAGTATGTCGGTTCTGCGAACCGCCATCCCGCGCTAACGCTCGGATAAAAAGATACATCTGAGTTTTAGCCAGGCAAGCCTGTCACAACTCAGATGTATCTTTTTAACACTCACTACAAGTAACGCGAGGGATCTTAGCTCAGCTGGGAGAGCATCTGCCTTACAAGCAGAGGGTCATAGGTTCGAGCCCTATAGGTCCCATTTAACATGAAAATGTTATATGCCGGCGTGGCGGAACTGGCAGACGCGCAGGACTTAAAATCCTGTTGTGGTGACACAGTACCGGTTCGATTCCGGTCGCCGGCATTGCACGAAAGTGCGAAAGAAGGAACTTGAGAGAGTTCCTAAAATTAGTTAAAGTATGTGTGAGTAGCTCAGCTGGATAGAGCACTTGGCTACGGACCAAGGTGTCGGGGGTTCGAATCCTCTCTCGCACGTAGCAAGACCTTAAGAATGAGAGTTCTTAAGGTCTTTTTTTAGTGATAGGAAAGTGCTCGTACATGGGCGGCAAGGAAAATCAATTGTTTGATATTCTTGCAATTTATGGGAGCAGGGTATATAATGTTCGGGCATTAGATAAGTGCTGGGTAAATAGTAATATGAACCAGTGAAAAGTGCTGTGAAGGGAAAATGGGGGATTCTTACAGAAGCAATGGATAAGTCAAGTAGAAGACGGGAGATAAAGTTTTGGAACGGAAATTCGGTCAGAATTTTTTAGTGAGGAGACAAATCATGCAGGAGAATGCGAATACATATCTTCCTATATATAAGGAAGATTCTAAAATCAGCAGCGAGACAAAAGAGAAGAAAAAAAGAATAGATTTTTTGGATTATATGAAAGCAATCTGCGTTATCATGGTAATTATTACGCATTATGAATGGGAAGATAAAACATCTCCATTTTTTACAATGCTGATAAATATGGCAGTTCCGGTGTTTATGATTATCAGTGGTTATAATTTTGCAATGTCAAATAGAAAGAAAGCAGATGGAGAATTAAAGAAGATGTATGGCTGGCAGATGATTAAGCCGAAGCTTGTGCGTTTTCTTGTGCCATTTGCGACAATCTGTATGATAGAAATAATTTTACTTGCAATAGAGCATAAAAATATTCATCCATTACGCATTTTCTTATTGGGAGCGTATGGACCAGGCAGTTATTATGTGCCGATAATGCTGCAGCTGCTTATAATTTTTCCTATTATATATATTCTTGTAGAGAAAAATGCAAAGCTTGGTATTATCATTGCCGGAAGTGCAAATTTGATATTTGAAATCTGTGTAAAAGTATTTGAGATGGACAAGTATTATTACCGTTTGAGCATTGGCAGATATTTATTATTGATAGCCTTTGGATGCTACATATACCTTTATCCAGAACATCGTGTAAAAAAATCACAGCTGATAGCGATGTTTTTATGTGGACTTACTTATATTATTGCCGTATTTAAATTTGATGCAGAATTTGTTATTTTTGATTATTGGAAGACGACGGCAATGCCGGTTGCATTTTATATTTTTCCAATTGTAATTATGCTCTTTCGAAAGTTTTATCATATTACAATTCCGGGAATTGTGGGAGATGTGCTGACGCAGATTGGAAAAGCATCTTATCATATCTTTTTGGTTCAGATGGTATACTATCATTTTGAACTGGGTGGAAAAATTATGACAGCAGCATGGTATCTTGCAGTACCATTTAATTTACTGGTAAATCTTGTGGTTGGGCTGTTGTTTTTTGAATTTGATAAGCAATTTCTTAAAAAAGTGAAAAAAGTAAGACAGAAATTGCGTCAAGCGATTGCTTAAATACAAAAGAAATTGTAAAATAGTAAAGAAGTATTATATTCCATAAAATATGAAAGTAAAATAACACAGCAGAATGTTACACCTTCTTCGCGGTTGACCAGTCAGGCGTCCAGCAAAAGAAAAGAAACAGGAAACTGTGATAATATAGATATTAAATAAAGCATCGTATCGTAAAGAATTGTCAAAATGTGCAGAAGATGCATTACAGCAAAAAAGAGCATTGCCGTAAAAGCACGATAGCAAAAGCAGGGCACTGTCAGTAAAAAGCAAGCTATGCATAAAACAGATGATTCTTAAGGAACGAGAGCAGGAGGAAGAAATGTCTAATAAGAAAACTTTTGACATGATAATTACTGCTTTATTTACAGCAATTATTATCATGATGGCGTTTGTGCCATATTTGGGTTATATTAACCTTGTAGTGATTAAGGCTACTTTAATTCATGTGCCGGTAATTATTGGTTCGATTTTACTCGGACCGAAAAAAGGCGCATTTTTAGGATTTGTGTTTGGATGTACAAGTTTAATTAATAACACGTTTAATCCAAGCTTATTATCATTTGCATTTTCACCATTTTATTCTGTAGGTGAAGTGGGCGGAAATTTCTGGAGCATTGTTATTTGCTTTGTGCCAAGAATTTTAGTTGGTGTTGTGCCATATTTTGTTTACAAAGGAATTAGAAAATTATTAAAAGAGAAAAAAGGCAGCGACTGGGTTGCAATTCCTTTTGCATCAGCGGCAGGTGCTTTGACTAATACATTATTAGTTATGAATTTAATTTATTTTTGCTTTAGCGACGAATTTGCATCAGCAAAGCAGATTGCATTAGACGCAGTATATGGAGTTATTTTAACAATTATAGCAACCAATGGTATTCCTGAGGCAATTGTGGCGGTTGTTTTAGCAACTGCTGTGTGTAAGGCACTGATTAAGTGGAGGAGATAGCTTTGTTACAGGGAAAGACAGTAGTTTTAGGCGTGACAGGCGGCATAGCAGCATATAAAATGCCGAATGTTGCAAGAATGTTAAAAAAGATGCACTGTAACGTGCATGTGTTAATGACACAGAATGCGACCAATTTTATAACAGCAACGACATTTGAGACTTTAACAGGGAATAAATGTCTGATTGATACATTTGACAGAAACTTTGAATTTTCAGTAGAGCATGTGGCAATTGCAAAGCAGGCAGATTTAGTATTAGTTGCACCGGCAACTGCTAATGTGATTGGAAAAATTGCAAATGGAATCGCAGATGATATGCTGACAACAACGATTATGGCTTGTACCTGCAAGAAAATGATTGCTCCGGCAATGAACCATAATATGTATCATAATTCCATTGTGCAGGAAAATATCGAAAAGTTAAAAAGACATCAGTATGAAATTATTGAGCCGGTTCGCGGAATGCTCGCAAACGGTGATACAGGTGATGGCAAGCTTCCATCCGAGGAAGAACTTGTGAATTATGTGGTAAGAGAATTAGCGCATGAAAAGGATTTGGCTGGCAAAAAGATTTTAGTGACTGCCGGACCAACACAGGAAGCAATTGACCCGGTGCGTTTTATTACCAATCATTCCACTGGCAAAATGGGCTATGCAATCGCAAAGATGGCAATGCTTCGTGGCGCAGAGGTAACGCTTGTCAGCGGAAAGACAGCTATTGAGCCGCCAATGTTTGTAAACGTTGTGCCGGTTGTTTCTGCAAAAGATATGTTTGAAGCAGTGAAAGAGAATGCATCAGAGCAGGATATTATCATTAAATCTGCGGCAGTTGCAGATTACAGACCAGCGTCTGTTAGTGATGAAAAAATTAAAAAGACAGATGGGGATGCGGTTATTGAGCTTGAGAGAACAGATGACATTTTAGCATATTTAGGTCAAAACAAGGGCAGCACATATCTGTGTGGTTTTTCTATGGAAACAGAGCATATGCTTGAGAATTCAAGAGGCAAGCTGGAACGGAAGAACTTAGATATGATTGTTGCAAACAATTTAAAGGATAAAGGCGCAGGATTCGGGACTGATACAAATCTGATTACAGTTATTACAAGAAAACAGGAAAAGCAATTGGAGCTAATGAGTAAGGAAGCGGTAGCAAATTGCATTCTTGATGAAATTATAAAAGAAATTACAGCAACTGATTAAAAGCAGAAAGTAGCAGGTGGACAAATGGAAGTATTAAAAGTACAGAAGAATCAATTTATTGCAAGAAAAAAAGACATCGTAAAAGAGTGGTATTTAATCCAGGAAGGAACAGTTACCCAGAAGTTTGCATTTTCAGAGGTAAAGCTTGGAAAAAATGCAATTATTGGTATTTTAGAAACAGACAGATTCATTTGTGATTATGTTGCAGCTGAGGATACTGTACTTGCAGTATTTCCATGTGGAGGCGCAGAGGATTTAAAGAAACTTCTTTCTGTGCAGGAAAGAATCAGAAGCATTTTTTTACGTGCTGCGATTGAACAAAGACACCAGATGTTAGCACTTTATTCTGATTTATATAAGAAGACAAGACAGTTTCATGTTTTTTCAGAAACTATTTATAATGAATACAAAGTGCTGACAAACCAGTATCAGATAGAAGAGCAGAGCTTTTCTAAGATGGAATATTTAAACCCATTAGAGATGAAGCATAAGGCAGAGAACTGGGAAGTAAATAACAGTATCAGCCTTATTAAAAATTATCTGCAGGAATATCTGCAGTTAATAGAAAAGGACGACAGCTTAACTGTTGGTGCGATTATGGAAGCAGCGGCGCAGATGAGACGTGTTTCACAGGGAATTGATGAAATGGAAGCGTATCTGTTATATAACAGGGAAATTCTGCTTGGAGAGTCAAAGAATGATATGTTTAAACTGTTCTTTGATTTTGCAGTTGAAGCGGCAGCGAAAAAAAAGGATATTGCACCAATTAAAAAAGAGCTTAATATGATTGCTGAATTTGTTCAGAAGCTGCGCGTTTATGACCCTGTTTTAGTAAGTGTCAGACTTGCAGAGTATCAGTATTATGATTTTGAAAAAGGTGCTGCTGCAGGAACAGAAGATAAAACAGAAGCTCCAAGAAGACCTGATATTGATATTACAACGGTTGACTGTTTAAGACATATTTTGGAATTTGCAGGATATCAGGGAGATGAATTAGAAGGAGCACGTAAAAAAGTTGAAGCGTACCGTAATCTTCCAGACATTTTATCTACAGATGATGAGGCATACCGCATCAGAAGACAGTTATCACCAATGTTTTATGATGTTTACCTTAAGATATTTATGCGTGCAATGAAAGACGAAAGCGCTGTGACACCAATTGTGCAGATGTTTTTGAATTTCGGATTTATGGACGTTGAGCTTGCAGGCGAGGAAAATGCGACTGCATTGTATGATTTGACAGAGCATTTAGAGGTTTGCAAGTCAGAGCATGTGTATACAATCTACGAATGGCTAAAAGCAGTATACAGAGGCGAAAAAGAGCCATCTAAGAATGAGTTTGATATGGATTATAATGCATATCTACTTGATATGCGTAAAAATGGTGACATTACCGCAGACCAGGTAAAGAAATTCCAGGACAATCAGGAAATGAAGCTTCAGTTCGAAATTAAGAACATGTTTACGTCTGTAAACAGAATTACCTATGGAAAGATTACAACATTCTGTCCAATTCTTGGAGAATATGATTTAATCAATTCCGTTGACAAGATGCTTGTAACTGCATCTAAGATTGAAGCAGCATTAAATGAAGTAAGAAAAATTGATTTTTCTGTATTCTACCGCGAGGTTATTTTTACAGACCCGGAACACGATATTAATCGTGAAATGATTATGAAGGAAGTTCTTCCAGACATTATTTTAATGCCAAATGCTGGAACAAAAGCAATGATGTGGCAGGAGACAGCCGGTGTAAAACGAGACACACCAGGACGTTTCATGTTCCCAATCTTTACTGCGGTTGATTTAGAGGATATGATGATTGAAACAATGGGACGTTTCCGTTGGGAAATGTGTCGTAAGATTCAGGGTGTTCACTGGAATGATATCCGCGAGAAATCCCTGACAGCAGAATATTGCGATTATATTCAGTTTTATCGTAAGAATCATGAACTTTCTACCGAAACAAAAGAAAAGATTAAGAGTTCGTTAATTCGTGCAAAGAACAACTACAGAGAAGTATTTGTAAAAGATTATGTATGCTGGGTGAAATTCGAATCCAAAGGAAGCTTCCGTTTGAACAAAATTACAAGAGATATTCTGGTACGTTATTGTCCATTTACCAAGGAGGTCCGTAATGATTTGAAAGCAAATCCGATGTATCAGAATTCCATTTCCAGATATGAAATCGGAAATGCCAAAGTATTGCAGCGTATTAACGGCGTATATGAGAAATATAAGAAAGCCGGTGGCGAGATTACACCGGAATTAAGAGAAAATCTTTTATTCTATCAGATGTAAAAATGTATGCATAAATTTCTTTTATCTTCAAATAATAAGATTGCAACATCAATTATAAGGAGGAAAAAGAAATGGCAAGAAATATGGATACAAAAAACGCAAATGAAAATTGTCACTATGGAAATGATTATGAGCAGAACAAAACTCAGAATAAGGGCGGACAGGACAAAAACGGTCAGAATACTTCCAAAAACAAAGCTTCTGACGCTTCAAGAAGCACTTCTTCCAACAAAACTTCTGGAAATTAATCATTTTTAGGAAAGCTTTGAAGAACAATTGCATATAATGTAAAAAGTGAAAACTTTGAAGAACAGATTATAGAGTACGCTTTGTAATCTGTTCTTTACGTTATAGGAAAGGAATGATTGTTCAAATGGCATTCTATACAATTCATCCAAGAGAAATGAATGCAATTTTAGAAAAAAAGCATGCAATTATCATAGATATCAGAGAACGCGCAGATTATCAGGCGTATCATTTAAAACGGGCACTGAATATTCCATATGATGATAGTGATACATGGATAAAAAATTTTAGAGGAAAAAGAACACTGATTCTTTATTGTGAACATGGAAGTACGAGTGTGCTTGCGGCGAGGAAACTAAGTAAAGCAGGGCTTGAGGTATATACGATTGTTGGGGGAGTAAGAGCGTTAAGGGAATATTTTAACGATTGACAGCAGAAATTAGAACAGATAATATATATTTAGCTGACTAGACTTATTTCCTAGAGAAAAGAGAATAAGTTTACATAATGCACGAAGGAGATTACATGAAAACATTTGAATTATTAGTACCATGTCATTTTGGACTCGAAGCAGTATTAAAAA
The DNA here is from genome assembly GCA_045121975.1 of Roseburia sp. GTDB lineage: Bacteria > Bacillota > Clostridia > Lachnospirales > Lachnospiraceae > Roseburia. The sequence goes on from JBGVHB010000057.1 coordinate 8,328, forward strand.
GAGAGATTTATGACTTGGGATATGAGATAACAAAAGTAGAAGACGGCAGAGTGACCTTTGAGGGAGACGCAGAGGCAATCTGCCGCGCAAATATTTTTTTACGGACAGCAGAGCGTGTCATGATTCAGGTAGGCCGTTTTAAGGCGACCACGTTCGAAGAGCTGTTTCAGGGAATTAAAAACATTCCTTGGGAAGAATATATTCCAGAGGATGGCAAATTCTGGGTGAAGAAAGCTTCTTCCATTAACAGTAAGCTGTTTAGTCCGTCTGATATTCAGTCAATTGCCAAAAAAGCAATGGTAGAGCGCATGAAACAGAAATATAGAAAAGACTGGTTCTCAGAGGATGGTGCACCATATCCGGTTCGAATTTTCTTATTAAAGGATGAGGTGACGGTGGCACTCGATACCTCTGGAGACTCTTTACATAAAAGAGGTTATCGTACCATGACAAGTAAAGCACCGCTGACAGAGACATTAGCGGCTGCACTTATTCTGCTGACTCCTTGGAGGGCAGACAGAATCCTTGTAGACCCATTCTGTGGAAGTGGAACATTCCCGATAGAGGCAGCTATGATTGCTGCAAATATTGCACCGGGAATGAACCGCGAATTTACTGCTGAGCAGTGGACGAATTTAATCGAGCGTAAGCTTTGGTATGAATGTGTCAAGGAAGCCGAAGAAATGATAGATACTTCCGTAAAAGTGGACATTCAGGGTTATGACATTGATGGAGAAGTAGTAAAAGCCGCGCGTGAAAATGCGAAACGTGCGGGTGTTGAGCATATGATTCATTTTCAGCAGCGTGCCGTTGCTGATTTAAGCCATCCAAAAAAATATGGATTTATTATTACCAATCCACCATACGGTGAGCGTTTGGAGGAAAAAGCGGATTTACCAAAACTTTATTCAGAAATCGGAGCATCTTATAAGGGCTTAGATTCCTGGTCTATGTTTTTAATTACAAGCTATACAGACACAGAAAAATATATTGGACGTAAGGCAGATAAGAATCGAAAAATTTATAATGGTATGTTAAAAACATATTTTTATCAGTTTTTAGGACCAAAACCGCCAAAGCGGCCAAGAGGATAGTTTTAGATAGCGGGAAAGTAGTTAAGGAGAGGCAGCTTTCATGAAGGATTCCAAAAGATACATTACCTTTGCGGTAATTTTGGCAATTGCTTTTATACTAAAATTTAATACCTTTTCAGACAATTTCCAGACGGTAGACAGCTTCCGAGGAGGCGACCTTGAGGAAACAGCATGGAATCCTTTGATTGCAGAAAGTGTGAACGAAGGATTGCTTTCTGTTGTAATTGATAATAAGGAATATACGAATGAAAGTTATCCTTTTTTCATGGATGAGAATCTGAACATTATGGCACCGGTGTCCGTTTTACGTGATGCCTTAAATTGTAGTGCACATATTTATGATGATTCATTACTGCTTGTGGAAAAGCATAATAAAGAAGTTTCCTTTCAGTTGAATGAAAATGTGATAAATGTAGGAGGAGAGAAGCAGGAAATAGCATCTCCGCTTACACAGCTGGATAACGAATATTATGTCAGTTTAAATGAACTGTCCAATTATTTGGACTATTCTTATTCCTGGAACATTCAGGAAAATCGTGCGCAGGCTGCTGATATTTCAGACAGTCTTACGATTATTCCTACCAGATATGACTTGCGTGAAAAGAAGCGTATTTCAGAAATCAGAAATCAGGGAACTTACGGAACATGTTGGTCTTTTGCCGCATTAAGTGCGATGGAATCTGTTTTGCTGCCGGAGGAAACAATGCAGTTTTCGGTAGACCATATGACGCTTTGCAATGGCTTTAACCTGACACAGAATGATGGTGGGGAATATACGATGGGGATGGCATACCTTGCGTCATGGGCAGGCCCGGTCTATGAAGCGGACGACCCATATGGAGACAATGAGACCAATGAAAATCTTACACCTGTTAAGCACGTGCAGGAAATGCAAGTGATTGACGGAAAGGATTATGAAAAAATCAAAGAGGCTGTATTCAAATATGGTGGAGTGCAGACTTCTATTTATAATGCCTTAAGAAGCTCACAGTCCCGTTCGGCATATTATAACCGCGAGGCTTATGCATATTGTTATATTGGTACAGAAAAACCAAATCATGATGTCGTAATCATTGGATGGGATGACAGCTATCCAAAGGAAAACTTTACGATTGAATTAGAAGGCGATGGAGCATTTATCTGCCAGAACAGCTGGGGAAATGAGTTTGGAGAAGATGGTGTTTTTTACATCTCTTATTATGATACCAATATTGGTACACATAACGTTGTATACACAGGTATTGAGGATGTAGACAATTATGACAACATTTACCAGAGCGATTTATGTGGCTGGGTTGGACATTTAGGCTATAATAAAGAGAGTATTTACGGTGCAAATGTTTTCACTGCAAAATCAGATGAAAACATAAAAGCAGCAAGCTTTTATGCAACAGGAAAAGACTCTGAATATGAATTGTATATCGTACGAAACTTTGAAGATGAATCATCTTTTGAGAATAGAATTCCGGTTGCATCCGGAAAATTAACAAATGCAGGTTATTATACGATTGATTTTACACAGGAAATTTCTGTGGATGCGGGCGAACGCTATGCGGTAGTTCTCCACATCACGACACCGGGAGCAGTGCATCCTTTGGCAATTGAATATGCTGCGGATACTGCAACGGAAAATGTTGTTTTAGATGATGGAGAGGGCTATATCAGTGTAAGCGGCTCGGATTGGGAAAATGTTACAAATGTTGAAAACTGCAATATTTGTATCAAAGCATTTAGCAATAACCGGTAAGGGGTATACGTGGAAGAAAAAGCAATAAAATTTGCAGCAGTTGTTCTCTCCGTACTGACCGTTCTTTTGTGTATTTTGATGCCGAAATTGCCGGCGTTACACACATGGGCAGTAGAGCGGCAGGAAGATATTTTAGCGGCGGAGGAGCAGGCAGAAGAAAAAGTAGAAATGAACGAATTGGAAATGATTGATACAGCAGCAACCGTTGTAAACCGCCAGCTGCGGTTGAAGCTTCCAGAAGGAGTAAACGGAGCAGAGGTGGCAGTCACAAATGATTATGTGACACAGACCGTCACAATTGAAATTCCGGGAACAGATGGCAGTTATTTTGAAAACTATCCATTGACGGGAAGCAGCAATCATATTGGAAACCTTTCTTATTTGCAGCTTGCAGGAGAAGGTGTGATTGAAATTACAATGGACCAGGTTTACGAGCTGGAAATGGAATATGACGATTCGTATTACTATTTTGACTTTTTGACACCTCAGGAGGTGTATGATAAAGTAGTCGTAATTGATGCAGGACATGGTGGAAGAACGCCGGGAGCAACCAAGCAGGGTGTGAAGGAAAAAGAGATTGACTTACAGATTGTGTTGCAGTTAAAAGAGATTTTTGACCAATGCGATGAAAATATTGGAGTATATTACACAAGAACGGATGACAGTAACCCGACATTAGACCAGCGTGTGCAGCTTGCAAATAAGTCGAATGCGGATTTGTTTATCAGTATACATAATAATTCGACAGCAAGTGGAAGAATGTCATCGACTAGAGGTACGCAGGTGATGTACAGCGAATCTGATACGAAAGAGCTTGGCAGCAAGAATCTGGCGCAGATTTGCTTAGAAGAACTTACAACGAGCTTAGGAAGCCGCGATAAAGGTTTGGTAAAAGGTGACGATATTTATATTATCCGTACGAGTGAAGTACCAGTAGCATTAATAGAAGTTGGATTTATGACAAACGAGGAAGAACTTGAGTTGTTAAAATCAGAAGAATATCAGAAAAAAGCAGCAGAGGCAGTGTATACATCAGTGCTTCGTGCGTTTGAGGAAGGATATTAGAAAATGAGCCGTATTATTTTTGCAACCGGAAATGCCGGTAAAATGAGAGAAATCAGAGAAATTTTAGCAGATATGAACATGGAGATTCTGTCAATGAAAGAGGCAGGAATCAGTGCTGATATTAATGAGGATGGAACAACCTTTGAGGAAAATGCGATTATTAAGGCAAAAGCAATCGCAAAGCTTACGAATGATATTGTTTTAGCAGATGACTCTGGTCTTGAAGTTGATTATTTAAATAAAGAGCCAGGAATCTACTCTGCACGTTATATGGGCGAGGATACCTCTTATATTATCAAGAATCAGGCAATTATTGACCGCTTAGAGGGCGTTCCAAAGGAGAAAAGAACTGCGCGTTTCGTATGCGCGATTGCAGCAGTACTTCCAAATGGAGAAGTTCTTACAACACGTGGAACAATTGAAGGCTATATCGGAACAAAAAGCGCAGGAGCAAATGGTTTTGGATATGACCCTATTTTTTACGTGGATGAATATGGCTGTTCTACTGCAGAAATTTCAGAAGAGCAGAAAAATGAAATCAGCCATCGTGGAAAGGCTCTTAGAGCAATGAAAGAACAGTTATCTCGGTACGAATTTTAATGACTTCTAATGGGGATTAGAATACAAAAGATTCGAAAGGGAATATATGAAGATACTGGTTGTAAGTGATACTCATGGAAAACATGAAAATTTAGAAAAAGTGTTAGAACGTGTTGCTCCGATTGACCTTCTGATTCATTTAGGGGATGCAGAAGGTTATGAGGACCATATTGCGGACATGGCAGGCTGTCCAATTGAAATTGTGGCAGGAAATAATGACTTTTTTTCTTCTTTACCAAGAGAAAAAGAACTTCAGATTGGAAAATATAAGATTCTGATTACACATGGACACTATTATTATGTCAATGCGGGAATTGGAGATATTCAGAAAGAAGCAGCTGCACGTGACTGTGATATTGTCATGTTTGGTCATACACATTATCCAATTATTGATTATGGAAAAAAAATTATTACTATGAATCCGGGCAGTCTTAGTCATCCGAGACAGGAAGGAAAGCGTCCATCTTATATTATGATGGTGATTGATAAGAGTGGAAATGCGAATTTTGAGATAGAGTATCTATAATATATTTTAAATATTTTTTTTGCACAATTGAAAAAATTCTTTAAAAATCGAAGAAAAAATCCTCGGAAACCCCAGTAAAATCAAGGGTTACAAGAATTTACAAAAAAAATGAAAAAAATATCAAAAAAAGTGTTGACATTTTTATTGTGAGCATATATAATAATCCTTGTCGTCAGGAACGAGGCACAAAACAAAAAGCCTTGAACGAAGACAACAAGATAACTTAATCCTTCGGGGTGTGGCTCAGCTTGGCTAGAGCGCCTGGTTTGGGACCAGGAGGTCGCAGGTTCGAATCCTGTCACCCCGACTTCATGCGGGTGTAGTTCAATGGTAGAACACCAGCCTTCCAAGCTGGATACGTGGGTTCGA
>JBGVHB010000058.1:0-3332 GCA_045121975.1 Roseburia sp.
TAGTTCATATGAAGAAGGAGACAAAAATGATTAATATTGATATTACTAAAGCCAATGACTATTCATTTAAAGATATTCAAGCAATGTGCCGTGAGATTCGTTTAAGCCCAATGGCGACATGTTTCATTGATTTGATGCAAAACAATGAGAAAGTTAAGAATAATGAAATGACCTACAGAGAATTCTTTTTAAGGCTAATACTAGAAGTGCAAAATTCTCGAGCTAATTCAAGGCTTGAGAAGAAACTAAAACTCTCAGATTTTACTTTTAAAAATGCACTTTACCAAGATTTAGACTTTAGTAAACGAAAAGGATTCTCTAAACGAATGGCAGATGAACTATATGCTTGTGATTGGATAAATGCTAAGAAGAACCTAATAATAGAATCCTGTAGTGGAGGTGGTAAAACCTGGTTGGCAGACTGCTATGGATTAGTAGCCTTAATGAAAGGATTTAAGGTAAAACAAGTTAATGCAGGAGTCTTTATAAATGAACTTGCAAGTATACCATTACAGGATGCTATGAGTGAAATTCAGGAGCTTGCAAAGCTAGACGTGCTAATTATTGATGACTTTGGTTTAAATGTAGCTAGACCTAATGAGTCATTCTTATTCTTGGAATTAGCAAAAGCTTTAAACAGTACAACCTCTATAGTAATAACGACCTCCAAGAAAAAAGACGGATGGTATAACGGCTATTTTAGTGAAAGTGACGTGGCAGTGACTGAAGCATTCTGCGATAGGTTTACAGGTTCAAATACGATAACCATAACTCTAGATGGTGATTCATATCGCTAATTAAAGCACAGAGACGAGGATTACTAAGGTGATCCAAGAGGCACGCAATAACGCGTAATTATATGTAAATTTAACTAGATGCTTTTTAATTAGTGGACCTTAAGAAAGAGTACTTAAAAATCTATCAAAAAGGTAAATTTACCATTTTGGTAAAGATTTACCATTTTGGTAAATTCCTACCAAATTGGTAAACTCCACCATAAAGAGCTTCTAGTTTCTAAAAAGAGAAGTTTAATAATGAATAATATAATTTATTGGTTATTACAAAATAACGAACTAAAAGACATTGCAGGTAGCAGAGTAGTAATGGATTTAGTTGATGAATGCTTTCAACTAAACATGGCGGGTAGTGAAGTTAATAGAAAAACATTAATTGCCCAATGTAGCAATCACTCTGAAAGAGATATAAAAGAAGCTTTAGATATATATTTTAAAATAAAGCCAATGTTAAATGACTTGGTAAGTAAAATACCAGTTAGTATTGATTTATATTTACAAGCATTTAAGTTAGGAATGGCAAAAATATTTTTGGATAACTATGCAAAAATACATAAAACAGATCAAGAAACATTCAAAGGACAACTACTTTTAAGAGACCAAGAAATAAATGAGTTACGAGAAACAAAAAGCACATTAGAGAAAAGAGTAAAAGAGGAAGTTAGTAAAAATGAAGAGTTGATTAAAGAGATACAAGAATTAAGGCAAATCAAAAATGAATTTGAAAATATGACTGGTAAATATGAAGAAGCTAAAGAAACAACAAAATACTTGCTTGACTTTCATAATAAAGCACTTGAAATCATCCCTAAAGATTTAACAGAGAAAATCAAGAAAGCTCTTCTTGAAGAAGTTGAGGAAGGTAAATTAAATCAACCAAAGAATAAGTAACAATTAAAAATTAAATGCCTGCTTCGGGTGTGTCAAGCAAAATGTGTAAGTTTTTCTTTTTAACAGGAAAAAAGTAAATTTTTCCTTATTTTTTTGGGTCTTTCGACCACCCGTATGTACAACACTGAGGCAACGGGAGGTGTTCTCCTGTAAATGACTCGTTAGACGTACGGGATTCCGTTTTTTAGCATAATTACAGCTTCCCGGGACAATTCCCCCCTGACAGTCCATGAAAATGGTCTGTTAAAAAGGAATATTAACTGTAATTATAGCCTTTTTTGTACGAAACTTAATAAGCTTCGTATTTCAATATTCTGGACTGAATATTGTCATTCATTGCCAGCTGATTACGTACCATTGCCCAGTTGGATACAGGGCGTTCATTCCATTTCTTATAAAGCTCAGTTATTCGAAGATATAAAGCCTTCATAACTGCATCTTCGCTTGGAAATGCTCCCTTTTTTGTAACCTTTCTAAAGCTGGAGTTTACTGATTCTATGGCATTGGTTGTATACATTACCTTGCGCACGGCACTGCTATAGTTAAACAGCTGTGCCACATGATTCCAGTTCCTTTTCCATACATCTAGAGCTCCAGGATATTTGCTCCAATTCTGTTTAAGGCGTTCAAATTCAGCCTCGGCAGTCTTTAGATTTATAGCTGTGTATACTTTCTTTAACTGGGCTGTAAAAGCTTTATAGTCCTTGGACGGGATGTATTTAATTGAGTTCCTGATCATGTGCACAATACATCTTTGAACCACTACGTCCTTAAATATGGATTTAGCTCCTTCTTCAAGTCCTGATACGCCGTCCATACTGATAAACAGTATATCCTCAACGCCTCGATTCTTGATTTCATCGAAGATTTGCATCCAATAGTGTTTTCCTTCAGATTCGCCAATCCAAATCCCAAGTATATCCTTTATGCCATTTATATCATAACCTAACACAACATACACGGCGCTGCTTCTGGTTTCCATTTCCCTGCGTATATTAACATACAGGCAGTCAACGAAAACAAAGGTATAAAACTTTTTGAGCGGACGATTTTGCCATTCCTTTGCTGTATCTATGATGCGATCTGTTATGTTGGATATGGTATCGTGAGATATTTCAAAACCGTAAATCTCCTCAATGGTTTCAGCTATATCTCTCTGACTCATTCCTTTTGCATACATGGTAAGAACCTTGTCTTCTATACCGCTGACATCCTTGGATCGTTTAGGAATAATCTGAGGTTCAAATGAACCTTCTCTATCACGGGGAGCTGCAATTTCGACTTCACCCATGGATGTGTTCAGCTTCTTGTGAATATAACCGTTTCTTCGATTGGTGGTTTCCTTAACACCATGCTCATTGGTTGCATAGCCAAGATGAGAATCCATTTCTCCCTGAAGCATAGCCTCGAACATAGGTCCAAATATATCCTTGAGGGCATCCTGCATTTCTGCTACGGTTTTAGGCTGATATTTTTCAATAATTGCCTTTGCAAAAGCAATGCCTGCTTCATTACGTTTCTTTCTAGGTGCCATAAGTGCGTCACTCATAAATTAATAATCCTCGCTTAAATGTATCGCACTCTTATTAAAAAATAAAGTGCGTAAGTTGTTTGATCTATAACTTACACACTTAATATTACACCCTC
>JBGVHB010000059.1:0-243797 GCA_045121975.1 Roseburia sp.
TTGACATTTTCGATGACAGCAGGACGTGGATGGAGTTCGTAAATCATATGTTCATAATAATCGGTAAAGATGGATTGCAAAATATTCATAATAGAATTTTACAATAAAGAAAGATAAAGAAAAACCCCTTCCCCTCATGAATGAGGGGTTAGGGGAGTTGAGAGTGTCGAAGACACTTTTTTACATCAAAGATAAAATCCGCTCCTTTTGGGAAATATTATCAAGAAAAGAAAATACCTTGCAATATACCCCTTGGGGGTATATAATGCAGACAGAACAGATTCAAATATGAAAATTAACCGCTGATTATTTGAAGGAGTGAGGAAAATGACGAAAGCTATTAAGAAGAAAGAGATAGAAGCTGCAAAAGACATGGAAAATAACAAACAATCAGACCAAATAGAAACTTCGGAATGCTGTTGCTGCCACAAGACAAAGGAGCGTTCCGAAGAAGAATACAAAAGCTTAATTCATCGACTAAACCGTATCGAAGGGCAGATTCGTGGAATACGCGGCATGGTAGAAAAGGATGCCTACTGCACCGATATTTTAGTGCAGGTTGCGGCGGCAAATGCAGCGTTAAATGGTTTTACCAAGGAGCTGCTTGCAAACCATATCAGAACCTGTGTGGCGCAGGACATCAGAGATGGCAAAGAAGAGACGATTGATGAACTGGTAAATACATTACAGAAGTTAATGAAGTAGATAAGAAAGGACAAAGTTATGAAGCAATACAATGTAACTGGTATGAGCTGTGCTGCCTGTAGTGCTCGTGTAGAGAAAGCTGTTTCAAAGGTTTCCGGGGTGGAATCCTGCTCTGTCAGTCTGTTGACAAACTCTATGGGCGTAGAGGGAACAGCAGATACATCTGAAATCATTGCAGCAGTTGAGGCGGCTGGCTATGGCGCATCCGAAAAGGGAAGTACAGCTACAGCGGCTAGTGGTAACGCAGCAGAAAAAAGTACAGCAGGCGGAACTTTTTCCGAAGCAGAGGATATGTTAAAAGATAGAGAAACGCCTGTCTTAAAAAAACGATTATTATATTCTATTGGATTTTTACTTGTGCTGATGTATTTTTCTATGGGGCATATGATGTGGGGTTGGAGGGTTCCTGCATTTTTTGCCGAAAATCATGTGGCAATGGGATTGCTGCAGTTACTTTTAACCATCATTATTATGGTAATCAATCAGAAATTTTTTGTCAGCGGATTTAAGAGCCTGCTGCATGGAGCACCGAATATGGATACGCTGGTGGCGCTTGGCTCAGGGGCATCCTTTGTATACAGCACCTATGCGTTATTTATGATGACCGATGCGCAGACAAAAGGTGATATGGATGCAGTAATGTCTTATATGCATGAGTTTTATTTTGAGTCTGCTGCAATGATTTTGACCTTGATTACGGTTGGAAAAATGTTAGAGGCACGCTCGAAAGGAAAGACTACTGATGCGCTGAAAAGCCTAATGAAGCTCGCACCGAAAACTGCTGTTATTTTGCAGGATGGTGTTGAGACAGAGGTTTCGATTGAGCAGGTCAAAAAAGGTGATATTTTTGTGGTAAGACCGGGCGAAAGTATTCCGGTAGACGGCGTTGTGATTGAGGGAAATAGTGCAGTCAATGAAGCGGCACTGACGGGTGAAAGCATTCCCGTAGACAAGGAAAAAGGAGATAAAGTGTCTGCGGCGGCTATTAATCAGTCGGGATATCTGCGCTGCGAAGCGACCAGAGTTGGCGAAGATACCACGCTTTCCCAGATTATTCAGATGGTAAGTGATGCGGCGGCAACAAAAGCACCGATTGCCAAAACAGCAGATAAAATATCCGGCGTATTTGTTCCTGCGGTTATAATGATTGCAGCTATCACAACATTAGTCTGGCTTTTGGCAGGCGAAGGCATCGGTTTTGCATTGGCAAGAGGCATATCTGTGTTAGTTATTAGTTGTCCTTGTGCACTTGGACTTGCAACTCCAGTGGCGATTATGGTCGGCAGTGGAATGGGTGCAAAGCATGGAATTATGTTTAAGACAGCCGTTTCTTTGGAAGAGACAGGCAAAATGCAGATAGTTGCGCTGGATAAAACAGGAACTATCACAAATGGAGAGCCAAAGGTTACAGATATCATACCTGCCGGGGGTATCTCTGAAACAGAGCTTTTGACTTTTGCATATGCATTGGAGCAAAAAAGTGAACATCCACTTGCAAAGGCAGTTATTGAAAAAGCAAAAGAAGAAACACTTGTATTAAAAGAAGTTTCTGACTTTACAGCACTTCCGGGTAATGGCTTATCAGCAATGTTAGATGGCGATAAAATCTTTGGAGGAAGCCAGAAGTTTATCAGCGGACAGCTTATGATAGCAGAGGATGTATTAAAACGTGCAGAACAGCTTTCAGAAGAAGGAAAAACACCATTATTTTTTGCAAAAGAGGGACAGCTTCTTGGTATGATTGCTGTGGCGGATACAATAAAAGAAGACAGCCCACAGGCGGTACGTGAATTGCAGAACATGGGAATTCATGTGGTAATGCTGACCGGTGATAATGAGCGAACTGCAAAAGCAATTGGTGCACAGGCAGGCGTGGACGAGGTAATCGCAGGCGTGCTTCCAGACGGCAAAGAAGCAGTTATCCGTAAGTTAAAGGAAAAGGGCAAGGTTGCAATGGTAGGAGATGGCATCAACGACGCGCCGGCGCTTACAAGAGCAGATATTGGCATTGCAATCGGTGCAGGAACAGATATTGCCATTGATGCGGCGGATGTTGTTTTGATGAAGAGCAGATTAACAGATGTTCCGGCCGCCATTCGCTTAAGCCGAGCCACCTTAAAAAATATCCATGAGAATTTATTCTGGGCATTCTTTTATAATATCATTGGGATTCCGCTGGCGGCAGGTGTATGGATTCCGTTATTTGGCTGGCAGTTAAATCCGATGTTTGGAGCAGCGGCAATGAGCTTATCAAGCTTTTGCGTGGTAACAAATGCTTTGCGTTTAAATCTATTTAAAATCTATGATACAAAGCATGATAAAAAAAGAAAGTCAAAGACGGCAGGCTGGAAAATAGCAGAAGTCTTAGATAATAAAAAAGAAGAAAAGGAGAATCAGACAATGACAAAAACAATGAAAATCGAAGGAATGATGTGCGGACACTGTGAGGCAAGAGTAAAGAAATGCTTAGAGGCAGTAGAAGGAGTTGCCGAAGCACAGGTAAGCCATGAAAATGGAACTGCTGTACTTACTTTAACAGCAGAGGTTTCGAATGAGGTTTTAACAAAAACAATCGAAGACCAGGACTATAAAGTACTTGGCATCGAAGGCTAAGAAAATAAGTAAAATACAATTTCATGCCATATAAAAGAAAAAAAGACGTATCAGAATATACTGGTACGTCTTTTTCGTGGTAGGATTCGAGTGTCAATAAAGTTTGCTAGGCATACCTTTTGACACCCGAATCCGATGTTAGATATATATAAAACATTATTTTGAAGAAAATCTAAAATTAATGCTTGACACTCATCTAATATTCATTTATACTCTAATCAAAAGTTAGATAAATATCTAACAAGCGATTCGATGATAAAATAATAAAAGAAGTCAGGGAGGAATTTTGATATGGATGAGGCAGTTAGAAGTCAGGAGATAGAACAGCAGGAGGAAAAGATTGGTTATAAGAATGTTTTAAAACAGAAGGAATACTTAAAGGTAATTCTTGCAAATGTTATCAGCAGATTCGGAGATTCGGTAGATGCGCTTGCCTTCACTTGGTTAGTGTATCAGGTGACAGGAAGTGCCGCTTGGTCAGCAATTATTTATGCAATGAATCAGATTCCAAGTATTTTAGTACAGCCATTTGCAGGAGCGTTGGTGGAAGGCATGAATAAGAAGCGTTTAATGGTAATCACAGATGTGATTCGAGGAATTATCGTAGCGGCATTAGCGGTATTATATCTTACAGAAAATGTGACACCACTGGTATTAGTATTATTTACATTGATTATTTCAACAGTGGAGGCTTTCCGTATTCCAGCCGGAATGTGCGTAATTCCAAAGATTTTAGAGGAAAAATATTTTGCCTATGGAACTTCTTTAAGCTCTACTATCGGTACCGTTATGGAGCTTGTTGGAATGGCAGCAGGCGGTATTATTATCGGTGTATTCGGTATTGGAACAGCCATCTTAATTGATGCAGCAACCTTCTTTGGCTCCGCCTTCGTGCTTTCATTTTTAAAATTAAAAGAAGAATTATTACAGAAGAAAAAAGTAGATGCAGCAGAATATTTCCATACGTTAAAAGATGGACTTTCCTATTTGAAAAATGAAGAAGTAATTCGTAATTTCTGTCTGATGGCAGTTATTGTAAATGCGGTTATTGTTCCAATTAATTCATTACAAAGTCCGATTGTTTGTGAAGTTTTAGGTCAGGATGCTGAGTTTTTAAGTGTGTTTGGAATTGCATTGATTGTTTGCATGGGAATTGGCTCACTCCTGTTTCCATTTATCAGTGAAAAGGTTTCTGTCAGAGGAATGTTAGTTGGAGGCGGTATCTGCATTGGTGCAGGCTTTTATGTTTTAACACTTGGCGCTTATTTACAGGAATCTATGATTGCAATTTATGCAATTACGCTTCTTGCATCTGTTTTCATTGGAGCATCTGCAAGCATCTTTATGTCAGCATTAAATGTACAGTTTATGAAGGTGGTAAAACAGGAATATCTTGCACGGGTTGGTTCTATTTTTAATGCCGGGGCATCCGCAGCAACACCAGTAGCATCTTTATTTGTTGGCGCATTGGCAGTAAAATTTTCTGTTGGAGAAATTCTTATCGTAAGTGCAGTATTATGTGTTATAATATTTGCATATATTGCAATTCGAAAAGTGCGATTTGAATAATGACAGCAGGAAGGAAGTAGGTTCGTGGGTGAATTTTGTTTAGAGTGTCAGGTTGATTATATGCGTGAGGCAATGAGCCTGTTAATTCATATGGGGGAGAAGGAAGGTTACGAGGAACTAAAGAAATCCCTCCAGAAAAAGTATCATGTTTCTTTAGAAACAGCAGAGAAGAAATTCGGACTGCTGCTTCGAATTGAAGCTGCAATGAAAGAGCAGCTAAAAAATCAACAGGAAGAGCTTGCCTTTTATTTTGGAAAGGAACGAGAGGAAGGATATAACGTTGGAGAAGCGGTTCTATTGTGGGACAAATTCAACAGCAGTGAATATCCGACGATTTCCAAGCTTAGCGAGTGGCTTTCTTCACTAGATGAGAAAACCTATAATAAAGAATTTGGAGATAAACTTTTAAATTTTTCCACGTCGATTGAGATTAATACAGATGAATGTGTATTTGAAGAAGCCATTGATGTGGTCCGCTTTATCATGAAGATGGAGATTCCACAGGAAGAAAAGTGGAAGATGCAGCAGGTTTATTTAGAGCCGGAGGAACATCGTAAAAAGGTTCTTCATTTATTAGAGCAGGCGATAGAAGTGTTACAGCGTTTTGCGCCAGAATTAGAGGCTTTGGCAAAGGAGTTTTCTGATTATTGGACAGAGAAGCTTAAGGGTAGCTCTATTGATGAATTTATGAACCGGCAAATCGGTCTGAAATTAGACGAGAATCCTTATGGAAGTGTATTACATCCGGACATTATCCAGTTGAATATGGTTTCTCTTGGTGCAAAGGCAGATGATAATGGTGTTGCAAAAGGACCATACAATTTTATTGTGGGAATCTTATTTGATGATGATTTTGAACTGAATTTACAGCAGAAGGACAGTACAGATAAGACAGAGTATGCCATGAAAGTATTAAAAATCTTAAGTGACAGCAGTAAATTTGAAATCCTTTCCTATATAAAGGATAAAAAGGCTTATGGAAGCGAGCTTGCGAAACAGTTAAATTTAACAACGGCAACCATTTCCCATCATATGAGTGCGCTGCTGAAAGCGGGACTTGTAAAAATGGAAAAGGAAGATACCAAGGTCTACTATAGCGGCAATACAGAAGCAATCGAGGATGTCCTCGATTACTGCCGAAGAATTTTAGTTGAGCCTTAGTTTCGTCTTTTTGATGGGGAGATGCCAAACTGTCTTTTAAAAAGTTTGGAAAACTGAAACTCATCATAAAAGCCAAAGCTTAAGGCGATATCCTTTAACCCTCGTCCCGGACAATGGGGAAGCAAATCATATGCCATGTCTAATTTTAATTTTAGCTGGTACTGATGAATGGACATTCCAGTCGCTTTTTTAAAGCGGCTGCTCATAGAGCGAAGACTTAAACCATAATCCTTTGCCAATTCTTCCGGGGAGAAGAAGCGTTCAGGTGAACAATAGAAACGGTGGATAATCTCAGTAATGAGAATATCTGCCGTTTTTTGCTGCTCATTTCGAATATCCGACAATTCTGCAAAAAGCATATCGAGCTGTGCACCAAGACGAAGTGCTTTGCTTTCTGATACATCAGACCAGTAGGTTTCGATGATTTCTTCAAAAAGGTGCAAAACGGCATGGTGGCTGCTGCAGTCCGTCAGCTTATTTATACATAAATTGTCATTCTGTGGTGTTCCGTCTCCGGGAAGTGGAGAAAAGTGCAGATAGAGATTTTTCATTTCCGGGGTACATTTTGTTAAGCTGTAATGATGCTTTCCCGGCTCTAATAAAAGGACATGGTTTTCCTTTAAAGGATAGCAGACATCATCTTCCCAGATATCCCAGCTTCCCTGTGTCAGATATAATAAGTCGTATTCATCTAAAATGCGGTCTGGATGATAGATTCCCTCTTTGCTGTAATTTCGGTTGCAGGCAGTAATTTTGTGACGCTCCTTTACGGATAAAAACGCGGAATTGTTTGCGGAGGATAAAGAGTCAGCCTTTCCCGATAAAGTTTCTGGCGTAAGTGTGTTTGCAGAAAGAGCACTGTGCGAAAAATTTTTCTGTGATAAATCTGTTTTTGGAATAAAATGATTATCTGACATAGTTTTCTCCTAAAATGATTTTGCCTAATTATACATGAAAATGACAGCTATGTCCATTTCTCTTGAACAGATACATGTATATAATAAAATTCAGAAGAGAAGATAACAAGCGCATTTATTAACCAAAACGAATATCAGAAAAGAACATAAAATCAAAACAAATATCAAAATTAAAATGAACATAAAACAAAAACAAATATCAAAATTAAAATGAACATAAAACCAAAAAAAACCAAAAGGAGAAGACGATGCGCAAAGAAAAATTACAGACAATGGATTTAAATCACATCCGGGTAGCGGATGCATTCTGGGGAAAATATACAGGGCTTGTTACCAAAGAAATTATTCCTTATCAGTGGAAAGCATTAAATGACGAAGTAGAAGATGCTGAGCCAAGCCACTGTATTTCAAATTTTAAAATTGCGGCGGGCTTAAAAAAGGGTGAATTTAAAGGCTGGGTATTTCATGATACGGACCTTGCAAAGTGGTTAGAAGCAGTCGCTTATTCTCTTTCCTATGAGAAAAATGATGCGTTGGAGCAGCTTGCAGATGAGGCAATTGACTTAATCGGACAGGCACAGGAGGAGAACGGCTATTTAGATACTTATTTTACGATTTTAGAGCCGGGAAAACAGTTCTGTAACTTAAAAGAAGGTCATGAGCTTTATACGGCAGGTCATATGATGGAAGCAGCCGTTGCTTATTATAAGGTAACTGGAAAAGACAAGTTTTTAAATATCATGAAGAAAAACGCGGATTTAATCTGCGAGGTATTTCATACAAAGCGTTATGAGAATGCCGTTCCGGGACATGAAGAGATTGAGCTTGCCCTTGTGAAAATGTATGAGGTGACAGGGGAACAGAAATATTTGGATATGGCAAAGGATTTCGTAGAGCGTCGCGGAAGTGAGCCGAATTATCTGTTTGAAGAAAGCAGCAAGGAGTGGTTTGTGGATGTGTGGCATGACCCAAATCCATATGAAACAGCCTATGGACAGGCACATAAGCCGGTCAGAGAACAAACGGGTGCAGAAGGTCATGCAGTACGTGCAACATATCTGTATTGTGCAATGGCAGATATTGCATATGCTTATCAGGATGAAGCCTTATTAAAAGCCTGCGAGAATTTATATCAGAATATCATTACAAAAAGAATGTATATTACGGGAGGTATTGGAAGCTCTGGTGTGTTAGAGCGTTTTACCACTGATTATGATTTGCCAAATGATACGAATTATGCGGAAAGCTGTGCATCCATCGGACTGGCACTTTTTTGCAGACGTATGGCACAGATTACCGGAGATGCTTCCTATATAGATACCATGGAAACGGCATTGATGAATACAGTGCTTGCAGGAATCGCTATGGATGGAAAAAGCTTTTTCTATGTGAATCCATTAGAGGTGTGGCCCAATAATTGTCTTCCTGCAACCTCGATGGGGCATGTAAAGCCTGTCCGTCAGAAATGGTTTGGATGCGCCTGCTGCCCACCAAATATTGCAAGAACTTTAGCTTCCTTGGGAGAATATATCTGTTTTACAGAAAAGGATGCCCTGTGGTTAAATCTTTTTGCAGGCTGTTCTTTGGATACAACGATGAATCAAAAGCTGCTCCACGTTGAAGTAAAAACAGAATTTCCTTGGCAGGGAAAGGTGGAAATGAAGCTTAATGCAAAAGAAGCAGTGCAGGGAAAAATTTATATCCGTATTCCTTCCTATGCAGGAAATCCTGCAATTTTAATTGATGGAAAAGAAGCTTCTTCTGTGATGAAATGCGAGATGGCACATGGTTATGCCTGCATAGAGGGCGAATTTTGCGAGCAAAGCATCGTATTAACCTTTGAGATGCCGGCACAGATTGTATATGCTAATCCAAAGCTTCGTGCAGATGCAGGAAAAGCTGCAATTGTGAAAGGTCCATTGGTATATTGCATGGAGCAGGAGGAGAATGGAGAGAATCTTTCGAATCTGTTCCTGGATACCAAAGAGCCGTTAGAAGAAATGGTAAAAGAAGATGTGTTAGGCGGCATTGTTGCCATTAAAGCAAAAGGAAAACGAATGAAAACAAAGGAATGGGAGGATAATAAGCTTTATGCAGTCCGTCCGGTTTCCTTTGAAGAGACAGAGCTTACCTTTGTTCCTTATTGTAATTGGGGCAACCGTAAGCCGGGTGAGATGTCTGTCTGGGTAAAAGCTGTTTATTAAATATAGAAGAAAAACTGGTACAATTTTAAAATGATAGAATTGTACCAGTTTTTGCATGATATGCCAAGAAATTAGAAAACCTTTATTTTATACTAGGCTTAACAGGAAAACAGATAAGGATTTTATAAGAATCTGGTAAAAATTTGAAATAATTGTGTGAGTTTACACAAGTTGCTTGGGGAAGCTATTTTGGAGGTTTTATTATGGAATACGGGAAGATTTTACACAGAGCAGCATTAAATGAGTGCTATGCATTAAACGAACAGGAATTAGAAATCGCAATCCAGACAGGATACGATGTAGAAAAAGTATTTTTGTGCTATGGTGACCCATTTTCAGCAGGAATTATGGGTGGTGCAGAAAAATGGAGCGGAATGCGTGAAGAGATGACAGAATGTGTTCTTCTTGCAGACAGAAAACGTTTTACCATTAGCGTGAAACCGGATTATAAAAGATGTAAATATTATTTCGAATTACAGTCTAAAGATGAGACGGTGTATTACTTTGAGGATGGCTGCTATGATGAGAAAAGAATGCAGATTCCGGGCAGAAAAGAACAGTGTTTCTTTTTCCCTTGGATGAATCCGGCAGATATTCACAGAACACCGGACTGGGTGGCGGATACCATCTGGTATCAGATTTTCCCAGACCGTTTCTGCAATGGAGATACCACGAATGATTCGAAATGGGCAAAGCCTTGGAAATGCGAGCCGGTACAGCATTTAGATATTTATGGCGGTGATTTAAGAGGAATCAGAAACAAGCTTCCATATTTAAAAGAGCTTGGTATTACAGGTCTTTATCTGACACCGATTTTTGCATCTAAGTCTAATCACAAGTACAACACAACCGATTACTATAAAATTGACCCTGAGTTCGGGGATGAGAAGGAATTGATTGCTTTAGTAGAGGAAGCGCATGAAATGGGCATCCGCATTATGTTAGATGCAGTATTTAACCATTGTGGCACAGCCTTTGCACCTTGGCAGGATGTATTAGAACATGGAAAAGAGTCAAAATATTTTGACTGGTTTTTCATTCAGCAGTTCCCATTTGATAAAAGAAAAAAAGATACCAGGGACGGACGCTTTTATTCTTTTGCCTTTCATGGAGAGATGCCAAAATTAAATACCAACAACCCGGAAGTGGTGGATTATTTTAAAGAACTTTGCAGCTTTTGGTTAAAGGAATGGAAGATTGACGGTATTCGTTTTGATGTTGGAAATGAAGTGTCACATTACTTTTTAAAGGAGCTTCGCAAAACCTTAAAAGCGGTAAATCCTGAGGTTTATCTTTTGGGAGAAATCTGGCATGATTCCATTAGCTGGCTGATGGGTGATGAATACGATTCTGTTATGAACTATCCATTAGAGCAGAGCATCCATGATTTTTACATTGATAAGGAGCGGACAAGCAGAGATTTTGCCTGTGGAATCAACCGCTGCTACAGCTTATATATGAAACAGACCAACCGGGTATTATTTAATCTGTTAGATTCCCATGATACGGAACGCCTTTCCATGCGAACAGGCACAGAAGGACGCTTTTATCAGCAGCTTGCCCTTCTTTTTACAATGGCAGGAAGCCCATGCATCTATTACGGAACTGAGATTCGCATGCCGGGCGGCTATGACCCGGACTGCAGACGCTGTATGCCTTGGGAAGATATCGAAAAGGGTGCGTATGATTTCAATATTGAGAAAATGAAGCAGCTTATTTCCCTGCGCAAAGCATATGATGCCTGCAAAAAAGAGAAAATTACATGGCTGTTTGAAGAAGAAAAACGTGTCGTTCATTATACCAAGAAAAATGACGATGGAAAGATGCTTCATGTGTTAATTAATGCAGAAGAACATCCGGTTGCACTTTCTACTTATCATATAGAAGGAAAACAGATGCTTTTCTCTTATGGTGAAAAGAATGGAATGCTGGAAGCAGATGGAACTTATATCTGGGTAGAAGCATAGAAGAATATTGTATAGATTTTTGTCTACAGAAGAACGTAAGAAATAAGTCTTTTATGAAATAATAGTAAAAGACTTATTTCTTTTTTGCATGAAAAATGGTAAAGTAGTCATTGATAATAGGGATACTAGGAGGAATTTGTGAGCGAAACGATTTTAACACTGAAGGGCTTGACGAAAGCGTTTGGTGAAACAGATGTTTTAAACGGAATAGATATTGAAATCGCGAAGGGAGAATTTATCACCTTATTAGGTTCTTCCGGCTGCGGTAAAACAACCACTCTGCGCATTATTGCCGGTTTAGAAGAGCCGGATGCAGGATGTGTGTTATTAAATGGAAAAGATATTACCTCACTTTTGCCGGAGCAGCGCAATGTAAATACTGTTTTTCAGAATTACGCGCTTTTTCCGCATATGACAGTGGAGAAAAATATTGCCTACGGCTTAAAATTAAAAAAGCTTCCAAAAGACGAAATTGCGCATAAAGTAAAAGAGGTATTACAGATGGTGCAGCTTGAGGGCTTTGAGAAAAGAAAGCCGGATGAGTTAAGCGGTGGTCAGAAGCAGCGTGTGGCAATTGCACGTGCTGTAGTAAATCAGCCTAAGGTGCTGCTTTTAGATGAGCCGTTAGGAGCACTTGATTTAAAACTGCGCAGGCAGATGCAGATAGAATTAAAGAAATTGCAGCAGCGTCTTGGTATTACCTTTATTTATATTACCCACGACCAGGAAGAGGCGATTAATATGTCTGACCGTATTGCAGTGATGCGCAATGGTGTGTTTGAGCAGATTGGAACACCAAACGAGATTTATTATCAGCCGAAAACAAGCTATGTTGCAGATTTTGTTGGAAATGCTAATATTTTCCGAAAAGATGGAAAAACATATGCAATTCGAAGTGAGAATGTATTATTAGATAAGGAAGCAGAATGTACGATAGATGCTGTTGTTACCGAGAAAAGCTTTGCAGGCGGACAGCTTCGTATTGTATTTGAATTAAGTGACGGACAGCAGGTAACTGCAAGCCGTTATGGAATGAATTATGATATTAAAGTAGAAGAGAAACACAAGATTGGCTGGAAGAAAGAGCACGCAGTGGAGGTGATGGATAATGGCATCTAAAACCGTTACTCCTGTAAAAAGAAAGCAGAGAAAAAGCAGCTTTTTACTTTTGATTCCAATTTATGTGTTCACCCTTGTGTTTGTATTTGCGCCGCTTATTTACATGGTAGTTTTAAGCTTTACCACAAGAGCAAAGGTGTGGGGCTTTGAGTGGGAATTTACCTTAGAGAACTATCAACGAATCTTAGAGCCGCTTTATTTAAATACCTTTGCAGATTCGATTAAATTAGCATTGTTATCGACGGGCGCAATTATTTTATTAGGTTATCCTTATGGCTATTTTATGGCAAAGCTTTCAGCAAAATGGAAAAAACGCATGATGATTCTTTTGATGATTCCATTTTGGACAAGTGCCCTGATTCGTTTAAATGGCTGGATTATTGTATTTCGAAGCAATGGTGTGTTAGATAAAATTTTAATGGGACTGCACCTTACGGAAAAACCGCTGAAACTTTTATATTCCTATCCTGCGGTTGTGGTGGGAATGATTTATGCCTTGCTTCCATTTATGATTTTATCGGTGTATTCGAGTGCTGAGAAAATGGATTGGTCATTAGTAGAAGCAGCAAGAGATTTGGGTGCAAATCCGGTAAAAGCGTTTTTTACAATCACGCTGCCACACACACTGCCGGGACTTTTATCCGGCGTGATTCTTACCTTTATTCCATCTATGGGACTGTTTTATATTGCAGATATTCTTGGTGGAAATAAAATCGTTTTAGTTGGAAATATTATTCAGGAGCAGATGACAAAAGGAAGAAATATGCCCTTTGCAGCAGCATTATCGGTTGTCCTTTTCATACTGACTTCCTTATTTATTGCGTTATACCGCAAAATCGCCCATACGGGAGAACTGGAGGGAATCTATTAATGAAAAGAAAATCAAAATTCCCTCCTATTTATCTTGCGGTGATTACAATCATCACCTATATACCAATTATTTTAACAGTGGTATATTCCTTTAACGAATCGAAGCTTTCCTCCGTCTGGGGCGGCTTTTCCTTAAAATGGTACGAAGAGCTGTTTTCTGACAGGAATATGGGCGAAGCGTTAAAAAACAGCATTGTGCTTGCCGCATTAAGCTGTCTGTCTGCGATTGTGATTGGAACAACCGGGGCAATCGGTATGCAGAAATGGAAAAATAAAGTAAATGATGTAGTTGCCAATATCTCATTAATGCCTTTAATGATTCCTGAAATTATTCTTGGAATGGTATTTTTGGCAGCATTTTCGTTTATGAATCTGCCATTTGGGATGCTTACCTTAGTAATTGCACATACTACGTTTTGTGTGCCGTATATTTTTATGACAGTGAGGGCAAGACTTGCCGGGATGGATAGTTCCATCGAGGAAGCAGCGAGAGATTTGGGCGCATCCGAAGCACAGGTATTTTTTGATATTACGCTGCCTGCGATAATGCCTGCGATTTTATCCGGGGCATTGCTTTCGTTTGCAGCTTCCTTTGATGACGTTGTTATCAGTATTTTTGTGACAGGAGCAAAGGTAAATACACTGCCGATTATGATTTATACCAGAATGAAAACTGGTGTTACACCGGAAATCAATGCATTGGCAGCAGTGATGCTTCTTGTTACGATTGCAATTATTTTGCTTGCATCTATCATTGGGCAGGCGGGAAAGAGGAGAAAGAGATGAAAAAGAGAAAAATAACAGCACTTGTGTTAAGCTTATGCATGGTAAGTGGAATGCTTGCCGGATGTGGAAATAAAGCAGATGAACCAAAGAGTGAAGCAGAAGGCAGCGGACTTTCTGGCACAGAATTAAATCTTTTTACCTGGGCAGGAATGTTTCCACAGGAAGTTTTAGATGGCTTTGAAGAGGAAACAGGCATTAAAATCAATTATTCGAACTTCGATTATGATGAGGATATGCTTGCAAAATTAGAAGAAGCAGAAGGCGGCGATTACGACTTTATTATTGCGGATGACTATATTTTAGAGCTTGTAGAAGCAGAGGGCTTATCACAGGATTTAGATAAAAGCAGATTAGAAAATTATGCAAATATCAATCCAAGATTTCAGGGACAGTTTTACGACGTGGACGATTCCTTTACGATTCCATACGGCGCAGGAATTCCTTTGATTGTTTATGACCCGGCGTTAGTTGATATTGAGATTACAAGCTATGCGGATTTATGGGACCCATCTTTAGAAGATAATGTTGCAATTATTGGAAATTATCGTGTAATTAATGGAATTACCTTAAAAACACTTGGGGAATCCTTTAATACAGAGGATTTAGCAGTAATTCAGTCAGCAGGAGACAAATTAAAAGAGCTTGCACCAAATATCAGAAGCATTACAGACAGCAATACACAGGATTTATTAGTTTCCGGTGAAGTTGGAGCGGCATTTTTATACACCTCACAGGTATTTGGCGCATTATATGCACGTGATGACTTAAAGGTTGTCTACCCGGAAGAAGGCTTAGGCTACGGTATTATGGCAGGCTTTATTCCATCCAAAGCACCAAATGCGGATGCGGCCTATGCATTTATTGATTATCTGTTAAGACCGGAAATTTCTGCAAAATGTACCGAATACATTGGATATTTTTCAACGAACACAGCCGCAGAGGAATATATTCAGGAAGGCTTGCGTGATGCATTAGTGCTTCCAGAGGATGCAGCAGAGGGAGAATTTATTACAAATATTTCACAGGAAGCAGAAGATATACACGCAGAAATTTGGAATGAATTTAAAAATGCATGTGACTAAAGAAAAAGGAAGTGAAGGAATGGAAGAACAGCAGCATAAGCGTCGTGTCCGCTATAAGGGGACACATCCAAGAAAATACAGCGAAAAATACAAGGAATTAAATCCGGAAAAATATAAAGATACCATAGAAAAGGTTATCAGCAAAGGCGGAACACCGGCAGGAATGCATATTTCGATTATGGTGCAGGAGATTTTAGATTTCCTACAGATAAAGCCGGGACAGAAAGGTTTAGATGCTACGTTCGGCTACGGCGGACACAGCTCCCAGATGCTGAAATGTTTAGAGGGAAATGGTCATTTGTACGCCCTTGATGTTGACCCGATTGAAATCGTAAAATCCCAAAAACGTCTGAATGATATGGGCTTTGGGGATGATATTTTAACAGTAATTCAGAAAAACTTTGCGTATATTGATGAAGTGGCAGCAGAGCATGGAAAGTTCAACTTTCTTTTGGCAGACCTTGGGGTATCGTCGATGCAGATTGACAATCCGGAGCGTGGATTTTCCTATAAGAATGAAGGACCGCTGGATTTGCGCCTAAACCCGGATGAGGGCATTTCAGCCGCAGAGCGGTTAGAGGAAGCAGATGCTGACGAATTAGAGTGGATGTTTCGCGATAATTCCGATGAGCCATATGCAAGAGAAATTGCAAAAGCTATCACAAATGCGCAGAGAAAAGGCAAAAAGATAAAAACCACCACTGATTTGCGTGAGATAATTGAGCAGGCTCTAGATTTCCTGCCGGAAAAAGAGAAAAAGGATGCCATTAAAAAATCCTGTGCCCGGGTTTTTCAGGCACTTCGTATTGATGTAAACAGTGAATTTGAAGTACTTGATGCCTTTTTAGAAAAACTTCCAGAGGTAATGGAAAGCGGTGGAAGAATTGCCATTTTAACCTTCCATTCCGGGGAAGACCGCATGGTAAAGAAATCTTTTAAGGCATTGCAAAAAGCAGGTGTATACAGCGAAGTGGCAGCGGAGGTAATCAGACCTTCCGCAGAGGAATGTGTAAGAAACAGCCGCGCACGCTCCACAAAGATGCGCTGGGCGGTAAAGGCATAACAATTTTTTAGTAAGAAAGGATATGGAAAGTCATATGGAACAGAAATATTTAGACGAATTTCGTGAAGACTTAAAAGAGTTTCATGAGATGACAAGAAAATTTTATGCAAAAGAGATTACAGTACCAGAATATAAAGGATTTTCCGGCGGTTTCGGAAGCTATGCACAAAGAGGCGGCGAGCGCAGTATGCTTCGTCTTCGTCTTGCAGGCGGCGAAATCGATATGGAAAAATTAAAATTCCTTGCAGACAGCATGAAAAAGTATGATATTGATTTAGCACATTTTACGACCTGTCAGACCGTTCAGATGCACAATTTAACAGAAAAAACAGTGTGCAGTCTGATTGAAGAAGCCTTTGATAACGGAATTATCACCAGAGGTGGTGGCGGAGATTTTCCAAGAAATGTGATGTGTTCTCCACTTTCCGGTGTAGAAGAGGGCGAATCTTTTGACGTGCTTCCTTATGCAAAGGAGACTGCCGATTACATGCTTACTTTTATTAAGAAGGTAAAGCTTCCAAGAAAATTAAAAGTAGGTTTTTCTAACAGTAAAAAGAATGCAGTTCATGCAACTTTTCGTGACCTTGGATTTATGGCAAGGGAGAATGGAAACTTTGATGTTTATTGCGCAGGCGGTCTTGGAATTAAGCCAAAGTTTGGTGTGCTTGTGGCAGAGGATATTGCACCGGAGAAAATCTTATATTGTGCCAAAACAATGGTAGATATCTTTACAGAGTTCGGTAATTATGAGAATCGTGCTGCTTCAAGAACAAGATTTCTACAGGATACCCTTGGCGTGGATGGCTTAAAAGAGACTTTTGCGAAAAAGCTTGCCGAAAATCTTGCAAATGAGAATTTAGATATTCAGGTGACTGTAAATCCTGTGAAAAAGACAGGCACAGCCGATGAAGAACTTGAAAAGAATCCTAGAATCGTTAAACAGAAGCAGAACGGACTTTATGCAGTATCTTATCATCCGGTTGCAGGCGTTCCAACAACAGATTTCTTTGCAAAGCTGTATGAAACTGCCAAAGATATGGAAGAAGTGAAGCTTCGTTTATCCCCGGATGAGGGTGCTTATATTATCAATCTGACAGCGGAAGAAGCCCAAAAAGTACTCGCCATTACAGAGGATAGTGCGTTGACAACGTTTGAACGCTCAACAGCCTGCATCGGTGCAGATATTTGTCAGGTCGGAATTGGACGTTCCCGCATTTTATTACAGAATTGTGTGGCACGTGTGAAAAAGGAAAACTTTGCAGACGGTATCCTTCCGGCAGTTCACATTTCAGGATGTCCATCCTCCTGTGGAACACATCAGACAGCAGCAATCGGACTTCGCGGTGGGAAAAAGCCAACCGCAGATGGACCAAAGTTTGCATTTGCAGTATATGAAAGCGGCTGCGATGAAGCAGGAAAAGAGGCAATGGGAACAGAGCTTGGTGTGATGTTAGAAGATGACATCCCGGAATTTTTCGTAGAATTAGGACATGCAGTAGAAGAAACAGGCTTAAACTATGAGGAATTCCGTAAACAGTATCCGGAAAAATTAGCAGAGGTTGCCGAAAAATATATTTAAGATATTTCAGTAAAATAAGACAGCAGAAAGGCAGAACAAACGATGAAGATTTCAGAAATACACAAACAGAAAAAGAACGTCTTGTCCTTTGAGATATTTCCACCAAAGAAGGATGAAGAATTAAAAAATATCGACGAAACATTAGGAATTTTATCCGAATTAAAGCCGGATTTTATCAGTGTAACCTTTGGTGCAGGCGGAAGCACTAATAATAACCGCACCATTGAGCTGGCAAAGAAAATCAGAGATGAATACAAAATTGAACCGGTGGTTCATTTGACCTGTCTTTGCTATGACAAAAAGGAAATTGACGAATTTTCCAAGGTTTTAACAAGTGAAGGCATCCACAATGTGCTTGCACTGCGCGGTGACAGAAATCCAAACGTGCAGGAAAAAGACGATTTTAAACATGCGTCAGAATTAATTACCTATTTAAAAGACAAAGGTGATTTCTGTGTGGCAGGTGCATGTTACCCGGAATGCCACCCGGAATCATTGAACCGAGTAGATGAGATTCGCAATCTGAAAAAGAAAGTGGATGCAGGCGCAGAGGTGCTATTATCTCAGCTTTTCTTTGAGAATGAGTATTTTTATCGTTTTGTAGATGACTGCCGTATCGGAGGCATTTATGTACCAGTAACACCGGGCATTATGCCGGTGATTAATGCAGCGCAGATTAAGCGTATGGTAACTTTATGTGGTGCATCCCTGCCGCCAAAGTTTGAGCGTATTATTAATAAATACGCAGATAACAAGCAGGCATTATTTGATGCAGGAATGTCCTATGCGTTAAGCCAGATTATTGATTTACTTGCGAATGATGTGGATGGAATCCACCTTTATACCATGAATAACCCGGTAGTGGCACGCAGAATCTGTGAAGGAATCCGCAATATTATATAAACGAAATGTAGATTTTGCCGATATATAAAATATCACAAAAAAAAGGGGAGTAAACATGGGAATTGGAGCAACAGGTTTTACCACAAATGATGCAAGTGTTTTGATTGCTCAGTACAAGGCAGATATCCTGAAGAAAATTGAATCCGGGGAAACAGAAGAATCGATTTCTATCGGAGCGTCAGAGTTCACAGAATCAGCTTGGAACAAGTTAATGGAGCAGTTGGATACGAATTTAGAGGTTGTGAAAGAGGAACAGGAGCTTCATGCAGCACAAATGCAGGAGCAGGCAGAAGCGCAGGAGCTGTTTCAGGAAATGGCACAAAAGGCGCAGATGGATGAAGAAGTGAAAAATCATCTGGTGGAAAAGCGCAAGGAGTATGATAAAGTTCCTTATGGTTTCATGGCAAAGGATGGAGTGATTACTTATAATGGTGTTACTTTTATCTGTGATGAGAGAAGCAATTCCATCACCCTTGGAGATGTTAGTGATGCCAAAAAAGTCATTAATATTCCACTTGTTGGTGGCGGCTGTTTAAAGGTAAACCGCGAGAACCTCGGTGATTTATCAAAAGCAATCGGCATGTTTTCGCCGGAGGATGTGAAAAGAATCATGCAGGCAATTACAACAGATGCAAAGCTTCAGCAGATGAAAGAAGAGATTGAAGAGGATAAGGCAAGCATTGGAGACAGTGCAGATGCCACAACTGAGCTTAATAACGAAGAATTGGATTCGTTGACAGCGGTGCAGTTAGAGATGCTGCTTCGTGATGAAGATGAAAAACAATAGAAAAAGTAATAATAACAGATACCAAAAGCGGCTGTGTAACAACAGCTGCTTTTTAAATTCATAGAGAAAAATTCACCACTTACCTCTAATAAAAAACCACTTACTTTCTAGCTATTTACAAATTTTATCGAAACTTCTATACTTTAC
This sequence comes from Roseburia sp., assembly GCA_045121975.1. Lineage (GTDB taxonomy): Bacteria > Bacillota > Clostridia > Lachnospirales > Lachnospiraceae > Roseburia. The sequence goes on from JBGVHB010000059.1 coordinate 19,473, forward strand.
CTTGTTAAAAATGATACTTGAATATCCATAAAAACAGAGAGGAAAAGACAGTTATGAAGGACAACAAGGAAAAACAGTACAAAATAACTCCGGTTGTGAAACGAATGCTGCAAAATATGAAGGTGCAGGATTCTAAGCAGTTTGGAAGAATTGCGTGTATACTATTATGGCAGCAATTTATCCGTTTTTGGGAGTGCTTCTGCCAAAGCTTGCAATTGGGATTTTAGAGCAGGGTGGTGAAGATGCCGGGAAGAATCTTATAATTGCAATGGCAGTATATGCAGTCTTTGCCGGAGTGGTTGGCTTTGTATCAACAAAGATGCTATATATTATCCAGTCGCAGAATATAAGAATACGTTTGCGTTATTTAGGGGATACCGCACATAAGCTTATGACAATGGATTATAAATATGTAGAAGATGCAAAGTTCTTAGATGAAAATGAACGCGCATTAAATGCTGGAAATAACAACGTCAATGGTATTGAAGGGGTATATAACCGTCTTAGCATTTTACCTGCTAAGTTTTTAAGCATCATTGGAATGATTGTAATCGCAGGCGTATTAAGTCCTTGGATTCTTTTAGCACTTATTGCTCATGTGGCAGTAACGATGTGGGCATCAAGACAGAATCACAATTACCGTTATGCGAGAAAAGAGGAAGAGGCTAAGGCATCAAGAAGAATTTCTTATTATTATAAGACCACACATGATTTTTCTTATGGAAAAGATATTCGTATTTATAATTTTCGTGACCGTATCATGAAAAATTATCAGGAAGAAATATTAGCACTTACTTCGCTTGTGAAAAAATTTGCAAACAGAGAATATCTTCTTGGATTTGCCGGACTTTTCACATTAGCAGTTACGAATGTTTTGATGTATGGAATTTTAATTTACCGGGCTTACAATGGAATGCCAGTCAGCTCATTTACCATGTATGTTTCCCTGATTACAACATTGATGACTTCCATGTTAAGTTTTGGAGAAGACCTTACCTTTATTATGAATGAAGGACAGTATGTTGGTGATTTCTATCGTCTGATGGATGAACAGTTAGAAAAAGAGGGCGAGGGCATAGAAGTGCCAGAGGGAACATTAGAAATTGTTTTCGACCATGTATCGTTCCGTTATCCGCATACCGAAAAGGATATTTTTAAGGATTTAAACTTTACCATACATAAAGGTGAGCGTCTTGCAATCGTTGGTGTCAATGGTGCAGGAAAGTCAACGCTTGTGAAACTTATGACAGGACTGTTTGAGCCGACAGAGGGACATATTTATATCAATGGCACAGATATTACGAAATACAGCAAAAAGGAATTATATAAGCTTTATTCCGCAGTATTCCAGGATGTCAATATTTTAGCATTCCCAATCCGCGAAAATGTTGCCTGTGCAGATAAAAACGTAGATGATGAAAGAGTAAAAGAAGCCTTAGATAAGGTTGGACTTTTAAAGAAAGTCGAAGGCTTTGAAAAGGGCTTAGACCAAATGATGTTAAAAGTTATTGATGAAAACGGCACTGATTTCTCCGGTGGAGAACGCCAGAAATTATCAATTGCAAGAGGTCTTTATAAAGATGCTCCAATGGTCATTATGGATGAGCCGACAGCAGCACTTGATGCACTTGCAGAAGCAGAGATTTATGAAAGCTTTAGCAGCATGGTGGAGGGCAAAACAGCGGTTTACATTTCTCATCGTCTTGCCAGCACCAAGTTCTGTGACAAAATCGCATTGTTTGACAAAGATGGTTTAAAAGAATATGGAAGCCATGAGGAATTAATGCAGCTTCATGGAAGCTATTATGAGATGTTTACCGTACAGGGAAAATATTATCAGGAACAAAATGATGTGATGCGAAAGGAACAGGCGGTATGAAAAAATTAGCAAGCTTTTTTAAACTCGTATGGAAGGTTTCCCCTTCTTATGTATTGATATTAGTGATGCGTGCGCTCGTTTCCGGCGCAAAGCTGATGCTTAACGTGATTCTGCCAAAATTTTTGGTGGATGAGCTGACAGGAGCAAAGGATGTGCAGATGCTTTTGCTTTTTGGAGCACTGATTATATTAAATAATGTAGGAATGACTCTTTTAGAAAATACGTTTAAACGTTTTGTTGAGGTAAAGGAAACCTATGTCCGCAATGCCATGAATAAGAAAATGGCAGAAAAGATTATGAATTTGGAATATTCTTACTTAGAAGACCCGTATTATCTGGATTTAAAAGAGCGGGCAGTTTTCGCAATTTCGAATCAGGATGCCATTGCACAGTTGATTTCCTGTGCTGCATCTGTATTCAGCGGTGCAGTAACCTTAATTGGTTTAATTACCATTTTAGCAACCTTAGGACCTGTTTTAATCATTGTATTAGTGATTGGTATTGCAATTATGCTGTTATTATATGGTGGAATGGCAAAATCGCTGGTATTTTTCCAGAATGAGATAATTCCACTTAACCGGAGATTTGGCTATTACATGGGATTAAGCTGGGATAAACAGTATCAGAAGGATATCCGCCTTTATGATATGGAAGATATGATTTATAACCGTATGTCAGAATTTACAGAAGGAACTTGTGATATTTTTTATAAGCTTAATCAGAAACAGGGAAATGCCTTAGGCGGCATGAATGTTGTAAACGACGTAATTGCGGCAATCTGTTATGCCTATGTCGGACTTCGTACATTAGCAGACACTTTTGGCACAAAGCTTTCCATTGGTTCTTTGACGATGTATGTGACAGCAGCCATTAATTTTTCTACTTCCATTATAACTTTTGGAGAAAGCGTGACGCAGTTAATGACCATACTTTCTTTCTTAGAGCCATATATGGAATTTATGGGCTTAAAAGAAGAGACTCAGGCGGTAGGAAAAGAGCAGTTTTCGGGAGTTGTGGAAACAGTTGAATTTGAGCACGTGACCTTTACTTATCCAAAGGCAGAAAAGCCGGTATTAAAGGATGTGACATTTTCGATTCATCGTGGAGAAAAGATTTCTATCGTTGGTTTAAATGGTGCAGGAAAGTCTACCTTAGTGAAGTTAATCTGCCGGATGTATCAGGCAGACAGTGGCGTGATTAAGATTAATGGAAAAAATATCTACGATTATGACTATTTTTCCTATATGAAATGTATTGCAGCAGTATTTCAGGATTTTCGTTTATTTAATTTTTCCATTGCAGAGAATATTTCCTGTCAGGAAAAGGATGCCAACCAGAAGGAAATTAATCGTCTGATTGACGAGGTTGGACTTCGTGCTAAGATAAATAACTTAAAGGATGGCATTTACAGCCGCTTTGGAAAAGAGTACGACGAGGACGGAATCGAAATGTCGGGTGGTGAAAGTCAGAAGGTTGCCATTGCAAGAGCACTGTATAAAGAAGCTTCTATGGTAATTTTAGATGAACCAGCAAGTGCCCTAGACCCAATTGCAGAAGCAGAGATTTATGAAAAATTCAACAGTTTAGTGGAAGATAAGACGGCAATCTATATTTCCCACCGAATGTCCTCTAGTGTATTTTGTGACAAAATTCTCATTATTGACGGCGGTTCTGTAGCAGATTTTGACACACACGAGAATTTGATGAAAAAGACAGAAAGCCTGTATTATAAGCTTTTTAACTCTCAGGCAGAAAATTATAAGTTAGAAGGCTACGAATACTAAAATTTACGAAAAAATGTGTGACGAAAAAATGCAGAAAAATCCAGTAAAATAAAAGGTTTGCGCCAAAAGTGCAGGCAGAATTATTGTTAAAAATTGCAATAGATTTCCCATTTTCTGGAAAAATTTGGTGTATGTGCCCATTCACACTTTAGCTCACAAAAGTCATAACTGGTTTAGAAGTAGATTATTTTAAAAATGTTTCGAAAAATTATAGCAATACTGGAAAAAATTTTGAAACTTTTTTCTGATTAAGAAATTTGACTTTTGGAAAAAATTAAGTATGATATGGTTTGTAATGAGCGGCAGATGAATGAATAATTTATCTGTCGCTTCGTTTATGGTATCATTCTTGAGGAAAGGAGCAAAATGAGGAAAAAAATATTGGGCGCAGCAAATTTATTTATCTTCTGCTTGTTTTTAATTGTTACGTCCAACATTCAGGAAGCAGCATCAAGTGATTGCAGTGATGTGAAAATGGAAGCAGGTGATGCAAAGACTTGTGACGATGCCGAAGGAATTCAGTGCGCAGATGAAGTCCCAGAGAGCAAAGAACAGGTAGATGCAGTATCAGAATCCGAATTGAACGTCCGCGCAGGAATCTGTAATGCAATTTCCAAAGAGTCATTTACCGCAGAATCAGATGAAGAAACAGAGATTGAAAGAAAAGATAACGTTGTAGTATCAACACCGGCATATGAGAATCGGTGGGGAATTGAATTAAACGAGGAAGAAATCGACCTGCTGGCGAAAATTGTTTACTTAGAGGCCAGAGGCGAATGTGTCGAAGGACAGGAAGCAGTTGTTGAGGTAGTTTTTAACCGAATGGCTTCCGACTTATATCCAGATACATTGTATGATGTGCTAAGCCAGACGAACCCGGTTCAGTTTACTTCATGGAAGAACAGGGATAAGGCAGAGCCGACAGAAAAGGAATATCAATCCATTGACAATGTATTGCATGGAAATACAAACTTATTAAGAGATGATACACTATATTTTTCAACATTTATGATGACTTCAAATCTGGATGTTCAGATTGAAAATCACTATTTTTGTTATTAAAATTGAAAAAACACAAATAATACTCCCTGAAAAGGTATTATTTGTGTTTTTTTTGGATGTTTTTATCGAAAAAATACGATATTTTAAGGAAAAATATAGCAAAATGTCGAATGTTACGTTATAATAGAAATAATAATATTATGATGGAGACTGCCTATGGAAAAGAAGAAGAAAACAGTTCAAAAAGTAGTGAAACAAAAGACAGTTCAGAAAACAAAGAAACAGGTTTCCAAAGGAAAGAAGCCCGCTTCTAAAATAAAAAAACAGACTTCGAAAATGAACAAGCGGACCAATACAGGAAAGAAACAGTTATTATTATTCAGTATCCAGAATAAATTAATTATCTGCTTCTTAGTTCCAATTTTATTTATGATATTATTAGGAACAGTATCCTATCAGAAGGCTGCAACAGGAATGAGTAAAGCGTTCTGCGAATCGACACAGCAGACAGTCAATATGGCAACAGAGTATATTGATGTCAGCAATTCGTTCATTGAGTCAGAGGCGCTGAAATATGTTGTAAACGATGAATTGAGAAAATACATTGTTGGTATGTATGATGACGATTCTGCAAAGAAGCGTTCCGTTATCGACCAGGTGCAGTCCGATATTCTTGCATCACAGGTTGGTAATTCCTATATCAGTCATATGCATATTGTAACTTCCTCTGAGACAAAGATGATTTCTACAAAGACGAAATCATCCACAGGAATTTATGAGGATTATATGGCAGAGACGATGACTGGGGAAAAATGGGTGAAGTGGACAGATTATCATCATGCATTAGACGAGCATTTAAGCTTAGATACCTCTGAATATATTCTTGTCTGCCAGATGGAGACAAAGGCTGGCGATGGTATTATCGTCATTGATATTAAGAGCGAAGTCATTCAGGAGTTTTTACAGGGCTTGAACTTAGGTGAGGGAAGTATTGTTGGTTTTGTTACTGCCGGAGGAAGAGAGATAGCAGTCGAACAGCAGGCAGGTGCAGAAGAAGGAACTTTAATTACAGACCGCACCATTTTCCCGGAGCAGGCTTTTTACCAGAATATCGGCGAAGGCACAGATGCAGTAGAAGTTACATATGAAGGAACACAGTATTTGTTTTTCCATAATAAGAGTGATGTAACGGGTGCGACAATGTGTGCACTTGTTCCAATGCAGGTAGTCAATGGTCAGGCAGAAGATATTAAGGAATTAACAGTGGTTGGTGTTATTTGTGCCAGCATTATTGTTATTATAATCGGTATTGCGATTTCTAATGGAATCCGAAAAAATATGACACGTCTTTCCAAAGGCTTTGAGGTAGTTGCAGAAGGTAACTTAGCTGCACAGGTTGCAGTAAAAGGACGTGATGAATTCCGCGGTCTTGCAGCAACAGCAAACAATATGATTGCTAATAATAAGCAACTGGTGCAGAAAGTTAGTATGGCGACAGACCGACTAGAAGAATCAGCAGAAGAAGTAACAGATGTATCGGGCGTGATTCAGGAATATTCTGTAGATATTACGCAGGCAATTGGCGAGATTACCAATGGTATGGAGAAACAGTCTGTGCATGCACAGGAATGTGTTGAAAAAACAGATACGCTTTCAGAGGAGATTCATGAGGTAAATCGTCTGGCAAGAGAAGTTGAAGTGCTTGTAGGAAATGCCGAAGACATGATTCATCATGGTATGGAGCTGGTAAATGTATTAGGCGAACGTGCAAACGAGACAACCGAGGTTACTGCGAAGGTAGAAGAAAGTATCTTAGAACTTAAGAAAGAGTCTGAGATTATTAATAAGTTTGTTGCAATGATTACTGATATTTCTGAGCAGACGAACCTGTTATCCTTAAATGCATCTATTGAAGCTGTAAGAGCCGGAGATGCAGGACGTGGATTTGCAGTTGTTGCAGAAGAGATTCGTAATCTGGCAAATAACTCTGCGGATGCCGCAAACGAAATCCGCAACAATGTAGAACACATCAGTGCACAGACAATTGTCAGCGTAGAAAGTGCGCAGCAGGCAGGCTCTATGGTTGCATTACAGACAGAAGCAGTATCCGAAGTGACCGCAGTATTCCAGAATATGAACGTTGCAATGGAAGAGTTGTTTGACGGACTTAAGAAAATCATGGATGAAACAGAACATGCAGATAGAGACCGTAACGGAACTTTAGAGGCAGTCCGTAATATTTCACAGATTATTGAAGAGACAGCAGAAAGTGCTGAGGTCGTTAAGAATGTAGCAGAAAATCTACAGGTAAATGTAGAGAAGTTAAACGGAACAGCAGAAAGTCTTGGAAATAACATGAGTGGACTTAAGACAGAGATTTCCGTATTTAAAACAGAATAAACAAAACCAAGCAAAGGGAAATGGCGCATGCCATTTCCCTTTTTTACTGAATGCTGTCACAAAACATTTATTGAAAGTGCATTAAACCATAATTTGCATTATCACAAGTTTACATCATTCGCTTTGATTCTTCTGACAATAAAAAGTTTGAAGAACGTGTCAAATAAACTTGAAATTCTACTGCTTTTTCCGATGAAATCGTTATCTTTTATGTCCGCTCAAGGTCTTTACACCCACAAAAAAGTGTTCGCATGGAAAAGGAAATTTGCGTTTCTCAGTTTTCTTAGTACATCTTACAGGGCAGCTTTGACAAAACGGAATCCGGCGGACGCAGGAGAACAGTACCTATCTTAATTAAGCAACGTAACGCCCTCCTTTGCGGTAGCCGGATTCTAATATCGACTTTGCCAAAGCTGCCCTGCTAGATGTACTTGAAAGCTGTAGACCGAAATTTCCGTTCCAATGCGGACACTTTTTTGTGGGTGTAAAACGCGTGAGCGGACACAAAACGTTTATTCATCGGAAAAAGCAGAGAATTTCTAAGTTTTTATCCAACGTTCTTCAAACTTTTCCTTGCAAAAGAATCAATGTGAATGTTCAAAGTTTCTGATAATGCAAATTATGGCTTTGAAAAACACCACAAAATGTTTTGTGGCAGCATTATCTAGTAATTGCAGTGAGGATTTGGTACAATAGGAGAAGACAAATTCGAAAAGACAGGTTTGAAATAAATGAGAAAATTAGTAATTGGAATTACCGCGCATGTAGATGCGGGAAAGACAACACTTTCCGAAGGAATGTTGTATACCAGTGGCGCGATTCGCAAAATTGGGCGAGTAGATAATCAGGACGCATTTTTAGATACAGATGCTTTAGAAAAAGCAAGGGGAATCACAATTTTTTCTAAGCAGGCTGTATTTTCCTATGCGGATATGGATGTCACATTGCTAGATACGCCGGGACACGTTGATTTTTCTGCGGAGATGGAGCGAACCTTGCAGGTGCTTGACTATGCGATTCTTGTAATCAGCGGCGCAGATGGCGTGCAGGGACATACGCAGACACTTTGGAGATTGTTAAAACGTTATCAAGTGCCGGTATTTTTGTTTGTCAATAAAATGGACCAGCCAGGAACAGACAAAGAGGCATTGCTTGCAGAGTTAAAAGAAAAGCTGTCCGATGGCTGTATCAGCTTTTCTGATGGTGAGACAGAAAGCTTTTATGAAGAGATTGCAATGGAAGAAGAAGCTGCAATGGAGGAATTTTTAGAGACAGGCAGTCTTCCTTATGAAAAAATAAAAACATTAATTGCAGAGCGGAAAGTATTTCCATGTTTCTTCGGCTCGGCGCTCAAATTAGAGGGCGTGGAAGAATTTTTGCAGGGACTGGCTTTTTATACACTTGAGAAAAATTATCCGGGTGATTTTGGCGCGAAGGTATTTAAAATTGCAAGAGATGAGCAGGGTAGCCGTCTTACTTATATGAAAATAACTGGTGGAAGCTTAAAGGTAAAAGCACTGCTGACAAATAAGCGGGAAGAAGATACCACAGGAGAAATCTGGGAAGAAAAAGTAAATCAGATTCGCGTTTATTCGGGAAGTAAATTTGAAGCGGTGTCAGAAGCTAAGGCAGGCAGTATCTGTGCAGTAACCGGATTAGAACATACCTTTGCAGGCATGGGACTTGGATGTGAAGAAGCGTCCATGCTGCCGCTTTTAGAGCCGGTATTGATGTACCGCATCCTTTTGCCGGAAGGATGCGAGCCGGCACAGATGCTTCCCAAATTACGTCAGCTTGAGGAAGAAGAACCAGAGCTTCACATTGTCTGGAATGAGAAACTGCAGGAGCTTCAGGCTCAGATTATGGGTGAGGTTCAGACAGAAGTTTTACAGAGCATGATAAAAGAACGTTTTGATATAGACATTTCTTTTGGGGAAGGCAATATTGTTTACAAGGAAACAATTGCAAATACTGTAGAAGGTGTCGGTCATTTCGAGCCGCTGCGCCATTATGCAGAAGTGCATCTGTTATTAGAGCCGGCAGAGCGTGGAAGTGGCATGCAGTTTGCAACAAACTGTAGTGAGGATTTGTTAAGCAAAAACTGGCAGAGATTGATTTATACACATTTAGAGGAAAAGGAGCACATCGGTGTGCTGACAGGTTCTGTGATTACCGATATGAAAATCACTTTAATCGCAGGACGCGCACATCAGAAACATACGGAGGGCGGAGATTTCAGACAGGCAACCTACCGCGCGATTCGTCAGGGTCTGATGGAAGCAGAAAGTGTGTTGTTAGAGCCTTATTATGAATTTCGTTTAGAAGTTCCGCAGAATATGGTTGGCAGGGCAATGACAGAACTTGACCAGATGCATGGCAGCTTTGAAGGTCCATTTACTGAGGGTGACATGGCGGTTTTGACCGGAAGTGCACCAGCAGCCTGCATGCGTAATTATCAGAAAGAAGTGACTGCATATACAAAGGGCTGTGGCAGATTATCCTTATCTTTAAAGGGATATGATGTGTGTCATAATGCAGAGGAAGTAATCGCAAAAATTGCTTACGACCCGGAGCGTGACCTTTCAAACCCGACAGGCTCGGTATTCTGCGCTCATGGCGCAGGCTTTGTGGTGAACTGGGATGAAGTGAAAAATTATATGCACTTAGAGGGCATCGGGGCAAAAACATCAGAAGAAAAGCTGGAAGATAGTGCGGCAAAAGCAGTTTACCAGTCATCCTATGAGCCGGAGGAATGGATTGACGCAGAGGAAGTGGATGCGATTATTAACCGCACCTATCATGCGAATACCCACGAGAAAAGTGCTGTTAAGAAATGGAAAAATAATAAGCGTGTGATTCAGGCAGCGGAATCTGTTTATACGCCAATTCGAAAGACAACGCCAAAAGAAAAATACCTGTTGGTGGATGGATATAATATTATTTTTGCGTGGGAAGAACTTCATGCATTAGCAGAAACCAATATTGATGGAGCAAGAGGAAAGCTTCTTGATATTTTAAGCAATTATCAGGGAATTCGTAAATGCAATCTGATTGTCGTATTTGATGCGTATCGTGTGGCGGGGCATCAGACAGAGATTTTTGATTACCACAATATCCACGTGGTTTATACCAAAGAGGCAGAGACTGCCGATGCTTATATTGAGAAATTTGCGCATGAGAACGGACGTAAATATGATGTAACGGTTGCGACCTCAGACGGCTTAGAGCAGATAATTATCCGCGGACAAGGATGCAGACTTTTTTCTGCAAGGGAATTTGCAGAGGAGATAAAAAATGCAAATGCTTCTATTCAGGAAAAAATGCAGGAAGTATCAGAGCAGGCGCACAATTATCTGTTAGACCACGCATCCGAAGAAGTGAAACATGCGTTGGCAAATGAGAAACAAGAATAAAAAGCAGCAAGGAAAAGAGGAATAAAACATGCTTCCATGTGATTTTACAGATAGAATGAAACAGATGTTAAATGACGAATACGAGGAATTTTTAGCAAGCTATGATTTGCCAAAATACCAGTCGCTTCGCATCAATCCGTTAAAAGTAGAGAATGAAACATTTTTAGCACAGAATCCTTTTACCTTAGAGCAGGTCTTATGGGAAGAAAATGGATTTTATTATACGAGTGAGGATACACCGGGAAAGCATCCCTATCATGATGCAGGTGTTTACTATATTCAAGAGCCAAGTGCGATGGCACCGGCTGCTTATTTAAAGGCAGCTCCTGGAGAGAAAATCTTGGATTTGTGTGCAGCTCCGGGCGGCAAAAGCACCCAGATTGCCTGTAGTATGAATGGAGAGGGCTTATTCGTCTGCAATGAGATTCATCCGGCAAGAGCAAAGATTCTTTCAGAAAATATTGAGCGTATGGGTGTAAAAAATGCGCTTGTAACAAACGAAACACCACAGCATTTATCAGATATTTTCGAGAGTTATTTTGATAAAATTTTAGTAGATGTACCATGTTCTGGTGAGGGGATGTTTCGTAAAAATGAAGATGCCTGCGGCGAGTGGAGTCTGGAAAACGTACAGGTTTGTGCCGCACGTCAGGATGAAATCTTAGACTGCGCCGCATCCATGCTTCGTCCGGGCGGCAGATTAGTGTATTCAACCTGCACCTTTGCTCCGGCAGAAAATGAAGGCAGTATTTACCGCTTTTTAAAACGTCATGCAGACTTTCAGGTGGTGGAAGTGCCTTTGTATGAGGGAATGAGCAGGGGCAGAAGTGAATGGTGCGAGAAAGCAGGAAGCTTTGCGACAGTCGATGAAGAAATGAAAACATCTATTGAGAAGACGATTCGTTTATGGCCACATCGTCTGCGTGGAGAAGGTCATTACCTTGCCGTTTTAGAAAAAATGGGAAGTGTGCCGGAAGGCTATGAGGGATACTGCCGTACTGGTTTAGAAAAAGGAATTTCAGAAAAAGACTGTAAAGAATTTTTTGAATTTGCAAAAGAAAATATAAAAACAGAATTATCTGGAAAATTGCTAAAATTCGGAGAACAGCTGTATCTGATGCCGGAAAATATGCCGGGATTAAAGGGAATGAAAGTTTTGCGTCCGGGACTTCACCTTGGAACGATGAAAAAGAATCGTTTTGAGCCGTCTCATGCGTTAGCGTTAGCACTTTCTTCCAAAGAAGTCTGCCATACCTTAAACATTGCAGGCGACAGCTTCGAGGCAAAGGCGTATTTAAACGGACAGACATTAAATGCTGAAGGAGAAAAAGGCTGGTATTTAATAACCGTAGATAATTACAGCATTGGATGGGGAAAACTTGCAGGCGGCATCATGAAGAACCATTATCCAAAAGGACTTAGAAAAAATGTATAACTTTTGAACTAATTCACTGTAAAAACTGTGAAAAATAATTGATGTATTTTAATCTGGTACTTGAAATCATTGGTAAATGTGTTGTATAATGAATAATACTTTAGCTTGTATTAAAGGAAATGTCTGACCTTAAGTGAGGAGGTATCGCATGGGCAGCCAGCAGAATCATACAAAAGGAAAAAATTCTATGAATGAAAAAATGACAGATAACGGTATGCATCAGCAGTCTCAGGAAGAATTATTAGCTGCGTTAGAAGAAGCGAAGCGGATTAACCGCCAAAAAAGTGAATTTTTAGCACGTATGAGTCATGGAATCAGAACACCGATGAATGCAATTATCGGTTTGACATATTTGAGTAAAGAAACAGCCGATGTACCTCAGAAGGTCATGGAGAATCTGGATAAAATTGATATGTCTGCACATTTTCTTCTTGATTTTATTAATGATATTTTAAACTTATCAGAATTGGAAAATGGAAGCATTGCATTCGATAAAAAACGTGTCAATATGAACAGCTTTTTAACAGAGATTCATAAAGATGTCAGCCAGAGTGCCAGCAAGAAAAAGCTGCTTTATGTACCATCTGTACATGGAGAATTAGACGAGGAATATGTGTTTGATGCGGATATGTTAAAGCATGCACTGATGAATGTTTTAAGAAATGCTGTAAAATTTACCCCTGCAGAGGGTAACGTTATTTTTGTGACAGAATTAGAAGCACAGACACAGAATACAGCGAATCTTCGTTTTGAGATTACAGATAATGGAATCGGAATGGATAAGGACTTTCTTTCAAGAGCGTTCGAAGCATTTGAACAGGAGGTTGGAGAAAATACAACGATTTCCGGCGGTAATGGTTTAGGTCTTACAATTACAAGACATATTGTAGAACTGATGAATGGTTCTGTAGAGCTTTTGAGTGAAAAAGGTCAGGGAACAACTGTGATTCTCAATGTTCCATTAGAAAAGGTGCAGAGTGAGAGCAGAAGCAATCCGACAAAAGAAGCCGTAGATGATTACGATTTCACTGGAAAGAGAGCATTAATCGTAGAAGATAATGAGATTAATATCGAAATCGCAAAAAATATTTTAGCATATAAGAATTTTGAGACAGAAGTTGTAACCAATGGTGAGGACTGCTTAGAAGCATTCAGCAGCCACGAGCCGGGTTATTATGATGTTATCCTTATGGATATTATTATGCCTGTTATGGATGGATTGACAACGACAAGACTTCTGCGTAATTTAGCCAGACCAGACAGTAAGACGATTCCAGTTATCGCGATGACTGCAAATGCATTTGAAGCGGATTTGAAAAAGTCTATGGATGCAGGAATGAATGGTTACTTAAGCAAACCAATTGATATTAAGAAAATGTATGCATTATTACAGGAAGTTTTATACGAAGCATAAGAGGAAAGAAGCCAACAAGAAACGGTTGGCTTCTTTTTTGGTCAATCATACATTATGAAATAAAAGGCAGACAAAAAATTCTTGCAGGTAAGGAGAAAACATGAAAAAATCGTTACAAAGAATCATAGTATTAAGTATGGCAGCAATGATGCTTTCCGGCTGTGGCACAAAAGAGAAAAACGCCAATACAAGTGAAACAGAGTATGCAGAAAACGAAACAGAGCAGACGCAAGGCGAAACAGAGCAGCTGCAAACAGAAAAGGAAGGTGCTGTGGATGGAGGAAATCTGGTAACGTTTATAGATGCACTTGGACGAAAAGTGGAGTTAGAAACACCGGAGAAAGCCGCAGTTCTTTCAGGGAGCTATGCAGACTGCTGGCTGCTTGCTGGTGGTACACTTACCGCCACATCTGAGGATGCAGAAGAGATTCTTTCGGATGAGCCGGAAGTGGTAAGCGTTGGTTCGGTCAAGCATCCAAGTGTAGAGACAATGCTTGCAGAAGAAGTTGATTTTGTCGTATTGTCAGCATCTATTGCGGGACATGTAGACATGGAACAGACTCTTGAAAATGCAGGCGTGACAACAGCATATTTTGAAGTCGAAACCTTTGATGACTACGATGAAATGATGCAGATTTTTACCGATATTACAGGGCGTAAGGATTTGTATGAGAAAAACGTAACAGATGTACGGGCACAGATAGAAGAAACAATAAAAATGGCAGAAGATGCCTTGAAAGAGGAAGAAGCACCAACGGTTCTTTTCTTAAGAGCATTTTCTAATGGAGTAAAAGCCAAGGGAAGCGACAGCATGACCGGGCAGATGTTAAAGGATTTAGGCTGCATCAATATCGCGGATGCAGAACAGTCACTGTTAGAGGACATAAGCATGGAGGCTGTGATTGCGGCAGACCCGGATTATATCTTTGTGACAACGATGGGAGATTACGAGGAAGCTGCCATCGCAATGGTGGAAGAGCTGCTTGTTTCGAATCCTGCATGGAATGGATTATCTGCTGTAGTGAATGGAAATTATGAGATTCTTCCACAGGAATTATTTCATAACAAACCAAATGAACGCTGGGGAGAAAGCTATCAGATGTTAGCTGAATATTTATATGGAGAAAAGTAAACGAAGAAACGATGAGATGAAAACAAAATATCGATACAGAAAGATTCTTCTGCTTCTTTTTGGATTGCTTTTGCTTATGACAATGATTGCATTATTATACGGCGCAGTGGAGGTATCTTTGCAGGATTTCCTTCATTTATTTGATGGAAAGGAGCTTAGTGCAGAGGGGAGGATTATCCGTTATGTCAGAGTGCCAAGAGTGTTTGGTGCAATTGTAGCAGGCATGGGACTTGCACTTTCCGGTGCACTGATTCAGACAATCCTAAATAATCCGTTAGCAGGGCCAAATATTATTGGTGTCAATTCGGGTGCAGGATTTGCAGTGGTGCTTTGTACTGCATTTTTTCCAAAAGCATATGCAGCAATGCCTTTGGCTGCGTTTTGCGGAGCATTTGCGACAGTATTTTTTGTATATTATCTTGGAAAAAAGACAGGTGCATCCAGACTTACGATTGTGCTTGCGGGTGTGGCGGTCAACAGCCTTTTAAATGGTGCAACAGATGCTATTTATACATTGTGTGATTTTTCAGTGGCATCTGGCAATTCCTTTAAAATAGGTGGGCTTTCCGGGATTAACACAGAAGTGTTAAAATGGGCGGCAGCTGCAATTTTTATTTCATTTGTGATTGTGCTGCTGCTTCACAATGAATTAGAAGTTTTTTCTCTCGGAGAGGAAACGGCGCATTCTTTAGGACTTAACGTTTCAGTTTACCGCTTTGTATTTTTGATGCTTGCGGCAGTTCTTTCCGGCGCGGCAGTCAGCTTTGCGGGACTGCTCGGATTCGTAGGTTTAATTGTTCCGCATATTGCAAGAATTCTTGTAGGAGAGGAATGCAGACATTTTTTACTGGCATCTGCTATTTTGGGAGCATTATTTTTACTGGCGTGCGATTTTGTGGGAAGAACCTTTTTTGCACCATATGAGCTTCCTGTTGGAATTATTTTGTCTTTTGTGGGAGCACCATTTTTTATTTGGCTCTTATTAAAAAGAAGAAGGGGAAAAAGCTATGCTTAAGTTGGAAAAACTGACTGCGGGTTACGATGGATGTCCGGTGATATCAGACATCAATGCCTACTTTGAAAAAGGGAGCATTACAACAATTATCGGTGCAAATGGAAGTGGAAAAAGTACCCTGTTGAAAGCTGCAATGGGATTGTGTACGCTTATGGATGGAGAGGTTTTCCTGGATGGGAAAAATCAAAAGACAATGGATACAAAAGAATTTGCAAGGAAAGTTTCCTATCTTCCACAGAGCCATACTGCAAGCTCCATAAGTGCAGGCAGAATGGTGCTGCATGGCAGATTTCCATATTTGTCTTATCCTAGACATTACAGTAAAAAGGATTATGAACTTTGTAACCTTGCAATGGAGCGTCTTGGAATCCTGCCTTTAAAAGAAAAAAGAATGGAAGAACTTTCCGGTGGAGAACGTCAGAAGGTCTATCTTGCAATGGCACTTGCTGGTGAAACAGAAGTCTTTTTGTTAGATGAGCCAACGACGTATCTTGATATTCATTATCAGCTGGAACTTCTTTCCTTGATGCAGGAACTTCGCACACAAGGAAAAACAGTAGTGATGGTGCTGCATGATTTAAATTATGCCATGCAGATTTCCGATAAAATCATTGTGATGCAGAAGGGAAAAGTTTTAGCAGAGGGCACACCAAAGCAGATTGCTTCTGGTGGTGTGATTGAAAAAGCATTTGGGGTGCACAGCAAACGTCTTTATGACGAAGCAGGGGAAGTGCATTATATTTTTAATTTATAAAATGTTTGTAAAATCCTTGAAAAATGCCAGTTTTTGGAGATTTCATGTATGAGAATAAAAACATCTTAACTACTTGAAATTTCGTATATGGCACTTTATAATAGGGTATCTGGTTAAAAAATTAACAAAGAATAGTGAGGAAAAACGATGTACGCAGATGAAAATGTAATCCAAATTAAACATGATGTTCTCTACGAAGTAGCAAAGCTCGCATTTGCAGATGAACTTGATGCGAAAAGAGACCATATCGCTTTTGAATTAATTCCTGGGCCAACACCGAGGTTTCGCTGCTGTATATACAAAGAAAGAGAGATTATCAGACAGCGTGTCAGATTAGCAGAAGGCAAAGCACCTGGTACAGTAGATGATGGCAACATTATACAGGTAATCAGTTCTGCCTGTGAGGACTGCCCGATTTCAAGCTATACGGTAACAGATAACTGCCAGAATTGTCTTGGAAAAGCATGTGTGAATGCATGTAAATTCGGTGCAATCGAAGCAGGAAGACATCGTTCTCATATAGATGCTTCTAAGTGTAAGGAGTGCGGAAAATGTGCACAGGCATGTCCATATAATGCAATTGCGCATTTGAAAAGACCATGTAAATTCTCTTGTCCGGTAAATGCGATTACATATGATGAAAATGGAATTTCTGTAATTGATAAAGAGAAATGTATCCGCTGTGGAAAATGTATCCATAGCTGTCCATTCGGTGCAATCGGCTCTAAGACTTTTATTGTGGATGTTATTAATGCAATCAAATCCGGTAAAAAAGTATACGCAATGGCAGCTCCGGCAACAGAAGGACAGTTTGGCGCAGATATTACGATGGATAGCTGGAAAAAGGCAATGCTTGAAGTCGGTTTTGCTGATTTTTATGATGTTGGACTTGGTGGAGACATGACCTCTGCTTATGAAGCAGAGGAGTGGGCAGAAGCTTATAAGGATGGCAAAAAGAAAGTGACTTCCTGCTGTCCGGCATTCGTAAATATGGTTCGTTTACATTATCCGGAGCTTGCAGAATGTGTATCAACAACTGTTTCCCCGATGTGTGCAGTATCACGTCTGATTAAGGCAAAAGAGCCGGATGCGGTAACAGTCTTTATTGGACCTTGTATTGCAAAGAAATCAGAAGTGGTTGACCAGAAGATTGAAGGAAATGCAGATTATGTATTAACCTATTCTGAGATTCGTGCCATTATGAAGGCTGCAAACGTGACATTACAGCCAGTAGAAAGCAATACACAGTCAGCTTCTATTTACGGTAAGAGATTTGCAAATTCCGGCGGTGTTACCGCTGCGGTATTACAGAGCTTAAAAGAATCTGAGGATGAAATTGATGCTAAGGTTTATGTGGCAAATGGTGCTGCAGAATGTAAAAAAGCATTATTACTGCTTAAAGCAGCAAGATTACCGGAAGATTTCATTGAAGGTATGTGTTGCGAAGGCGGCTGTGTTGGCGGACCAAGTGCATATAATGACCAGTTCTCTTCTAAGAAGAATCGTGAAACATTACTTGCACAGGCAGATGAACGCGGCATCCATGAGAATCTTGACCATTATGCAATGGACTCATTCTCCATGCATAGAGAGTAGTGTAGATGTTATAAAATAAAAATATTTTAGAAGTCGCTGCAGGAGGATGTGGCGGCTTCTTTTTGTAAAAGAGACAGTTATTATCATTTTAGGAAGGAGAATTTTGTCAGAAGGATTCTTTGACCGCAGATTGCGTGGAGAAAATTCCTATGATATAATTTCACAAAAAGTGAGCATCAGACAGAAAAAGAAAAACGGGAGAGAACATATGAAAAAAGCAGTTTTTTTTGATATTGATGGAACGTTATGGGATGAAAAAATGCAGATACCAGACAGTACGAAAGCTGCAATTCGTAAGCTTCGTGAAAACGGACATTATGCATTTATCTGCAGCGGCAGAAGTCGTTCGAATATCCGAAGCAGACAGCTTTTAGATATCGGTTTTGACGGAGTAATTGCATCCTGTGGAACGCATATTGATTTTCATAAAGAAAAAGTATTTGAGGTTTTATTAAATGAAAAACAGGTTTCTCATGCACTTGAAACCTTAAAAAAGCATAACATGCCGGCTGTTCTTGAAGGACCTGAGAATATTTACGTGAACCCGGATGATTTTTTAGATGACCCATATGTGATTTTCTTAAGAGAAGAGTTTGGGGATGAAGTCAGAGAAATCGGCGAGGACTGCTCTAAAATCTGCATTAATAAAATGAGTGCAGACATTGGAGAAGCGGATGTGCATGCATTTACAAAGGATTTGGGTGAAGACTTTGATGTCATTATCCATGAGAGAGATAATATCGTAGAAATCAATCCATCCGGTTATTCAAAGGCGACAGGAATTCAGAAAGTATGTGAAATTTTTGACATTCCGGTAGAAGCAACCTATGCATTTGGTGACAGTGCGAATGATATAGAAATGTTACAGTTTGTAGCACATGGCGTTGCGATGGGAAATGGAACGGAAGATGCGAAAGACGCTGCAGATTATATCACAACAGAAATTCATGCAGACGGAATACAGAATGGCTTAGCATATTATGGCTTGATATAGAGGAAGTGGCTGTAGAGGAGGAGATGGCATGGCAAATTTGATGGATTATCTTGACTGGCGGGGAGATTTGACGTTTGAGCAGTCTGCATTTAATGAAGTAGATAATTTGATTTTGTCGCAGCTTGTATATGTGGATTTTGAGGGAATTGTTCCAGCACCGGATGAAAAAGGAAAAATCAGTGTTGCAGAGGCATCGCGCATCTTTTTCGAAACACATGATGTGGCGGAGATTATGAAAAGAGTATCCATGACAAAAACAGCAATGTTTGTTTTGCAGAAAATGGCAGAAACAGAGCGTTTCAAAGATGCGCAGCTTTTTGGCTATGTGAATGATATCAGTTTAGAAGAACAGTCCCAGTTTTCGGTGGTCTGTGTCAGCTTAAGTGACAAGAGTATTTATGTAGCTTTCAGCGGAACGGATGAAACAATTGTTGGCTGGAGAGAAAACTTTAATATGGGATTTCTTTCTGAAACACCGGGACAGTTAAAAGCGGTAGATTACCTGAATCAGATGATAGGAATCCGGCAGCGTGAAGTACGTGTGGGCGGCCATTCCAAGGGTGGCAATCTGTCTGTTTATGCTGCAGTGAAATGTAATCCTTCCATCAAACGTAAAATTATCGAAGTGTACAGTAATGATGGACCTGGATTTAGTCGTGAAATGGTAGAAAGCGAAGAATATCAGGAAATGCTTCCAAAAATCAAAACGATTCTGCCGGAATCAAGTATTGTCGGAATGCTTTTAGAGCATGAAGAAAGCTATGAGGTAGTAAAAAGCTCCAACAGCGGCATTGGACAGCATGATGCGATGTCCTGGGAGGTGCTGGGAGCGCATTTCCTTTATGGGGATGCCATTGCGCCACAAAGCATTTTCTGGGATGATACAATGAAAAGCTGGATGCGCCATCTGACCAAGGAACAGCGCGAAGAAATCGTTAATGCGGTATTTTCCTTATTAGAAGAAGTAAATATCCGGACAGTGGATGATTTCGCTAAGATTAAATGGAAGACCATTTCGGACATTTTAAAGGCAAAAAAGGAAATGAATCAGGAAACACAGCAGTTGTTTTCAAAAGCATTAAAGCTTCTCTGGAAAACAGGAAATGAAAACGTGAAGAATAATATGAAACAGATGGTGAAAGGAAAGAAGGAAAATACTGGAATTTTACCATTGAAATAACTGATTTTATAAAGAAAAAATGGATTTTCTAAATAAAATATGAAATAGTATAAAATTGCTGAAAATATAAAAAAATGAGAAAAAAAGAGAAAACAAGAGGAAAAACTAGCATATATATCCATAAATCGGAATATATTTAGTTGCGGTTTTTTAGGCAAAAACATATTATATGACTATCGGTTAGCACTCAAATGAAATGAGTGCTAATAACAAACAAAAGAATGAATAACAGATAATAGAAACAGGAGGAATCGACATGAAATTAGTACCTTTAAGTGACAGAGTAGTTTTAAAACAGTGTGAAGCAGAGGAAACCACAAAATCAGGCATCATCCTTACAAGCAGTGCACAGGAGAAACCACAGGAAGCAGAAGTAATCGCTGTTGGTCCAGGTGGAATCGTTGATGGAAAAGAAATTACCATGCAGGTAAAAGAAGGACAGAAGGTTATCTATTCTAAATATGCAGGAACAGAAGTAAAATTAGATGGTCAGGAATACATTATTGTAAGACAGAACGACATCTTAGCAGTAGTAGAATAATTTAATTAGGAAAGAGGTAGACAATTATGGCAAAAGAAATTAAATACGGTTCAGAAGCAAGAGCAGCATTAGGAGCAGGTGTTGATAAATTAGCAAATACAGTAAGAGTAACAATCGGACCAAAAGGAAGAAACGTAGTTCTTGACAAATCTTACGGTGCTCCATTAATCACAAACGATGGTGTTACAATTGCAAAAGAAATCGAATTAGAAGATGCATTCGAAAATATGGGTGCACAGCTTGTAAAAGAAGTTGCTACAAAGACAAATGATGTTGCCGGTGATGGTACAACAACAGCAACTGTTTTAGCACAGGCTATGATTCAGGAAGGTATGAAGAACTTAGAAGCAGGTGCAAACCCAATCGTCCTTCGCCGCGGTATGAAAAAAGCAACAGAGAAAGCGGTAGAAGCGATTCTTTCTATGTCTTCAAAAGTAACAGGAAAAGACCAGATTGCAAAAGTTGCAGCTATTTCTGCTGGTGATGAAGAAGTTGGTAACATGGTTGCTGACGCTATGGATAAAGTTTCTAACGATGGTGTTATCACAATCGAAGAATCTAAGACAATGCAGACAGAGCTTGATTTAGTAGAAGGTATGCAGTTTGACCGCGGATACTTATCAGCTTATATGTGCTCAGACATGGACAAAATGGAAGCAGTTTTAGATGACCCATACATCTTAATTACAGATAAGAAAATCAGCAACATTCAGGAAATCCTTCCATTATTAGAGCAGATTGTACAGAGTGGTGCAAAATTATTAATCATCGCTGAGGACGTAGAAGGCGAAGCATTAACAACATTAATCGTAAACAAATTACGTGGTACTTTCAACGTTGTAGCTGTAAAAGCTCCAGGATATGGCGACAGAAGAAAAGCTATGTTAGAGGATATCGCTATCTTAACAGGTGGTCAGGTAATCAGCTCTGATTTAGGTCTTGAATTAAAAGACACTACAATGGACCAGTTAGGACGTGCAAAATCTGTTAAGGTTCAGAAAGAAAACACAATCATCGTTGACGGCTTTGGCAACAAAGAAGCTATTCAGGGAAGAATCAAACAGATTCGTGGACAGATTGAAGAAACAACTTCTGAATTTGATAAAGAAAAATTACAGGAAAGACTTGCTAAGATGGCAGGCGGTGTTGCAGTTATCCGCGTAGGTGCTGCTACAGAAACAGAAATGAAAGAAGCAAAACTTCGTATGGAAGATGCTTTAAATGCAACAAGAGCTGCAGTAGAAGAAGGAATTATCGCAGGTGGCGGTTCTGCATACATCCATGCTTCCAAAGAAGTTTCTAAACTTGCTGAAACATTAGAAGGTGATGAGAAGACGGGTGCAAAGGTTATCTTAAAAGCATTAGAAGCTCCATTATACTATATCTCTGCAAACGCAGGTTTAGAAGGTGCAGTTATCATTAATAAAGTAAGAGAATCTGAACCAGGTATCGGATTTAACGCAGCAACAGAAGAATATGTAGATATGGTTGCTAACGGAATCCTTGACCCAGTTAAGGTTACAAGAAGCGCATTACAGAATGCAACATCTGTAGCATCTACACTTCTTACAACAGAATCTGTTGTTGCAAACATCAAAGAAGATGCTCCAGCAATGCCAGCTGGCAACCCAGGAATGGGCATGATGTAATAAAAAGACAAAACGTTTTTAGAGACGTTTTTTCCCACAGGCAGTCGGCTGACTGTTTGTGGGATTTTTGTTCTATTCTAAAAGAAAGACAACAGGCATAAATGCAGGAGCAGAAAGAAATGATACTTCATAAAATTACAGCGGACACAAAAGAAGAAAACTTAAAACAATATCTTAAAAATCTTGGCAGCATAGCTGTTGCATTTTCTGGTGGCGTGGATTCCACCTATTTATTAAAGATAGCACATGAGGTTTTAGGAGAGCGGGCAATTGCAGTTACTGCCATATCCGGCACATTTCCAAAGCGTGAGATTGATGAGGCGGAGGCATTTTGTAAAAAAGAGGGCATCAGACAGCTCGTTGTTGTCTGTGATGAAATGCAGATAGAAGGCTTTAGGGAGAATCCCAAGAACCGCTGTTATATCTGCAAAAAAGCGTTATTTTCTGCAATGCAAAATGCAGTTCATCAGGAAGGAATAGAATTTATTGCAGAAGGCTCAAATATGGATGATTTAGGAGATTACCGTCCGGGAATGCAGGCAGTCGCAGAGCTTGGAATCAAAAGTCCACTGCGTGAGGTGGGATTATACAAAAAGGAAATCCGCGAATTATCCCAAAAGAAAAATCTTCCTACATGGGATAAGCCGTCCTTTGCCTGCCTTGCCTCCAGATTTGTTTACGGGGAAACAATCACAAAAGAAAAGCTTAAAATGGTGGAGCAGGCAGAGGAACTGCTTCGTGAAATGGGCTTTTTACAATTTCGCGTGCGTATGCATGGCACAATGGCAAGGATTGAGGTCCTGCCGGAAGAATTTGATAAGCTGATGATAAAAGAAAACAGGGATAAAATTACGCAGGCATTTTCGGATTATGGCTTTAGCTATGTAACAATGGATTTAAATGGATATCGAATGGGCAGTATGAATGAAACCTTAAATTCTTAAAACGGAATTATTGTAAATTATTTGTGTATATGTTATAATTTTCAAAAAATTACATGAAATTCCAATAATTTTACTGAAAGAAGGAAAACTATGGAAATACTTGCGAAATTTGATGAGAAAAATTATAACGATACAACAAAGATATTAGAAAAATTTTCTGTGCGTGCGATTATCATCCGCGATGGTAAATTTGCAATGCAGTGCAGTTTAGACGGCGAATACAAGATTCCGGGCGGCGGTCAGGAAAATGGTGAGAGCTATACAGAAACATTGATTCGTGAAGTGCGCGAAGAGACAGGACTTTTAGTGAAAGAAGATTCCATTCGTGAGATTGGTGAGATTATAGAAATACGAAGAGATATTTTTGATAAAAAGCAGAAATATATCTGTCATTCCCTTTTTTATTTTTGTGAAGTTGGAGAGGAGACAGTTCCAATCCAGCTGACAGAAAGTGAGATTAAAAAAGGCTATGAGTTAAAATGGGCATCACCGGAGGAAATCTATAACCGCAATATTTTAATTGAGAAAGACCCTTGGATTGTACGTGATACAGCCTTTGTGAAAATGTATATGGATGGAAAAATAAGACTGTAAAGCAGTCTTATTTTTATGTAGAAGAACGTGACAATTTGTGGTATACTATTTGTCAGTGTATGCAAAAATAAAAGCATGTTACCACACTTTAAATTGTATAAAGGAGAAATGTAATGGATAACAATTATATTACTTTAACAATCGGAAAACAGAAGAATATTGCATTAATTGCACATGATAATAAGAAACATGACCTGATTCAGTGGTGTGAAGAGAATAAAGAGATTTTAAAAAATCATTTTCTGTGCGGAACAGGGACAACAGCACGTATGATTACAGACCATACAGGTCTTCCAGTCAGAGGCTACAACAGTGGCCCACTTGGCGGCGACCAGCAGATTGGTGCAAAGATTGTAGAGGGAAAAGTAGATTTTATCGTATTTTTCTCTGACCCACTGACTGCGCAGCCACATGACCCGGATGTTAAGGCTCTGCTTCGTATTGCGCAGGTATATGATATTCCAATCGCAAATAACCGCGCGTCAGCAGATTTTATGATTCATTCTGAATATATGAGTCAGGAATATGAACATGAAGTGATTAATTTCCAGAAAAATATCAAAGAGCGTTCAGAGACATTATAGGAAGGAATATACACAATGAGTAAAGTAGCAATTGTATCAGATAGTAATAGCGGTATTACTCAGGCAGAAGCGAAAGAATTAGGAATTACAATTCTGCCAATGCCATTTTTTATTAGTGGTGAGACCAAATATGAAGAAATAGATTTGTCACAGGATGATTTTTATACTTTGTTATCAGAGGATGCAGACATTTCTACATCCATGCCATTGGTTGGAAATGTAATTGATACATGGGATGAATTATTAAAGGAGTATGATGAAATCGTTCATATTCCAATGTCCTCTGGACTTAGTGGTTCTTGTGAGACTGCAACGATGCTTGCTCAGGATTATGACGGAAAAGTGCAGGTAGTAAATAATCAGCGAATTTCTGTTACACAGCGGCAGTCTGTATTGGATGCACTTGATTTGGCGAAAAAAGGATTTCCTGCAGAAGAAATCAAAAATATTTTAGAGCGTGATAAAATGGAATCTTCTATTTATATCATGGTTGATACCTTATATTATCTGAAAAAAGGCGGAAGAATTACGCCAGCTGCCGCAGCGCTTGGAACACTTTTAAAATTAAAACCAGTGCTTCAGATTCAGGGCGAGAAGTTAGATTCTTTTGCAAAAGCTAGAACTGTAAAACAGGCGAAGAGCATCATGATTGATGCGATGAAAAGTGATTTTGAGAATCGTTTTCATGACCCGGAAGGCAAAAATATGCATCTTGAAATGGCATATACTTATGATTTAGAAGCTGCCGAAGCTTTCAAGAAGGAAGTAGAAGAAGCGTTCCCAGGAATGGAGATTGTTATGAATCCATTATCCTTAAGTGTATCCTGTCATATCGGACCGGGCGCATTAGCAGTTGCCTGCTCCAAAAAAATTCCAGAACTTGATTAAAAACGAAATTTAGGGACGCAGCCTAAATTCCGAAATCTGGGGACGCAGCCTAAATTCTGAAAAATAGGGACGTAGCCTAAATTTCGAAATTTAGGCTGCGTCCCTATTTTTCATTTTCGTAGCAGACATTCTAATAATCTGCTGTTATCCTCTGGGTTCATAAAGCAGAAGCGGATATATTTGTTATCTAAGAATGGGAAAGTTGAGCAGTCGCGAATCATCATTTTTTCACGAATGGTGCGGTCAAATAAATCTTCGGAAGTTAAGTCTTCGCGTAAAATGCGGGCTAACAAAAAGTTTCCGCTTGGTGCATATACCTTAAAATCACCGGAGGCGATTAAAGCATCATAACAGCGTTTGCGTTCTGCTGAAATCAGGTTTCTTGTGGCATTTATGTAGTCTGTGTCTGCAAACATGGTTTCTCCGGCGATGACAGCAAGAGAGTTAATTGTCCAAGGATTCTTTCTGGTATTGATTTCCTTGATTAAATCGCGGTTTCCGGTAATTGCATAGCCAAGACGTAAGCCCGGAGCAGCAAAGAATTTAGAAGTTCCACGTAAAATAACAATATTATTATAGTAATTTGTCAGCGGAACAGAATCAATCTCGTCCATATTTTCTGCAAACTCTACATAAGTTTCATCCACCATAACATAAATATCATATTCCTTGCAGGCATCTAAGATGTGGCGCATGTCTTTTCTTGTAATACAGGAAGAGGTAGGGTTATTTGGATTGCAGATGACCAAAAGGTCAATTTTTTCGTTCAAGTGAGCAATAAAATCCTCTACATTTAATTTAAAATCATCCTTTTCTTTTAAAGAATAATAAAGTGTTGTACCACCGCCTAAAGAAATCTCACGTTCATATTCCGAATAGGTTGGGCCAATAATCATTGCTTTTTTCGGATGCTCAATTTGGATGAAAAGAGAAATCAGCTCAGTAGAGCCATTTCCAACGATGACATTTTCATAATCGGTATTACAATAATTGGCGATACATTTGCGCAGGGAAGTATATTCTCTGTCCGGGTAGCTTGTGATTGCATCAATCTTTTCTGCAAGTGTGCTTTTTAAAAGCGGAGAAACGCCGAGCGGGTTGACATTTGCGGAAAAGCTGATAATTTCTTCTTTTTTAATGCCATAGATGGCTTCTATTTTTTCTAAATCACTTCCATGAAAGTGGTCTTTGTGTTTTATCATTGATTACTCCTCCAAATTAGTTTATAATTTATTATAGTCATTGTTCGTAAAAATGCAATGGAAATCCGGTAAAGAAAGTGAAAGCAGGTGTCGAATTGCGTAAAAGAATGAAACAGCTTGCAAGTGGAAAATTCGAACATACTGGACCAAAGCTTTCCTTATCTACAACAAAGATTGAGCTTGAGGTGTTAGAAGGCAGGGATGCCACTGGTGAATTTACGATTACCAGCACAAATCATGTGAAGATGAGAGGAGTTATTTATTCGTCTAATCCACGAATGGAATGTCTGACTCCACAGTTCGAGGGAGAGGAAGTAAGGATTCGGTATCAATTTCATAGTGAAGGCTTAATTGAAGGGGATATTCAAAAGGGCGACTTTTTCATTGTCTGCAATCAGGGAGAATATAACCTTTCTTTTGTTGCGTCCATTTCTAAGCTTTATGCGGATTCCTCCATTGGAAAAGTTAAAAATTTAACAGACTTTGCGAAGCTTGCGAAAGAAAGCTTTGAAGAAGCATACCGCCTGTTCTATTCGAAAAATTTTCCAAACATTATCAAGCCGCAGGAAGAAAAAGAACGTCTTTTATATGAAGCAATCCAGCACGAAGTACCATCCGGGCAGAAGGTAGAGGAATATCTTACTGCCATTGATTATAAAAAGCCGGTACAGATTTCTCTTGCGCAGGACGAATTTGAATTTTATGAGGTAGAGATTTCAAGAAAAGAACAGCTTGAATTAAGAAAAAATCAGTGGGGTTACACATCCATTCAGGTATCCTCCGATGCAGAATTTTTGATTCCATCAAAAACAAGAATTACGGCAGAAGACTTTTTAGGAAGTACCTGCTTTTTTGAATATTATATTGATAAAGAAAAAATGCATGCCGGTAAAAATTATGGCACGCTGACATTCGAGTATCCGGGCGGAATTTTACAGACTGCCATTATGGCATCTGTGGCTGTAAAGGCAGAAGAACAAAAGCCGTCGCTGCATCGGGAAATTACAGAGGGACGAATCCAGTTAATGAAGCTTTACATGGATTACCGCCTGAAAAAAATTGTAACAGGTGCATGGGCAAAGCAGTCAATTGCGATTTTAGACCATCTGATGATGATTGAGCCGAACGAAGAATTGTTTTGTCTGATGAAGGCACAGGCACTTATTATTAATAAACAGCGGCAGGAAGCAAGCTGGATTTTAGATGACTTTAAGAGAGAATGCATTGATAGAACAACGCCTATCTGGGGGTATTATTTATATCTTTGTACACTAATGGAGCGCGAAGAATCCTATGTTGACCGATTGACAGAAGAAATCGAGGAATTATTCCGCAGGCATCCGAAAAGCTCTCTTTTATTCTGGGTGCTGCTTTTTGTAAAAGAAGAGTACTATCGGAATGGGGCAAAGCGGTTAAGAGCATTAGAGCAGTGGATAGGAAATGGAAATGATTCGCCATTTTTCTATCTGGAGGCATATTATTTAATCTGGCAAGACCCATATCTTTTTGTGAAATTAGGAAAATTTGAACTGAAAATTTTAAATTGGGCAAGGAAACAGAACGCGATTTCTAAGGATATTGCATTGCAGGTGTTAAATCTTTTGTCAAGCCAAAGAGAATATGAGCCAAAAGTATATAAGCTTTTATGCAGCTGTTATGAAGTGAATCCATCCGAAGAAATGCTTTCTGCAATCTGTTCTTATTTAATCAAAGGACAGAAGCTTACGAAAGAGTACCATAAATGGTATCAGCTTGGAATTGAGCAGGAGATTCGTATTACGAATTTATATGAAGCATTTTTGATTTCAATGGAGCGTACAGAGATTACCTCCGTACCAAAGGTGATACAGATGTATTTCCAGTATCACAACCATTTATCCTATCGGCAGCTTTCTGTACTTTATGTGAATATTATTGCAGGAAAAGAAAAACAGCCGGAGGTCTATCACAAATACCGGAGAACGATTGAGCAGTTTGCAATGGAGCAGATAGAGGCTGGAAGGATTGATGATAATCTGGCAGTCATCTATGATGATATGCTACAGCTTGGCATCTTAAATGAAGAGTTGGCGCATCATTTGTCAAAGATATTGTTTACACATAAGCTAACCTGCCCGGATAAAAAAATGACAAAGGCTGTGATTGTACAAAAGCAGATGAAACAGTGTCAGGTGGTAAACTTTGTGAATCAGACAGCTTATTTTCAGGCGTACTCAAAGGATTATTGTATTGTGCTTGTGGACGCCTATGGAAACTGCTATGCGCAGAAGCGTTTTTATCAGGATGAACCGCTGCTTCGGGCTGAGCGTTATATGAAACAGTGTTTAGAGGCAGCACCAAAGGAACTGCCATATCTGATACAGTTTTTTGCAAAAAAAGAGCGTTATGCTGAATTTTATGAAAAGCAGGAAGATTATTTCCCGGTAATCCTACAGTCAGATGCGATTACTGATAGATATCGTGCAGCATTGCTTCCGGTTGCAATCGAATATTATAGCGAGAAGCACCATGAGGAAAGCATGGAGCAGTATTTGAAAAAGGCAGATTTTCGTCATATTTCGCCAAAGAGCAGAATTCTTCTTGTAGAGCTTTTGGTGGAGCTTCATTTATATGAGGAAGCTTATTATCAGGTAGAGCAGTATGGATATGAGAAGTTGGGAAGTGCAGCGAGAGTAGCATTGTGCAGTTACGAGATTACGCGCTGCGGATTTGAAGAGGATGAATTTTTATTAGGTTTTGCAGAGACTACCTTTTTCACCGGAAAATATAATGATGTCATGTTGATTTATCTTTGCAAATTTTACCAAGGACCGACGAAACAGATGGCGAAGTTGTGGAAGGTGGCTGGCAAATTTGAAATTGATACCTTCGATTTGGAGGAGCGGATTATTACGCAGATGCTTTATTCTACAGATTATGTAGATTGTATTGACGATATTTATGACAGTTACTATTCCGGCGGAGGAAGAGAGCTTGTATGCATGGCATATCTGTCTTATTTTTCTCATTATTATCTGGTCAATGATATGCTTGTGGCAGAGCAGGTATTTTTACAGGTGCAGGAGCGTCTGTTAGAGGAACAGGAATTAAATGATGCCTGCAGGCTTGGACTGATGAAATATTATTCTGAGCAGGAAAAATTAAGCGAGGTACAGCGGAAGCTGTTAGATGGATTGCTGCTGCAATATACCTGCAAAAACATCTATTTTTCTTTTTATAAGAAATATGAGAAGTCCTTGATATTAAAATATCATTTTTATGATAAGAATTTCATTGAATATCATGCAAAGCCGGGCAAAAGAGTTGTTTTGCATTATACCTTTGACAATGGCGAGTATCAGGAAGAGGATATGCAAGAGGTGTATGACGGAGTTTTTGTGAAGCGTATCACACTTTTCTTTGGAGAGACATTGCAGTATTATATTTCAGAAGAGGATGATGCAAGAAAACAGAAGGTTGCATCAAGTAATCAGATTTCTAATAATGATATGTACAGTGAGGAAGACCAGAGCCGCTATGCATTGTTAAATGATATGCTGCTTCAGGCGGCATTGCAGGAAAATGCACAGTTGAAGCGTGCGATGAAGTCATATCATGGAATGAAGAAATCAACCGAGCAGATATTTAAACTGTTATAGGTAGAGGATAAAGAGAAGAGGATGAAGAATGGAGTACGGCTATTACATCGGATTAGATATTGACGATAAAAATGTAGTTGTCAGCGTATTTCAAAATGGAATGAAAGAGCCGGAAACTGTCAGCACAGTTGCAGGAAGTGAGCTTTTTCAGATACCGTTGCTTTTAAGCAAAAAAAGAGGAATCGGTCAGTGGTTTATTGGTGAGGATGCCAAAAAGATTGCTGCCGGACAGGGAGAAGAGCCTTTTTCTAATATTCTTTCGATGGCACTTTCTAAGGAAGAAGTGCTAGTGGAAGAGGAAGCATATCAGGCAGTCGATTTGCTGACGCTTTATATTCGAAAGGTTCTGCTCATAGCAGTGCGTTTTGGTGCACAGATGCTGCCGGATAAGCTTGTGATTTCTGTGGATGAAGTATCTAAGGACGTGACAGAGCTGTTTGCTTCTGTCGGAGAGCGGCTTGGATTAGATAAGAAAAATATCACTGTGATTGACAGAAAAGAAGCATTTTATTATTTTGCATTAAATCAAAAAGCGGATTTGTGGCTGCATGATGTCTATCTTTTTGATTACCGCACAGAGGATATGGTTTGCTGTCATTTAAAGCGCAATCAAAAAACAGTTCCTCAGCTGATTACGATAGAAAGTAAAGTGAAAAAGATGCTTCCGGCAAAGGATGACGGAAGGTTTTATCAGATATTGCTGGATTGTTTTCGAGGAAACATCATATCTTCAGTATATCTGGTAGGAGATGGTTTTGAAGGCGGCTGGATGAAGAGAGCACTTTCTTATATGTGTCAGGGAAGACATGCGTTTATGGGAAAGAATCTTTATTCAAAAGGCGCATGTTATGCGGCAATCGTATCAAAAGAGGGCACAAACTGGCCATATGCGTACATTGGCGACAATGAGATGAAGGTCAATGTCAGCTTAAAGGTAAGAAACCGCCGCAATATGGAATTTTTTACGCTGGTTTCTGCTGGGGACAACTGGTATGAAGCAGAAGGCAGCTGTGAAGTGATTTTAGACGGAACGCCGGAAATTGATTTCTGGTTACAGTCACCACATGGCAAAGATGCGAAGGTAGAAAAGCTTAAGCTTGCAGATTTGCCGGAGCGTGAGAATAAAACAACGAGACTTCGTATTATGGCAAAGCCTGTTTCAGATACTAAGGTGCAAATCAAAATCCGCGACATGGGCTTTGGCGAAATTGTAAAAAGCTCAGAAAAAACGTGGGAATATATTATGTCGTTATAGGAGAAAAGCGTGGGCGAATTATTATTATGCAATCAGGAAATGGCAGCAATGCCATATTATCTGGAGAGCATTTCTCTAAATGTTTATTCAATGGAAGAAATCTGTTATTATATAGAAAATAACCTTTATCTGCTGGATACCGATTTTATGGATATGGAGCTGTGCAGCTGGGTGGAACAGGAACTTGGTGAGAAACAGCTATCGGAGCAGCTGAAAAATGTGATTTATCAAAATGGCAGTTTGGATAAGTTTGTTTCGCTGATTTTGCAAAGCTGTTGTTATTGCAGTAAGGAAACAGAAGCACACATTATGGCAGTACTTAGTGAGATGCAGAGTAAATCAGCTTTTGAGTGTGGCAAAATCCGGGCAGACCGTTTTATGGAGAATCAAAGGTATTATAACGCTGTCATGGAATACCGCAGACTTTTGCAGATGGAGGAAGAAAATAAAAAACAGCCGGAATTGTCTGGAAATATCTGGCACAATCTTGGTACAGCCTATGCGAGATTATTCTTATTTCAGGATGCGGCAGAATGTTTCTTAAGCGCGTATTCGAGAAATCAGAATAAAGAATCTTTACTGGCGGCAATGGCAGCCTTTCGCTGTGGAAATGACATTGACGGTTTAGAAAAGATGCAGAAGGCTTATGGCATCAGCATGGAAGAACTCCATGAGATAACGGAAGGCTGGACACAAATCAGCAGGAGTACAGAAATAACAGAATTTGAACAGCAGATAGATATGCTGTTTGAAGGTAATTCTGACAGTGAAGAAGAAAAACAACAGATTCTTGAAATACTTGAGAACTGGAAAACAGAGTACAAAAAAAATTGTGGAATGTAAGGGTAGGATATGTGGTTTTTTAAGAGAAGAAAAAAAGAGAAGACACTGGAGAAAAAATTTGACGACTTAAATCAGGAGGTTTTAACCGAACGGGATAAAAAGAATCCGAAAAAGGTAGAACAGTACGTCGTAGAGCATTTAAAACAGATGGTGGAGCTGACAAAAGAGGTCGAAGAGGAAAAGGCTGAATATAAGATGATTACCTCTTACCTTAACGATATTCATACGATTGAAGGTCTGCCGGAAGAGGAGCACGATAAAATCGTAGATATTGCGCAGAATGTTGTCAGCTTAAATCAGGCGCGGTATGAATTTTTGCATGCAGAAAGAAAGATTTCTGACGCGCAGTATGTACAGATGCAGCAGGAAGAAGCTGAAATTCCAAATGCGATTAGGCGTTTAAAGGAAAATGAAAAATATCTTGCAAAAATCAAACAGGATTTAAAATATTTAGAGCGTGAAAAAGAAGAATGGTTCTTTTATAAGGATGACTTAAAACGTGAGCAGAAGAGTCTGCAGAATATTATTTATGCGGTAACAGGATTTGCGATTTCTCTGGCAGTTTTATTTTTGATTTTACAGATTGTATTAGAGCTGCCAATGCAGATGGCATGGACAATCTTGCTTTTTGCTGCTGTTATGGTAATTTGTCTGTTATATCTTAAAATTTTAAATGCGCAGTCAGAGTATAAGCGGGCAGAAGCGAATGCAAATAAGGCAATCGTGCTTCAGAATAAAGTAAAGATTAAGTATGTAAATATGCAGAATGCAGTAGATTATGCCTGTGAAAAATATCACGTAACTTCTTCCGCAGAGCTGAACAAAACATGGGAGGCTTATATGGAGGCAATTAAGCAGCGTGAGAAGTTCGAAAAGAATAGTGATGATTTGGAATACTATTCCTCACGTCTGGTGCGTGAATTATCCAAATTCCGTCTTTATGATGCGAAGGTATGGATTCCACAGGTGCAGGCAATTGTAGACCATAAGGAAATGGTTGAGATTACGCATAGTCTGATTACAAGACGACAGAAGTTAAGAAGCAGAATGGAATATAGTATGGGAATGGTAAAAAACTTAAGAGCAGAGGTAGATAAGCTGATGTTAAATGTCAGCGCAATGAAACCTGAAATGCAGGAAATCCTCAATTCCATCGACCAGATAAGCGGAGCTAATTAAGCTCCGCTTTTTTATGTGATAGGAAATTGCTCGTACATAGTGTACGCCAAGTGAAAACGCGCAGCGTTTTTAGAAGCGTCGCGCGGCGACGCTTTTTTGCACCAATTTTTCAGGCTGACATAAATTATAAAGAGGAAAAGAGAGGAAAATTGGAATGAGAAATTATAATATGCCAAATTATACAATGCAGCCGGGAAATATGCCGGGACGCATGGATTATACAAGATGTGGTATGCCAGCTCAGCGGGAGACTTCATCCTGCGGCAGGAAGGATTCCTGTCTGGAAAGAGATTATGAGGTTGCAATGGCTTATGTGCCTTGGCAGAGCTTTGGCGAACTTTATGAGCCGGAAAAATCATTAGATGCAGGAACAATATTCGTAGAGATGGATAAACCATTTTTAGGAAGAGGAGGTATGATGCGGCGATGAATCAGATGTGTAAAGAAGAATTATTACATTATATTGACCTTGTCAGCTTTCAGGTGATGGATGCACAGCTGTTCTTAGATACCCACCCGGATTGTGAAGAGGCAGAAAGACATTTCAGACATTTTTTAGAACTTCGTGATGAAGCCATGAAATTGTATGCAATGAAATTTGGACCGCTGACAATCGATAGCATGGTTGTATCCGATGGCTTTGGCTGGGCAGATATGCCGCTGCCTTGGGAAGGAGGCTGCTTATAAATGTGGAATTATGAGAAAAGATTAGAATATCCAATAAACATTACAAAACCAAATGCAAAAATTGCACAGGTTATTATGAGCCAATATGGCGGCCCGGACGGCGAAATAGGCGCGTCCATGCGGTATTTATCCCAACGTTACAGCATGCCGGACAGAAAAGTAGCAGGACTTTTAACGGACATCGGAACAGAAGAGCTTGCGCATATGGAAATGGTAGCAACAATTGTCAGACAGCTGACAAAGGGCTTAAGTGCAGAAGAATTAGAAGCTGCCGGCTTTGCGCCTTATTATATTGACCATACGGCAGGTATCTGGCCGCAGGCGGCGGGTGGTGTGCCATTTAATGCAAACCAGTTCCAGTCAAAAGGAGATGCGATTACCGATTTATTTGAAGATATGGCGGCAGAGCAGAAGGCGAGAACTGTATATGATAACATCCTTCGATTAGTAAAAGACCCTGAGGTATGCGACCCAATCCGTTTCTTAAGAGCGAGAGAGATTGTGCATTTTCAGCGTTTTGGTGAAGGTCTGCGTATGATACAGGATGATTTGGACAGCAAGAACTTCTATGCATGCAATCCTGGATTTGATGCAGATTGCGGAAAAAACAGCTGCAAGGGATAAGTGATGAGAAAATTGCGTAAACAAGTATATTGATACAAAAGAAAAGTGTTTTGATTATCAAAATATTTGCTTGACATGGGAAAAAGGTGGATTCTTATGGGGATTACTTGGATGCTGTATTCCACTTGTTGGTTTAATTTTATTCCTTGTATGGAAAGATAGCAAACCAAACTCAGCAAAAGCTGCTGGTATTGGTGCACTTGTATCTGTAATCGTATGCGTAGTATGCTACATTCTTATGGCAGTACTTGGCATCGGTTTAATGAGCCTTGGCTACTAAGATTGGCAGATTTCTTCAGATTTGCTTTGGCTGTCATGCGAGACCAGACAGGTCGTTTTTCTTTCGGGGAAAACAGTTCCCAATCTGTGCACGCTGTACAGGTGAGCTAATCGGGATGATTGCCGGAATTCCAATTGCTATATTTATTGGATACCCAAGATTTCTAGTAGTAGTCTTAATGATGGTACCAATGGTTTTCGACGGCTTTTTGCAGTTATTGACCTCGTATGAGAGCGGTAACATCCGAAGACTGATTACAGGAATATTATTTGGTGTTGCGTTTATTTTTGGGTTCATTTATTTTCATAGGGCATGCTTTATGCTTGCAGCTGAAATATTGAAATTATTTGCAGATGACCCGGAGAAAATTGAACGTGCATTGGAAGTTTTTTTATGAAAATGATATGATTAAAGGTAAGAGACGGCTGCGTTTTCAGTATAAATTGGAAACGCAGTCGTTTTTATGTTCGTCAAAAATGTTTTTAACAACAGCACTTTTAATTCCGTTGAATGCCTTGTGGCAAAAGTTAAAAAATGATATAATTTTATGCGCAATAGAACGCAAAAATGGGGAGGCTTTGATATGGTCGCAAAAACATCCGTTATTAAAGAATTAGAAGCACTGTTTGCTGAAAGCGGCAATCAGCTTTGTATTGTATATGGAAGAGAAGATTCTGAAAAAGAACAGCTCCTAAAAGCTTTTTTACAAAACAAAAAGAGCTTTTATTATCGCGCAAGATGTGCATCGGTAGAGGAACAGCTACAGCAGATGGGAAGAGAAATCGCAGCGCGTTTTGATACATCAATTACGAAATATACCTATGAGGAATATTTGAAACGAATCAAAAGCGGCGGACCAGAAAAGCTTGTGCTTGTGATTGATGAGTTTCAGTTAATGGCGAAAAAGGATGCTTCTTTTATGGAAGCAATTTTAAAATTAAAAGAGCGCAGACTTTATCCAGGGCCTGTTTTGATTCTTCTTTGCAGTTCATCACAGGTGTGGGTGGAAAAGGATTTTGTAAATCAGCTTGAGGAATCAGACATTAAGAAAATCGACAAACAGATTCGAATTAAAAATTTAAATTTCTTAGAGGTTGTACGGGCGTTTCCTGAGTATCAGGTCAGCGACTGCATCAAGGTATATGGAATTATTGGTGGCGTGGCAGGTTACATCAATCATTGGGACCAGCGGGTTGATTTAAAGACAAATATCTGTAGGAATATCCTTTCGAGAAATGGCTATATGAATCAGGCGGCAGAGCGGTTGATTTCGTCAGAACTGCGCGAACTTTCCGTTTACGAGACGATTCTTTCTTATATAGCTGCCGGTTATGATAAACTGAATGATTTATATTTGAAGACAGGATTTTCCAGAGCAAAAATCAGTGTTTATATGAAAAATCTGGCAGCCTTTGATATTATCGAAAAAGTTGTTTCCTTTGAAACAGGCGGCTGGGAAAATGCGAAAAAAGGTGTTTATCGGATAAAAGACCATTATGTGAATTTCTGGTTTCATTTTATTTATCCGCATTTATCAGACCTTTACATGATGAGCACAGAGCAGTTCTATAATACTTATATTGAGCCGGGTTTAGATGAATATTTGAGCAGATATTTTATCGAGGTCTGCATGGAGTATTTAGGGCTTTTAAATATTGTAGGAAAGCTTCCGATGAAGCTTACAAAAATGGGTACATGGATTGGAAAAGAGGGCAATATTGATATCGTTGCGCAGAACAGTGTGCGTGAAAAAATTGCCTGCCGATGCAACTGGAATGCACCGGAATTTACAATGGACATGTGCGAGGAGCTTTTTGCCAATATGCAGAAAGCGAAAATTGATGCAAAATATTATTTCCTGTTTTCTGCACAGGGATTTTCAGAGAAACTGGTAAAAAAAGCAGAAGAAGATAAATCATTTATATTAATCGATATGAATGAATTGTAAAAACAGCCACAAATTTGGCTGGTCGGAGGTTTAAAAGTTTGGCAAAATCATTAATTATTACGGAAAAACCGAGTGTCGCGCAGGAATTTGCGAAGATTCTCGGTGTCTCAGGAAGAAATGATGGATATATAGAAAATGACTCCTACGTGATTACCTGGTGTGTAGGCCACCTTGTAGAAATGGTTTACCCGGAGGAGTATGACGAGAAATACAAGAAATGGAGATTGGAAGATTTACCGTTTCTTCCTAAAGATTACAAATACAATGTTATTCCGGCAGTAAGCAAGCAGTATGATGTGGTACATAGAATGCTGCACAGAGAAGATATTGATACTGTTTACTGGGCAGGCGATGCAGGAAAAGAAGGACAGACCATCGAGGAAAATATTCGTAATTTCGGTGGTGTCAGAGAAGGCATGAAGGAACTTCGTGTCTGGATTGACTCTCAGACAGAGGAAGAAATCAGAAGAGGAATTGCAGAAGCAAAACCAATGTCAGATTACGCAAACCTTGGAAAATCAGGAATTATGCGTACTATCGAAGACTATGCGATGGGAATTAACTTTTCAAGGGCAATGTCTGTAAAATATGGAAATCTGTTAAATGATGCAGCAGGTACACAAAGCTACACCGCGATTGCAGTCGGAAGAGTTATGACCTGTGTGCTTGGCATGGTTGTAATTCGTGAACGTGAAATCCGAAATTTTAACGAGACACCATTTTATCGTGTGATGGGAAGCTTTGCACCAGCAGGCATGGGAAATGATGCTACAGCACAAAACGGAATTGCACAGGCAGAATGGAAAGCAGTCGAGGGTTCAAAATATTTTGAATCCCCAGTTTTATATAAAGAAAATGGTTTTAAAAAGCAGGAAGGTGCAGAAAATTTAATTTCTGAATTGACTGGAAAGCGTGCAGTTGTTGCTTCGATTGAGAAAGGAATTTCAAGAAAAAAAGCACCTCTTTTATTTAACTTAGCAGAATTACAGGCGGAATGCTCAAAACGTTTTAAAATCAGCCCGGATGAGACATTACAGGTGGCACAGGATTTATACGAAAAGAAGCTTACAACCTATCCAAGAACGGATGCGCGAGTGCTTTCTACTGCTGTTGCAAAGGAGATTGGTAAAAACATCAGCCGCTTAAAAGGCTATGAGCCGACAGCACAGTTCGTAGAGCGCATTATGAAGGAAGGGCTTCATTATAATATCGCAAAAACGCAGTATACAGATGATTCGAAAATCACTGACCATTATGCGATTATTCCAACCGGGCAGTTGACAGAGTTAAATTCGTTGACACCATTACAAAGAAGCGTGTTTGATTTAATCGTGCGACGTTTTTTAAGTATATTTTATCCGGCGGCAGAGTATCAGAATGTAAAGCTTGTGGTAGAAATCAAGCATCCGGGAAAAACAGCTTCCGGAGTAGAAGCTGAGACAGCAGAAAATATGGCAACAGAAGCTTTTAGTGCAGATGCCGCTTCGGAGCAAACTATTGTCGAAGGAAAAGTTTACACAGAAAAGCTTTTTGCATCTGCGAAAACCTTAAAATCCTTAGGTTATTTAGAAATTGCAGGAAGAAAACGTCCAAATCAGGAAGATGCCGAAGGAAAAGCTGACGACGAAAACGAGAACGAAGAAGAAAATGCCGGACTTTTTACAATGGCAGAAACTTTAAAAAATGGAGATGAATTAGCTGTCTGTGGTTTTGAAATTAAAGAAGGAAAAACTTCTCCGCCAAAACGCTACACCTCAGGTTCTATGGTGCTTGCTATGGAAAATGCCGGACAGTTAATCGAAGATGAGGAACTTCGTGCACAGATTAAAGGCTCTGGAATTGGAACTTCTGCAACACGTGCGGAAATCATCAAAAAGCTGGTTCGCATCGGTTATCTGAATCTGAACAAGAAATCCCAGATTTTATCACCGGAAATGCTTGGTGAAATGGTCTATGAAGTAGTGAATATGACAGTTCCTGCATTGTTAAATCCGAAAATGACTGCTTCGTGGGAAAAAGGCTTAGACGGAATCACACGCGGAACAGTTGTCATGGAAGACTACCGCGAGAAGTTAGAGGATTTCATTCGAAGAGAAACAGTGGCAATGGTAGAGCGTGATTTAAAACAGCAGTTAATCGCGCAGATACAGCCATTAACCGGAAAAGGCTCCCGGGGAATTGCCGCCAAGAAAAAGCTTGGTATTGCCTGTCCGGTCTGTGGCGGTGAACTTGAAACCACACCATTTGGTTATGGCTGTGGCAACTATAAAAAAGACGGAAGCGGCTGTAAATTTTCTGTTGGAACGATTGCAGGACGTGACCTTTCTGAAGAAGAATTTAAGTCACTGATTACCAATAAAAAAACTGAGGTTTTAAACGGTTTTGTTTCAAAAAGCAAAAAGAAATTCAGTGGTGCGCTTGTCCTTGAAAAAGACGAAGAAGGAAAAGTAAGCATCAACTTCGATTTTTCAGAAAACAAACCGGAGGTTATTGAAGGTTTATCCTGCCCGGTCTGCGGTGGTGAAATTGCCAAAACAGCCTTTGGTTATAGCTGTGTGAAGCACTTAGAAAAGGCAGAAGACTGCTACTTTTCCATTGGAAAGCTGGCAGGGCGTGCTTTGTCGATTGATGAATTAACAGAACTTTTGACCAATAAAAGAACAGAGACGCTTCGCGGATTTAAGTCCAAGGCTGGAAATAAATTTGATGCCTGCATCGTTTTAAATCAGGAAGAAGATGGACGCATCAGCTTAAAATTTGACTTTGAGAATGTGCAGGCGGATGTGATTGCAGATGTGAAATGTCCGTCCTGTGGCGGTGCGATTGTAAAAACGCCGTTTGGCTATGCCTGTGAGCACCGCAATCGCAATATCGAAGGAAGCTGCAGCTTTGCGATTGGAAAAATGGCGGAAAAGGATTTAAATCCTGCTCAGATAAAAGAACTTTTAAATAATGGAAGAACTTCAACGATTCGTGGCTTTAAGGGAAAAAGCGGGAAAAAATTTGATGCCTGTGTTGCCCTTGAAAAAGATGAGACAGGAAGATTTGTTACAAAGTTTGATTTCGACCATGTAGAGATGAAAAAGGTCAAAGATGCTTTCTGCCCGAAATGCGGTGGCGAAATCCTGGTAGTTTCTTTTGGTTATGTCTGTGCAAACCGCAATCCAAATACTGCCGATGGCTGTGATTTTGTCATTGGAAAGATTGCAGATAAAGATTTAAACGAGGCGCAGGTGAAAGAGCTTTTAGAAAATGGAAGAACTTCAACCATCCGCGGCTTT
The DNA here is from genome assembly GCA_045121975.1 of Roseburia sp. Taxonomy (GTDB): domain Bacteria; phylum Bacillota; class Clostridia; order Lachnospirales; family Lachnospiraceae; genus Roseburia. Next base: position 59,608 of record JBGVHB010000059.1, read on the forward strand.
AAGTCCAAGGCAGGAAAGAAGTTTGATGCCTGTATCACCTTTGATAAGGAAGAAGACGGCAATATCAAAGGTTTAAAATTCGATTTTGAAAATGTGGAAGCTAAAAAAGTCAAAGATGTCCGATGTCCTTTATGTAAAGGTGATATCGTGCAGACACCGTTTGGTTTTGGCTGTGCGAAATACACCAAGGATAACCCGGAAAGCTGTCGTTTTTCCATTGGTAAGATGGCGGAAAAGGCGTTAAATGAAGCGCAGGTAAAAGAATTATTAACCTATGGAAGAACTTCAACCATTCGTGGCTTTAAGTCCAAGGCTGGCAAAAAGTTTGACGCTCGTGTTGCTTTAAATAAAGATGAAAATGGTAAAGTAACCGGATTGAAATTTGACTTTAACGACTTAGAAGCACCAAAGGTAAAAGATGTAAGATGTCCGCTTTGTGGCGGTGATATTGTGCAGACACCATTTGGCTTTGGCTGCGCGAAATATTCTAAGGACAATCCGGAAAGCTGCCGTTTTTCCATTGGAAAAATTGCAGGTGTGAAGTTAAAGGAAGCACAGGTCAAAGAGCTTCTGATTCGAAAGAAAACTGACGTTATCAAGGGTTTTGTGGCAAAAACAGGCATGTTATTTGATGCTCCATTAAAGCTGACAGAGGATGGTCAGATTACCTTTGATTTCCCGGAGAAACCAAAGCCGGTAGAGTCACAGGTGAAATGTCCAAAATGCGAAAAGCTATTAATGAAATCCCAGTGGTATTATGAATGCGAGTGTGGCTTTAAGGTGTCCCACACTGTTGCAAAGGTTGCGCTGTCAGAAGAAGTAATTAGCGAACTTTTAACAACCGGAAAAACAAGAAATAAGGTCATTGGATTTACTTCAAAAGCAGGCAATGTATTTGATTCCTGCCTGAAATTTGAAAATGACCAGATTAGCTTTGATTTTGATAATCCGGGCGAAAATTCTGTTTCTACTGGAGATTCGGATGAGAAACCATTCTACGAAGAGTTAGAAAATCAGCCGGTGGAATTGGGCGAACAGCCGGAAGCAGATTTTGCATCAGAACAGGATAATGCGTTTGTGGACAGTTCCAACGAAAATGACCACGCGCAGTACATTGACGACGATGTACCACCATTTTACGATAATATGTCAGAAGATGCATTTGCGGCTGATATGGCAGCAATGCAGGAAGCAGAGGAGGCAGAGCAGATGTTAGGAGACAATTTCTTAGAGCTGTTTCAATAAGTGAAAAGAAATTTCCCTGCCGCCTTATGCAGAAATGGAGAATAAAAAATAATCTAATATAATGAAATATTTTCAATATTTAAGAAAAGAGGAACAATCATGGAAAACGCAAAAATTAGTAATTTATATAATTTAGAAGAAACAATCGCAAAAGAATATGTGGCACAGTTTACTTATCCTTGGGAGGCTTTAAAAGGAATCAGTGACTTCATTAAAAAATTAGGTGCGTCTCTTGATACAGAAAAATTCGAGCAGCGCGGCGAAGATATCTGGGTGGCAAAAAGTGCAAAGGTTGCTCCGACAGCCTGTTTAAATGGCCCGCTTATCATTGATGAGGAAGCAGAAATCCGTCACTGTGCATTTATCAGAGGAAGTGCAATTGTCGGAAAAGGCTCTGTGGTTGGAAATTCTACCGAGTTAAAAAATGTTATCATTTTTAATTCCGTACAAGTACCACATTATAACTACGTTGGAGATTCCATTTTAGGTTACAAATCCCACATGGGCGCAGGCTCGATTACATCTAACGTAAAATCTGACAAGACACTTGTTGTGGTAAAAGACGGGGAAGAAAAAATCGAAACAGGCTTGAAAAAATTCGGAGCTATGTTAGGCGATAACGTAGAAGTTGGCTGTAATTCCGTTTTAAATCCGGGAACAGTTATTGGAAGAAACAGCAATGTTTATCCATTATCTATGGTGCGTGGTGTTGTTCCTGCAAACTCCATTTATAAAAACCGTAATGAGGTAGTGGAGAAGCAGTAATGTCAGAGAGAATTTTAAGTAAGGAAGAAAGAAAATATATAAGCAGGGCATATGGTGGGACAAAGGTCTTTGGATTATATGTGTTATGCGCTGGTTTTCTCGTATCTGTGATAGTAATGCTGACATTAATTATAACCTTTCAATTTGATGATAGTGCGGCAGCAAAAGAGTTTAACAGCGGAGCTGGTGGCATGCTTTTAGTATGTGTCATATTTGTGTTTCTGTTTCTTTTATGTATCAGGGATATTAATAAGAAGAAAGCCGTTAAAAAGGGCAGATATTCCGTAAAAGAAGGAATGGCAGAAGAATATATGCCTTATAGCATTTCCGGTGGTGAGGAAAGTGCTTTTCCGGCAGACAATGGTGGAGAACGTACAACAGCATCCGTATCAATGAAGGATGGAGAGATATTCTTCCGCGGCAATGACGGCGTAAAGAAATTAGACTGGATTCCTTTAAAATATAGAAGTTGTCCGAAAGGGAAAAATTTGGGAGAGTTCCCGGTTTTATTAATAGAAACGGATAATGGAGAAACCTTTGCAGTAACAGATTGGCGTAGAATTCGTGAGAATCCTGCGTATGCGCATATCAAACCCTTCATGCTTAGCTTATAATAAAATAAAAGTAACCATAAATCATTTTTTCAGAAAGTGGGGAATGAGCTATGAAAAAGAAAATTGTTATGGGAATGTTGTTGTCACTTTGCATGTTGACGTTGGCGGGTTGCGATAAGAATGCATCTTCGGGAAAAACGGAATCGCAGTCTGAAACCACTGGTACAGCCCTTGACGAGAGTGGCGGAGATGAAGCAAAAAACAATGATGCTGTGGGCGAAGATGGTAACACTTTTTCATGGAATGAAATCACAGTTACGATTCCTGACAGTTGGAAAGAAAAATGCATTGTATTAGAGGATGAAGACGGTTTTTCTTTTTACCAGAAAGCTTCTTATGAAAAAGAAGAATACATGGGTTATCTCTGTGGAATTGTAAAAAGCGATAAACTTATGAATTATGGGGCAGGAGAAATGTTAATTGCCTACACTGAAAGCGGCAGTTTTTATTATATGATGCAGCCGACGGATGTTACTTTTGACGTGGAAAATGAAGAAACAGCGGCAGAATATCATGCGTTAATGGAAGAAATTGATGCTGTATCAGCCAGCGTTTTGATTGCAGCTGACGATATACGTTATGATGCAAATCAGTTTATTTTTCCAAACAGCAGCGTACACGAACTGGAAGATTATGAGCTTGTAAACTTAACGAATAATGAGCTTTGGATTGCCAGAAATGAAATCTATGCCCGTCATGGAAGAACCTTCAAAAATGAATATTTGCAGAGCTATTTTAATTCCTGTAGCTGGTATCAGACGGTGGAAGGCAAGTCAGAGGTAGCAGACAGTGAGTTAAGTGAGATTGAAAGAGCCAATCTTGAAAAAATTGTTTCCGCGGAAATTGCGTTCGATGATGCGCATCCGTATCCGGTTCAATATCAGACAGGAAGTACTGTATTAGAGGCAATTGCAGGAAATGGTTTGCTTCAGGATGTGGTTTATGAGGTAAAAGAAAAAGATGAGTACGAGTATGATTGTATTCTTACAATAGAAGGAACTGCTTATAATCTGCAGGATTATGCCTATATGACCAGTCCGGTAACAGATGTTTTTTACATAACAGACCTTGCAGAATATGATAGTATTTCAGAAAATGATGACGGTCTTGAGATTGCGGTTTTAGATGAAGGACCAAGCAATGACCCGGTGACACATTTTTATAAATATGACGGCGAATTAAAATATATTGGTGAAGTCGGTGGATTCCCATTCAAAGAGGAAAATTATGGCATTGATGGTTTCATATATTATAATGGTGTAAAAGGCAGAATGCGGACGGATTTGATTGAAACAGCATACATTGAGGGTTACTGGTGGTATGACGTTTCTGAGTGGAAGTTAGAGTATAGTGAGTTGGGCATGCATAAATATTTATGGTACAATGCCCACGAGCTTTTCATCGACCTTCCAGTTTACTGTTCAATGGACGAAAATGCGCAGACAACAACGTTAAAAGCACAGAAGGAAGTTTATTTTATTGAAACAGATTTAAAAGAATGGATTCTTGTGCGTGGAAAAGATGGAACGAGCGGTTATATCCGCGTAAAAGATGGAAAAGTGTTAAATGTAAACGAACTGGCAGAAAATGTCTTCTCAGATTTATACTTTTTTGATTAAATTAGGACTTTACTATTCAAGAAAAATGTGCGAAAATGTTTGCAGTATGTTAAATGTATAACAAACTTTAACAGTTACAAATTACATATTATTTATGTGAAAGGAGACTTATAATGATTTACACAAAGGAAGTCGAAAACATGTGCCCAGTAGCAAAAGGCGCAAAACATGAACCAGCTCCAATTCCAGAAGAAGGAAAATGGGTTCACTCTAAAAAAATTGAAGATATCTCAGGTTTTACACATGGTGTAGGCTGGTGTGCTCCACAGCAGGGTGCATGTAAGCTCTCATTAAATGTAAAAAATGGTATTATTGAAGAAGCTTTAGTAGAGACTATCGGATGTTCTGGTATGACTCATTCAGCAGCTATGGCAGCTGAAATCTTACAGGGTAAAACAATCCTTGAAGCTTTAAATACAGACTTAGTTTGTGACGCTATTAACACAGCTATGAGAGAATTATTCTTACAGATTGTTTACGGACGTACACAGAGTGCATTCTCTGATGACGGTTTAGCAATCGGTGCTGGTCTTGAAGACTTAGGAAAAGGACTTCGTTCTCAGGTTGGTACAATGTACGCAACAAGAGAAAAAGGTGTTCGTTACCTTGAAATGGCAGAAGGCTATGTAACAGGTATCGCACTTGATGAAAACAACGAAGTTATCGGATACCAGTTCGTTTCTCTTGGAAAAATGACTGACTTCATCAAAAAAGGTGATGATCCTAACACAGCTTGGGAGAAAGCAAAGGGACAGTATGGTCGTGTAGCAGACGCTGCTAAGATTATCGACCCACGTCACGAATAGGATAAAGGAAGGAGAACGAAAACAATGGCATTATTTGAATCATATGAAAGAAGAATTCCACAGATTAACGCTGTGTTGAATAGTTATGGTATCAGCTCTATCGAAGAAGCTGAAAAAATTACAAAAGATGCTGGACTTGATGTTTACACACAGATTAAAAACATCCAGCCAATCTGTTTCGAGAACGCTTGCTGGGCTTACATCGTAGGTGCTGCAATCGCAATCAAAAAAGGTGCTGTAAGAGCCGCTGACGCTGCTGCAGCAATCGGTGAAGGTCTTCAGGCTTTCTGTATTCCAGGTTCTGTTGCTGACCACAGAAAAGTAGGTTTAGGACATGGTAACTTAGGAAAAATGTTATTAGAAGAAGAGACAGAATGTTTCTGTTTCTTAGCAGGACATGAGTCTTTCGCAGCTGCTGAAGGTGCTATCGGTATCGCTGAAAAAGCAAACAAAGTACGTCAGAAACCATTACGCGTTGTATTAAACGGTCTTGGAAAAGATGCTGCTCAGATTATTTCCCGTATCAACGGATTCACATTTGTTGAAACAAAATATGACTACAAAGAAGCTAAATTAAACGTAGTTTACGAAAAAGCTTACTCTGATGGACTTCGTGCAACTGTAAAATGTTACGGTGCAGACGATGTTCAGGAAGGTGTTGCAATCATGCATCATGAGAACGTAGGTGTATCTATCACAGGTAACTCTACAAACCCAACACGTTTCCAGCATCCAGTAGCAGGTACATACAAAAAAGAATGTATCGAGCAGGGTAAAAAATACTTCTCAGTAGCATCTGGCGGTGGTACAGGACGTACATTACATCCAGATAACATGGCTGCAGGTCCAGCTTCCTACGGTATGACAGATACAATGGGACGTATGCATTCTGACGCTCAGTTTGCAGGTTCTTCATCAGTACCAGCTCACGTAGAAATGATGGGTCTTATCGGTGCAGGTAACAATCCAATGGTTGGTATGACTGTAGCAGTAGCAGTAGCTATCGAAGAGGCTCACAAAGCTGGTAAATGCTAATTATTCTATACGAGTTTGAATTGAAGAAATTCAGTTGAATGAATAGCTAAAGAGCTATATAAATCATCATGGTGATTTATATAGCTCTTTTTTCGTGGATTGGGATGTATTGTTGGACGGTTATGGGAACTACAAGATACATGAAAAATAATATCATTGCGAAAAATATACTTTTTTGTATCACTTTTTTCTTGAAGATTGTAAAAGCGTAGAGTAGAATTTATTTGTATTGTTTATATTTTGGATGATAGTTTATCTATTAAGGTGGATAGTAGTTTTTTTAGCACCGGAGGTGCATGATGTATTTCGATAAAACAAAAATTGGAATAAATATAAGAAATTTAAGAAAAGGATTTGGCGAGACGCAAAGAGAGTTAGGAAATGTTATAGGTGTTGCAGATACAACAATATCAATGTATGAAAATGGAAGCAATCTTCCAGATGTGGAGACATTGCAGATGATTGCAGAACATTATCTTATTCCAATAGAGTTGTTACTTTCAAATGATTTTTCGGATATAAACATGAAAGATATGAAATTATCTTTGAATGAAACGATGTCTTTGCTCAGGGTTACATATCCTATTATTCGAACAAAAGAGTCAATGGAAAATGAACATTTTTCCAAAGCATATAAAGAGAATTTAAATATATTGAGAAGAATAGAAAAAAATGATGAAACTATTTCGAGTCGGAGTATTACTAGAGTTATAAAAAAATATGCACTTTCATATCAAGATACGAAAAATTTAGAATCAGTAGCAAATATAATTAGTCTTATGTTTTTAAATTATACAGAACATCAATACAAAAATGTTGAGGATATAGGACAGGCTATATATTATGGAAAAGGAGAAAAGAAAGATTTTGCAAAGAAATATTTATTAAAGGAGCGAGATTCTATTGGAATTGTTGAAGATGAAAAACAAAAAGAAAGAAGAAAAAGATATTATAATAAAGTTATAAAATGGATTAAACTTTTGAAAGAATCACCATTACATGTAGAATTGGCTTATTATTATATTGCATTATTATTTATTAAAAATATAGTTGATAACGATAAAGGTGTAACATTAAATCAAAATATAGGTATGGATATGATGGGAATCCTTGCAGATTTAGATAATCCATATGCTTTGTCATATATATTAAAAATTATAGAAATGATATGGCCTAAATAAACTTCATGATAAATGAAGTTTATTTTTTTGACCCTCATGTTACTATGAACTTGTAAAGAAGACCACAACACATCAGGAAGGTATAAAGGATGAAAAGAATCGACCAAGAAAAAGTAACTGAACTCGTAAAGAACATTAAAAGTTTTTAAAAATCAAAATATTGTAAAGCTAATATTGAAGAAGAATTTAGAAAACTCTAGCAGAAATTATTAAGTCTGGTATTTGACGAGGAGCATATTAAATGTAAATTTGAAAATTTAGGATGCGCTTAATCAGTTTGTAAGTGAAAATGAGGAAAAATGGTATTGCAACAGAGTTGCTGGAAGTGCTAAGAGAAGACTGTAAGATGTTTAGCAATTTGATTAGAACAGAAATCTCCGGAGACTGGAGAGAGAATAAAGTATTCAATCGGCTGAGTGGATTGAAAGGCAAACATACAATTCTACGTAATATTGAATTATCGAACGAACATGGAAGAACGGAGTTAGACATGGTTGTCTTAACTGAGAAAATTCAAGTTATTGTAGAAGTAAAGAACACCAAAAAAGACATTTTTTATAGATGAAATAGGAGCGTATTATAGAAAGGGTGAGTATCAAGGCTTTGATTGTAACATTAAGGATGAGATGAACTATAGAGAGCAATTACTGGCAGAAATAATCACAGAGACCTTAGCAATAAGAGGAAAAGAATCTAACGTTATCGAATTTGTAGTATTTACGAACAATTGCATTGGACTTAGAAATAAGCGTGAAGAACTAAAAATCTGTTTCATAGGAGAAATGCTATATCTCATTGATGATTACGAAGGAACAGAAATCTATACCGAAGATGATATTACTGCATTGGCAGAAGTCATCAGTGATTCAGCGGAATCGAATGAATATGAATTCGAAATGGATATGCAAAAGTTTAAGGAGGATTTTGTAAGGGTATTAGTAACATTAGAAAACTATGAGGAACAGCAGGAGGTAGAAGAAATGACAAAACAGAAGAATACAACAGAAATTCCATACTTCTTAACGAAAGAATATGCAGAGAAACAGAGACGAAACAAATCAATACTGTATGCAGTTGTAGGACTTGCTTCTGTTGCAGGCATGGGTGTAGTTATAGCAAAAGAATTGTCAAAGGCTAGAAAGTAGGAGAAAACCTGATTAAGAAAGTGAGGCAAAACATGAAGAAGAATACTGCATTGGCATGGGCAAAAGCAATTGATATCAAATTAAAAATAAGAAGGATAAGAGTTGGCTGAGAACACCAAAAGGAATTGAACACTCGGAACGTTTCTGTGGCAGAATATTATGGGATATGAAATCTTTTTTTGATGTGTTAAAACTGCAAGGGAAAAAGACAAGGGAAATCTTTTACTGTGAGAAGTGTGGAGCATTGTTAAATGGTCAGTCAGAATTTACGACAGAAGATGAACAATGGACATGCACAGAATGTAGTGAGTGGAACGATGTAAGTGACAACAATATTATTTATGAAGAATAGGAGAATAAGGCTATGGCAAAAAAATTAGATCCAATTAATTTTTCTAAAATTTACGATATGTTTGGAGAACAGGCAGCAAAAGATACATATGAAGATGTTAAGGCTGGTAGGGTAAGGGAATCAACGCTAGAAAAGTATCTTTATGATGATGAGACAAAAGAAGAATATACTAAACGACTTAGAGCGGAATATTCTGAGTAGTTACAATAATAACATGGGAAAATCATAATACTTTGCCCATGTTCTACACTTTTAATATGTATTATGCTATACTTACTATATAAAAAGGAAAATATTAAAAGGAGAAGACTTTAATGAATAAAGAAAAACAGAAAACACAGGAATTAGAAGATGTTTCTGATGATAAGAACAACTTGGTTAAGTGGATAAAAGTACATAAGCCACAATTGATTTCCATCGGTATAAGTATTCCGATACTTATTGCAATTGTGTTTGGTTTAAAAAATAAAGAGGTAATACAAGAGGTGTGGAGTAATCTAAAAGAAGAGATAAAGAAAGCAAATCTTTATAGTGCTAAATGGTTTGAAAATGCAACAGACGCGGAACTTGATTTCGAGTGTGAAAAAGTTAGACTTGCATATTGTTCGTTAGGGGACAATTTTAGCGAAGCGTGTGCTCTTGAAAACTTGCTTGAGAGATTTAGGAAAGAAATGAGTAAACGTGCATGGGGGAATGAAATTCCACATCCACCAAGTATTCATCGAGAACATGGATTGTATTTACTTAATGATGATTAACAGTATGTAATATAATTGGGTTAAAATATCACTTGCAATCCACCTCATTTAGAGTTATAGAACACACCAACGAAAGGAGGTGTCGTTCTATGAAAACAGAAAAGAAAATCTATCAAATTCCTGAATTCATCGGCGAGAATATTCCATTAAAGGAAGCTGCCAGAATTATGAACAAACACTACCAATATGTTCGAATAGGAATAATTGAGGGAACTTTACCAATCGGGACTGTATTTAAAACTCTAAATTGAATTACAAATTCAATGACTTTTTCATTACGATGTGGTAATATAATAATACAGGATAGTTTCAAAGGTTGTGATGTGGACTGAAAATTTATTACATAAATATTGAATTTTTGTATATACTATGGTATATTATAAATAGAAAAAGCTCATAGAACGTGAGTTTAAAGAAAGTTCAACAGAAGATTTGGTCGTAGAACGCGACCAAGTAAAATAAAAGAAAAGTTCACTGAGAAGAGACAACTCCTGGAAACAGGAGTTGTTTTTTAATTCATAGGAATTTGCGTAAATTCCTATGAATTAAAAAGCCCTCCGGGCAGGATGCGCATAACGCGCAAGTAGAAGATGTCACTGCGTGACTGCGCGTTAGCGCGAGAATCTCGCAAGCGAGATTCTTTGTTACCATAGGAGAAAAATATGGCAAAGAAAAAACGTTTCGTATTTTTATCAAAGAAATTCTATAATACATATCCAACTTCACTATATCCAGAAATGGAGCAAAAACAGAATAGACCATACATTCAAGTTTGTGTAGAAATTGATGGTGTGCAGTATGCGATTCCGTTGCGTTCAGACATACACCACCCACATGTTTTTTGGACTGATAAAGAAAATCATTGTGGTGTTGATTTTTCGAAGGCGGTTGTAATTACCGATGAGAGTTATATCGATTTTTTTACTGAACCTCATTTGAGACAAAATGAATTTGACGCACTTAGAGGTAAAGACTTTAAAATAAAAAGTAAAATGGAGAAATATATTGCAGATTATAAAAAAGCAAAGAAAGATTTGAGTAACCCGATAAACCAAACGTTGGTAAAATATTCCACTTTACAGTATTTTGAAAAAGAAATAGGGCTGTAACAGAATATATAATACGAAAAGTTGCTATTGAGAGTTGTAGAATACATGAGAACAATGATTAATATAGTGGTGTATAAGGGTATTTATCCATTTTTGTTATGTGCAAATTATTGAATTAAATATTTAAATACGTTATATTATAAATACAAATGGAATGCTCGCCCATAAGGTGGGTTGACCAGTCAGAAGAGTAGAAATGCCACCCTGTAACTCGCCAAAGTCAAAAGGGTGGTTTTTCTATGTGACGAAGATATAAATATTTTATTAAGAAATCCACAGAAGTTCAAAAACTAGGAAAAAAGTCTGATAAATTTACCCAAATATATTGAAAAATACGCAAAAAAGTGTAAAATTAATATATGAGTTGAATTCCCGAAGAAACTCATAATTATGCAGATACAGTATTATGATGTATCAGATTAAGAGTGGAGGAGGATTAGTATGGGAAAAGAGACAGGTGCGAAAAAGAAATTATTAAATTTTAAAGGAATGCGTATCCAAGAGAGATTAAGCAAGGCATTTAATATCATTATTGTTATCTCCGTAATCGCATTGGCAATCGGTGTAGTATCAATTCTTATTATTACATCGAATTATAAGAAAGCAATGAATAATTATGCGCTGCCACAGGGTGACATTGGTATGTTGATGAACGAACATGCAGAATGTCGTTCAGCGATGCGTGGTATCATTGGTTATGAAGACCAGGAGCAGATTGACCTTATGACACAGCAGCATGCAGAACATAAAGAAAGAGTTTACGAACTGATTGAAGAAATCAGACCTACTATGATTACTACAGAAGGTCATGAAGCTTTAGCAGCGATTGAGAGTGCGTTGGAAGCTTACTTTGCAAAAGAAGCAGAAGTAATATCAATTGGCGCAACTCCGGACGAGGAGCTTAGCCGCGAGGCACAGATAATGGCAATCAACGAAATGACTCCATTATATAATGCAGTTGATGAAGCGATTACACATCTTATGGATGTCAATGTTCAAAAAGAAAATGAGATGGCAACTGTTCTTGCTGTACTTGAATATGGCGCTTTGATTTTGATTATTGTTTTAATTGTTGTAACAGTTTCTGTTTCAAAAAGAATCAGCAGCATTATTGCAAAAGGTATTGCAAAGCCACTTGGCGAATTGGAAGAGCGTTTTGTTAAATTTGCAAATGGTGATTTGAAATCAGAATTTCCACAGTCCGATTCGAAGGATGAAATTGCCGGACTTATGAATGCATCTCATGATATGGTTGAGAGATTGGGAGCAATTATTTTTGATGTAGAGAAACTTTGTGCGGAAATGGGTAATGGTAACTTTACAGTAGATACAGGCTGTGAAAATGCTTATGTTGGAGATTTCAGACAGCTGTTATCTGCAATCCGTACGATGAACCGTAATGTAAGCAGTACATTATTAGAAGTAAATCAGGCGGCAGAACATGTTAATTCCGGTGCATCCAATTTAGCAGAAGCTGCGCAGGAATTAGCAGAAGGTGCAACAGACCAGGCTGCTTCTGTACAGGAAATGTTAGCAACGATGAATACCTTATCAAATGGATTAAATGGTACGGTAAACAGTATGGAAGATGCGTATAATCAGGCTATGAAGTGTGCAGAGGATGCACAGCTCAGCCGCGAAGAAATGGGTAACATGGTTGCATCCATGAATCGTATCAGCGAAACTTCCAAGAAAATTGAAAATATTATTTCTGAGATTGAAAGTATTGCAAGTCAGACAAATCTGCTTTCACTGAATGCTTCTATTGAGGCTGCAAGAGCAGGAGATGCAGGACGAGGATTTGCAGTAGTAGCAGATGAGATTCGTGATTTGGCAGACCAGACAGCAAAATCATCTGTTGATACAAGAGCTTTAGTAGAAAATACATTGCGTGAAATTGAAGAAGGAAGCAAGGTTGCATATCGTACATCTGACGTATTAGACGGAGTAGTAGAAGCGGTGCAGAAAATTGCCGATTCTTCCAGAAAGCTTCGTGAGGATGCAGAACAGCAGGCAATTGCAATGGAACAGGCAGATGCAGGAATTGAACGTATTTCAGAGGTTGTTCAGTCTAATTCAGCAGCTGCAGAAGAATCATCAGCAACTAGTCAGGAATTATCCGCATCTGCAATGTCAATGCATGATTTAGTTGGCAGATTTGAATTAAGTAACCAGTAATTTCCATTGACAACCTTTGTGCGTTAGGTTAAACTAACTGGGCAATGAATTAGTTGACACTAACCATAAGGAGAACATTTATGAGAAAGAAAAAATGGCTGATGGCAATTAACTGGCTGATGTTAATATCACTTATTGTAGTATTTGTAAGCGGATTTTTATTAAAATCTATGCCGGGAATGTGGATGGGAATTTCACATACGTTATCTGGATTATTACTGGTAATTACAGTAGTGATACATATTGTACAGCATGGTATGTTTCGTAGAAAATTTAAAAAGGATTAAAAATAGAAACACTCTATTAACTAAGAGAAAGAGAACTTTGTCGAGGATAATAGGGTGTTTTATTTTTAAAAATGGACGAATGTATTAGAGTGTGCTATACTAAATTATATAGTTAGTTGATTGGTGGAAGAAGATATTTTGTGGAGAAATTATAAAATGATTGAAAAAATTAGAGAGATAATGCAAGTTGATACAAATACATTTTGGGCAATTTTTGTTCCTGTAATTTTATCTTTAATTTCATTCTTGCGTAATACGATAAATGAAATTAGCAACAATATAAGTTGGCGAAATCGAAAAAAATGTGAAAATGATTTTTTTTATTGTTTGATACTTCTATATGCCTTAATAGCTGGATATATGACAGGTGTAATTTGTGTGATTTTAAGAGTGTTTATGGATGATATGTTGTTGTTGTTGGTATGTTTATTTGGATTATTGATAATAGCTATTAGTTTTATTAATACGAGAAAATATGTAAAGCTAAGACTATTAGGAATATATCCAATGTTTGGAAAGGCATTAATAGATATTCCTGTTATCGTAATGTCAGTAATTTTTTGCTTAAGTGTAATGGAAAGCAAGGTTGGTGTAGTAGAAAATATATGTTCAGTAATATTTTGGGTGTGTGAGATAATTGGAATATGTGTATTTCAGGGACGATATGAGAAATATGCAAATTCTTATGCTGACATATATACTAAAAACAATGGAAAAATAGCTTCCTGTATAATTCAAAGTGTAGAGAGTAAATGATTTTACAAAAATAGATACCTAAGTTAAACTGTCATTGCTGACCGGCAAGTTGGCAAATGAACAGAATAAGGCAGGTATCTACAAATGAATTCTACACAAAACAAGAAGATTGAGCAAGTAAAAGAAACAACAATGATTGTTGGTATTGATGTTGCAGTGAAAAGCATTATTTCAGAGCTTTTAACTGGAGAGGCATAGAACTTACCAGAAAGCCTGTACCGTTTTCAAACTCTATGGAGGGATTCAACAGCTTTTACAATACAATTGTGGAGCTGATGCAGAAAAATAAACTTGAAGAGGCGCTGGTAGGAATTGAACCAACGGGTCATTATTGGTTTGATCTTGGGCAGTTCATGGGTGAAAAGAACATTAAGTTTGTGATGGTAAATCCACACCATGTGCATAAGACCAAAGAGTTAGATGACAACAGTCCATCTAAAAATGACAGAAAAGATCCACGTGTTATTGCAGGTCTAGTAAAAGATGGACGATATTTTTATTCATACATGCCAACAGGTGTGTATGCGGAACTGCGGAATGCGTCCAATCGCAGGTTTGTCCTTGTAGAAGAACAGACCAGAGCGAAGAATCGTCTGCAGAAATGGATAGCAGTATATTTCCCAGAATACAAGGGGATTTATACACACATAGATGCCAAGGGAGGATTGCTGGTATTAAAGAAGGCATCAACTCCAGAGGAGATAGTAAAACTTGGAGAAGAAGGTATCATAAAAATATGGAAAGATGCCAAACTCCGAGGAAATGGGCACAAGAAGGCTATGTTGATTCTGAATGCAGCAATGAGAAGCATAGGATTAAAGACAGGTCTTACAGAAGCCCGAATGGAGATTCAGGATCTGATTGAGGATTATGAACTTCAAAGCAAACGTCTTGAACGGGTCAATGACCTGATTAAAGAACTGTGCCAGAAGATAGAGCATGTCGATAAACTGCTTGAAATAAAAGGCATAGGAATAACAACAGTGGCTGGTTTCATAGCAGAGGTTGGTGATATCACGCGCTTCGATAACACGAAAGAGCTTCAGAAACTGGCAGGGTTGGAATTGGTGGCAGATAGTTCTGGAAAACATAACGGAAAGACAAAGATAAGCAAACGAGGACGTAAGCGACTCAGATATCTTCTTTTCGAAGCAGCCATATCAGTAGTGGGAAAGAATGAAGAATTTAAAGAAATCCATAGGTATTACACCACCAGAGAAAAAAATCCGTTAAAAAAGATGCAATCACTGATAGCAGTAGCTTGTAAGTTGATAAGAGTATTCCATGTAATCCTTACAAAAGGAATCAGTTATGACGCATCAAAGATGCTGGGGGATATCAAGCATCCGGGAACGCAGTTGAAAGCTGCATAGTTTGATAAAGAGAAACAACCATAATGATTACAGGAAGCGTCCACCGGAAGGTGCTGTAATAGAAGTGTTTGGATCAGTGATGAAAGTGCAAAGAATGAGCTGGTAGCCGGCAGGAATCTTCTCCAGAGGGCATGACCCTGATGAATAGCTAAGCTGGCACCCTGGTTATGGACAGGCAGAACGAAGGAAGTGAGGACCCACCGCAAGGAGGATGATCCTGTTGGACATGAGAGGTGAGCTGCCATATAGGGATGGGTATACATCGAGGCCATTTAGAACGAATAGTGATGACGTTTTATTTGGTGTACCCATTATAACTATATATCTGCCCTGTATGAGGTAAAGATCACTCCATAACCTTAGTTTCATTCAATGACAGGTATCAAAAAGTATTGAATTTATTGAAAAAAACACTTGATTATATGGAGAGAGAGAATAGCAGTTGATGAAATGAAGAAAAAAAGTAAATGGTTAATAATTACAAGCGGAAGTGAGAAGAAGATGTTACTATTTGAAGATATTATTAGGATTGATTATTATGGAGAAGCTAAATATATTTTGAAAGAGAATTTTTTCTTGGATATATGGAGAAAAGCGAGAAAAAATGTGTGGAAAAATAGCGTATGTCATGTGAAGTAAGATGATAGAATATGGAATGATAAGTAAAAAAACAGAGAAAAAATACTTCTTTTCTCTGTTTTTTGAGTTAAATTGAAATTATCTTAAAGTAATTGATATTTTATAAACTTAATGCCAAAACATATAAAATACAGGAAATAAAACTTAATACCAGTGCAATCGAAGAGATTACAGTACCGACAATCGCAATTGTCTGATTTTTATGCTTTTTAACAATACATAAGCTGCCTGTAATGACCCCTGCGATGCTGATAATTAAATTCCAAATAAAAGCCCAAAAACAAATGAGCCCAAGGCTTCCTAAAACAATACTGCAAACAGATAAAGTGCTGCTGCTTTTTTCTGGAATAGCATTTTTAACAATTGGTTTTGCAATGTTTGGTTCGTTGTTATATTCGTTATTAAATTCGTTCATAGTTTAGTATCCTGCCATCATTAAATTTAAGCCAAAGAAAACAACGAGAATTGCAAGAAAACCGATAAATATACCGATAACTGCGCCATTCTTTTTCTGTAAACCGAACTGTACATAAAGAATACTTAATAAGCATCCGATAAAGCAGCAGAGAAGTCCGCCGAAGAACCATCCGCCGATAACGCTTAATGCTACTAAAACCCAAATCCATGCAGGCATATTGCTTACAGGCTCGTATGCATTGCCGTTGCTTTTGTAAATGCCATTAACAGCTAAGTCAGCTTTTCTGCCGATTACAACAAGGTTACAGACTGCTCCAGGTAATTCGATTGAATAATCAATTAAGTTAATAAACCAGTTGCTGGATTTTACTTTGTAAGTTTCACCGTCAACAGTGATAACGTTTTTCCCACCTTTAATATTGTGAGAAATGTTGTGTACAGCCCCATTAGAATCTGTTACTTCCCAAGAATTCATTTTCATTTACCTCCTAAAATTTAAAAATCCCGATATATTATACCTAATATGTCGAATTTTGGAAACTATTTTTTTAATCTTATTGCAAATAACTTTAAGAAAGGCTATGATAAACCCAGTTTTATTAAATTTACGATAGGAGAAAATCGATATGGTTTTAATATGGGCAGTTTTAATTTTGACAGCAATTCTTATGATTGCATCACCGGCAGCCTGCACGAGAAAATCAGACAGAGGTAATGCCGAAGCAGAGAAGAAAACAAGAACCTTAGGTATGTGGCTTTTTTTCGCGGCAGTCATATGGATGATAACAGCAAAATTAGCATAATGATAGAATGAGTGTTAAAAAACGTAACAGTTCGTCCCACGCCATTCGCAATCTCGCACTTCGTGCTCCAAAGCCTGCTATCGCAAGCGGATTGCTCATAAACAGGCGTTCCGCTCATAAGTCATGTAACATTCAAATACATGCAAGCATGATTTGTCTGTCACATGACTTATGGTTGAACTGTGACAAAAAAATATTTACAAACGGTTGCGATATGATAGAATTAGGTGTGAAAATGTTAAAGGAACGGAGGAAAGGAAATGTTTTGTAGAAATTGTGGGCAGGAATATGTGTCCCCAGAGGCAGTTATCTGCGTCAAATGTGGAGCACAGAAAGGTATGGGAGTGAATTATTGTCCGAATTGCGGTGCACAGACACAGCCGGATACACAGGTATGTATGAGTTGTGGTGTGGCTATGAGAGCATATGAGCCAAAGGGAGAAAAATCAAAGGTTCTTGCAGGGGTGCTTGGAATATTTTTAGGATGCTTTGGCGTACATAATTTTTATCTTGGATATACACAAAGAGCAGTAATTCAGCTGGTATTATCAATTGTCAGTTTCCCATTAATGTGTGTATTTGGGCTTGGTGCATTTTTACTTTTAGCAGTTGAAATCTGGGGCTTTGTAGAAGGCATTATGATTTTATGCGGTAAAGTTGACCGCGATGCCGAAGGTAGATTATTAAAGGATTAATGGGAGGATTTATGTATATTTGTAGAAATTGTGGTATGCAGTATATGTCGGATGAGGCAGTCATGTGTACCCGTTGTCAAGCTCCGAAGGGAGAAGGAAGTCAGTTTTGTCCATGCTGTGGCATACCGACAAAGCAGCCAATGCAGACAGTCTGTTTAAACTGTGGTGTAGATATGACAGGATTTGGAAATACAAGTCCAAAGTCCAAAATTGCGGCAGGAGTGCTTGGTCTCTTTTTAGGACTGTTTGGTGCACATAATTTTTATCTTGGTTATACCAAAAAAGCAGTGATTCAGTTGTTGCTTACAATTAGTGCATATATTTTATATTTTGTAGGGATTATTGGAGCAGCCATATCGGAAACGAGTTATTATAATTCAGAGGCAATAGTTGTTTTTGCGGTAATAGCAATTATTTACTTTTTACTTGCCGTATGCGGAGTTGGAATCTGGGTATTTGTAGAATCAATTATGATATTTTGTGGGAAAATCAAAAAAGACGGTAAAGGCAGAATGTTAAAATAAGTCTGTTAGTTATTTTTGGTATTCCTAATAGATATAACCATTTTTTGTACAATTTATTGACAAAATAGCGGAATATGCTATTATCTTTTTTAGTGTGATGTGTAATTAAAGTGTGAATAAAAAGAGAGGTTTTCTTATGAGAAGACGGGTGTTATCGCTCCTTGTTGAGAATAATCCGGGTGTTACAAGTCATATTTCCGGTTTGTTCAGCCGCAGAGGTTATAATATCGATAGCTTTTCATCTGGTGTTACAGCAGACCCTAGATATACCAGGATTACCATTGTTGCAACAGGTGATGAGCAGATTTTAGAACAGATTGAGAAACAGCTTGCAAAGCTTGAAGATGTCGTAGACATTCAGGTGTTAGAACCGGGTTCATCTGTAACAAGAGAACTGATTTTAGTTAAGATTCGTGCGAAAGATACCGAACGCCAGCCGATTCTTAATGTAACAGAGATTTTTCATGGAAAAGTCGTTGATGTAACTCGTGATGCTATGGTCATTGAATTGACAGGTCATCAGGATAAGTTAGACGCATTCATGGATTTATTACAAGGATATGAAATCTTAGAATTAGCGCGTACGGGAATCACCGGATTGTCCAGAGGGACAGCGGATGTAAGAATTATGGAATAATTAATAATGGAGGAATATAAAATGTCAGCAAAAATTTATTATCAGGAAGATTGTAACCTTTCACTTTTAGAGGGAAAAACTATCGCAGTTATCGGATACGGCAGTCAGGGACACGCTCATGCGTTAAACGCAAAAGAGTCTGGATGTAACGTAATCATCGGTCTTTACGAAGGAAGTAAATCATGGGCAAAAGCTGAGAAACAGGGATTTGAAGTTTACACAGCAGCTGAAGCAGCTAAAAAAGCTGATATCATCATGATTTTAATTAACGACGAATTACAGGCAGATATGTACAAGAGAGATATCGAGCCAAACCTTGAAGCAGGTAACATGTTAATGTTCGCTCATGGTTTCAACATTCATTTCGGATGTATCAAACCACCAGCAGACGTAGACGTTACTATGATTGCTCCAAAAGGACCAGGACATACAGTACGTTCTGAGTACCAGGCTGGAAAAGGTGTTCCATGTTTAGTAGCTGTTGAGCAGGATGCTACAGGAAAAGCTTTAGATATGGCTTTAGCATATGCATTAGCAATCGGTGGAGCAAGAGCTGGTGTTCTTGAGACAACATTCAGAACAGAGACAGAAACAGACCTCTTCGGTGAGCAGGCAGTACTTTGTGGTGGTGTTTGTGCATTAATGCAGGCTGGTTTCGAAACATTAGTAGAAGCTGGATATGACCCAAGAAACGCTTACTTCGAGTGTATCCATGAAATGAAATTAATCGTAGACTTAATTTACCAGTCAGGTTTCGCTGGAATGAGATATTCTATCTCTAACACAGCTGAATACGGCGATTACATCACAGGACCAAAGATTATTACAGAAGAAACTAAGAAAGCTATGAAGAAAGTTCTTTCTGATATCCAGGATGGTTCTTTCGCAAAAGAATTCTTATTAGATATGTCAGATGCTGGACGTCAGGTTCACTTCAAAGCTATGAGAAAATTAGCTGCTGAGCATCCATCAGAGCAGGTTGGTGAAGAAATCCGTAAGCTTTACAGCTGGAACAACGAAGAAGAGAAATTCATCAACAACTAATTATAACATTAGAATTCATAAGAAAGAGCGTGCACATTTGTGTACGCTCTCTTTTGTTACAACTATGATGCAATTCTGATGTAAATTAGATGAAAAAAGGGGGAGTATGGCAAAAGATGAATCGGATATTGGTAGTAGAGGATGAAGAAGCGATTGCAAACTTAATTCGAATGAATCTGACAAATGCGGGATATCTGTGTGATATTGCATATGACGGAATTACAGGCGCGGACAAGTTAGAGGCAAATTATTATGATTTATGTCTGTTTGATATTATGCTTCCGGGCTTAGATGGCTATGAACTTTTAGAATATGCAAAAAGATTAGAAATACCAGTAATTTTTCTGACAGCAAAAGGCGAGGTGTCAGATAAAGTGAAAGGACTTCGCGCCGGAGCAGATGATTACATCACAAAACCATTTGAAGTGTTAGAGCTTCTTGCAAGAGTAGAAAATATTTTAAGACGTTTTCATAAAACAGAGCAGATATTAATTGTTAGAGATTTAACAATCGATACCGTATCAAGAACTGTAAAACGAAAAGAAACAGTGATTGATTTAACCTTAAAGGAATTTGATTTGCTGCTTTTATTTGCACAGAATCCAAATGTAGCGCTTTATCGGGAGACGATTTATGAGAGAGTCTGGAACAGTCCATATCTTGGTGACAGCCGTACCGTAGACTTACATATCCAGCGTCTGCGAAAAAAGGCTGGTTTAGAGCATGCAATTGAGGCAGTATATAAAGTTGGATATCGTCTGCGGACAGAGGAGTAAAGTGTGAAACTGTTTTGGAAATTATTAATCAGTGTAGAAAGTATTATATTGCTGATATTTTCGGTATTTGGCTGTTTTTTACTATATTTTTTCTTTGATAATTCGATTACAAGGGAAAAAGAACAAAGTAGACAGGAAATATTGTTTTTTCAATACGCATTACTAACTGCGGTTGAAAGCCTTCCTGACAGCTATTATGGAAATGATATTGCAGTCCTGCAGGCGGCAGAAACTATTCAGAAAAATATCGGCGGACAGGGTGATATTATAAAAATATATAATAACTCTGGCAGCGCAATTTATGAGACAGATACTTATGACAGTACGCTGATAAAAGAAGAATTGAAAAAAACAGCAGGCGCATCGCAGGTGCGGATGCTTGAAAATAATTATTTTATTGAATCCATATTAAAAATGGAAAGTACCAGAGGGACGTATTATCTTGAGATTGATAAAAATATCACATACATTTATGAGGAACGGGAGCAGCTGCTAAACAGTTATCGTATGGCACTGTTGATTGCGTTCTTTATTTCTGTGATGTTTACGATGCTTTTAGCTGTTGGTTTTACAAAACCAATCCGGCGGCTTTCTATCGAGACAAGATGGTTTGCAGATGGAAATTATAAGCGGCGCGTAACGGTTCAGGGGAATGATGAGATTACCGAATTGATGCTTTCTTTTAACCATATGGCAGATACTTTGGAAAAAAATATGCTGGAGTTGGAAGAGGATGCACGCAGACAGGAGGATTTTACCGCGGCTTTTGCACATGAATTAAAGACACCTTTAACTTCTGTTATTGGTTACGCAGATATGCTGCGCTCCCAAAGCATGTCAGATGAAGACAGGCTTTTGTGTGCGGATTATATTTTTCAGCAGGGAAAAAGATTAGAACGCCTTTCTTATAAACTGTTAGAGTTAGTAGGCATGAAGAATGGCAAAATTAACTGTCAGCAAATCGAAATATCAGAGCTTGGAGAAAAAATAGAGCAGATGACAGAAGAACTTCTGCGGAAAAAACAAATCAAAATGAGCATCCAATTAGAAAAGGGACAAATTTACGGAGATGTGGATTTGTTATTGTCGTTATTTGGAAATCTGATTGATAATGCAAGGAAAGCATGTGAAGAATCCGGGAGAATCTGGCTGGTTGGACAAAGGACAGAGCTGGGTTACTGCCTTTTGGTACAGGATAATGGACGTGGTATTCCGGTGGAGGAAATCCATAAAATCACAGAAGCATTTTATATGGTAGATAAATCCCGCGCCAGAAAAGAGGGCGGAGCTGGAATTGGAATGGCATTATGTAAAAGAATCGTAGAACTTCATAACGCAGAGTGGAAAATTACCAGCGAAGTGGGAAAAGGTACAAGGGTAACGATAGATTTCCCAACAGAAGAGCGTGAGGTAGAAGCGGATTGAAACGAGAAAAAAGTAATGAAATAAAGCGGAAAAAAACAGAAAGAAATGTAAAGAATATTATTGGCTGCTGTCTGATTTTACTGCTTTTTGCAATCGCATTTTTCCTGCCGGAGCTTTATTTTTTCTATTCGGATAAGAAAAAGGAAGATGAAGTGGCATATATAGATGCAGAAATGGCTGCATATCAGCTGCAATATTCATCAATGATGGAAAAACTGCAGACATTAGGAGAATGTGAAACAGCCGGCTGGGAAATGCAGACAACTCTTTTGCAGGAAACAACAGATGATGAGAAGAGAAGTCATCTGACAGAGCGTGTCAATGAAGAATTACCGGATTTTGGTATGGAGTATTTTTGTTATATAACTCAATGCAATGTAAAAAATATGACAAGCTGTAAGTTGTATACACTTTATCCAAAGGAGGAACTAGACAAAGGATTTCAGGGAATTAGTTTCTGGCAGTTAATCTATGAACAGCAGGATTGCATCATAAAAGTAATATTAGATACAGAGTTTGAAAAAATCTACGCAGTAAGCATTGCAGGAATTGATGAACTTGTGGAGGCAGAAGAGAGAGAAGCTTATGAGTCGAACGCATTTACATCAGAGGAAAATTTTGGTATTTTAGAGATTAAAAACGTGGAGAGTTATGGGGTAGAAAGCTATTCGTTTGAAGATACGGAGTGGTCATATGCATGGCTGGATACGCTGTTATTTTATTATGATTTGGATGATTCTGAGGATTTAAATTGGTCTACAGATTGGGAGATTGAAAGCGAAAACCGTATGCAGAAAGTAGTAGATTATTTTGAGGGCTATTCAAATTATACTATAATTGGCGTGATGAATTTTTCCTTTATGGGCGCAGAATATAAAGAAATTGGAATGTCCGCGTGCGTGGGAACAGATGCGGCAGGACAAACAGAGCTGGTTATGGGACTTATCACGATGTTTGAATATTTACAACTATGATACAACTTTGCTGAAATTGTGAAACAATGAAAAGATAAACTTATCACAGAACAGAACAAGGAGAAGAAAATGAGAACTGTGATAAGAGGAAATATAAAAAACAAAAGAAGAAAACGTATTTTAATGGCTTATGCAGCACGTACAGTGGCAGTGCTCTTTATGACATTAGTTTTGGGACTTGTGATTTGTGGTTTTTTATACATTGTCGAGCATTTGTTTCACAAAGGGGATGTCTATGGAGAAGTAGTAGAAGAATATGAATATGCAGTTGAGGAAGAAGATACATCTTTAGACTTTCTGGCAAAGTCATTAAGCGGCAAGAAAATTGTGGTAGATGCCGGACATGGTGGTAAAGATGAAGGAACTTCGTGGGGGAATTTAAAAGAAAAAGATATGGTGCTTTCTATGGCGCTTATGTTAAAAACAGAGCTGGAATCCTATGGCGCAGACGTTATTATGACAAGAGAGGACGATACCTTTTTGTCGCTTGAGAAAAGAACGGAGCTTGCAAATAATGCAGAAGCGGATTTATATATCAGTGTTCATATTGATTGGTTTGAGGATGATGCTTCGATTCATGGTCTGACCTGCCATTACATGCAGGGAAGCAGCAAGAGCCAGCAGTATGCTTCAAAATTGACAGAATTACTGGGTGCTTCTGGCATTGTATCAGTAAGAAAAGAAAAAGCTTCTGACTTTTATGTGCTGCGTAACACTACGATGCCGGCACTTTTGATAGAAACCGGCTATCTCTCTAATGAAGTAGATAAAAACAATTTATCTGACCAAAGCTTCCAGAAGAATCTCATGGCAGGTATTGCGCAGGGCATCTGTGAACTTTGGAAATAAACTGTAAGCTTTTGCAGGAAAGATAGCGGTTGACAAATTCAATTGATATGATAAAATAAATCATGTCATTTGAATAAAGTAAAACGTTGACAAGGAGTATTAAGAACGAAAGATTATCAGAGAGCTGTCGTTTGGTGTGAGACAGTATTCGGAAGTTCCCAACTCGCCTTTGAGTCTTTGATTGAACCTTTTAGAGAGAAGATTAGAAGTATCTTTGGAAGCAAGTAGATGAAAGCGTGTGATTCGCGTTAAGAATTTTGAGTGCGTATTTCATACATCATAGATGTAATACGAAATAGAGTGGTAACACGGAGAAATATATCTTCGTCTCTTGATAGAGACGGAGATTTTTTATTTAGGAGGAAAGAAGAAAATGGCAGAACTTTATAACCATAAAGTGGTCGAGAAAAAATGGCAGAAGGTCTGGGATGATGAGAAAGCATTTGCTGCTACCGATGATTATTCCAAACCAAAATATTATGCATTAGTAGAATTTCCATATCCATCAGGACAGGGACTTCATGTAGGTCATCCAAGACCTTACACAGCACTTGATATCGTTGCAAGAAAGAGAAGAATGCAGGGATACAACGTACTTTACCCAATGGGATGGGATGCGTTTGGTCTTCCAACAGAAAACTACGCTATCAAGAATAAAATCCATCCAAAGATTGTTACAGCGAACAACGTAGCGCATTTTAAAGACCAGTTACATTCTTTAGGATATTCTTTTGACTGGGATAGAGAAGTAAATACAACAGACCCTAACTACTATAAATGGACACAGTGGATTTTCTTAAAACTTTTCAAAGCTGGTCTTGCATACAAGAAAGAAATGCCAATCAACTGGTGTACATCTTGTAAAGTAGGTCTTGCAAACGAAGAAGTTGTAAATGGCTGCTGTGAGCGATGTGGTTCGGAAGTTGTCCGCAAGGTAAAGAGCGAGTGGATGTTAAAAATCACAGATTACGCTGACAAATTAATCGAAGGCTTAGAAGAAGTAGATTACATCGAGCGCGTTAAAGTTTCACAGAAGAACTGGATTGGACGTTCCACTGGTGCAGAAGTTGATTTTGCAATCGCTGGAAAAGAAGATAAGCTGCGTATCTATACCACACGCTGTGATACATTATTCGGAGTAACTTACATGGTTGTTTCTCCAGAACATCCATACTTAGATAAATACCAGTCAGAAATCAAAAACTGGAATGAAGTGGTTGCTTATCGTGAGCAGGCTGCAAAGAAATCTGATTTTGAACGTGCAGAGCTTGCAAAAGAGAAAACTGGTGTTCAGATTGATGGTTTAACAGCAGTAAATCCAGTCAATGGAAAAGAAGTTCCAATCTGGGTATCTGATTATGTATTAATGTCTTATGGTACAGGTGCAATCATGGCAGTACCGGGACATGACGAAAGAGACTGGGAATTTGCAAAGAAATTCAACCTTCCAATTATTCAGGTTGTTGCAAAAGATGGAGAAGAGGTTGATATCAACGAGGCTGCATTTACAGATGTTGCAACAGGTGTGTTAATCAATTCTGATTTCTTAAACGGTTTAGAAGTTACAGATGCAAAGGCTAAGATGATTGAATTCTTAGAGGAAAAAGGCATCGGAACAGCAAAAACAAATTATAAATTAAGAGACTGGGTATTCTCACGTCAGCGTTACTGGGGTGAACCAATCCCAATCGTAGAGTGCGAGAAATGTGGATTCGTTCCAATTGATGAGAGCGAGCTTCCATTAATGTTACCGGAAGTTGACAGCTATATGCCAACAGACAACGGTGAATCACCATTAGCAGCTATGACAGACTGGGTGAATACAACTTGTCCTTGCTGTGGCGGCAAAGCAAAGAGAGAGACAGATACCATGCCTCAGTGGGCAGGTTCTTCTTGGTATTTCTTAAGATATTGTGACCCACACAATGACGAAATGCTTGCAAGCCCAGAAGCTTTAAAATACTGGATGCCTGTAGACTGGTACAATGGTGGTATGGAGCATACAACCTTACACTTACTTTATTCAAGATTCTGGCATAAATTCCTTTTCGATGAGAAGGTAGTTCCATGTGCAGAGCCATACCAGAAGAGAACTTCTCATGGTATGATTCTTGGAGAAAATGGCGAGAAGATGTCAAAATCCAGAGGAAACGTTGTTAATCCAGATGACATCGTAAGAGAATATGGTGCAGATACCTTAAGAACTTACGAAATGTTTATCGGAGCATTTGATTTAAGTGCTTCCTGGTCAGAAGATGGTGTAAAAGGCTGCCGTCGTTTCTTAGACCGCGTATGGAAATTACAGGATATTATGACAGCAGAAGAAGGTTATTCTTCTGATATGGAAACAAAGATGCATCAGACCATCAAGAAAGTAAGCAACGATTACGAAAGCTTAAAATACAATACAGCTATCGCAGCAATGATGGCACTGATTAATGATTTCTACAAGAAAAATGCAATCACAAAGGGCGAATTTAAGACATTACTTACATTATTAAACCCGGTTGCACCTCATATTACAGAAGAATTATGGCAGATTGCAGGCTTTGAGGGATATGTATATCAGAGCACCTGGCCAGAATATGATGAGGCTAAGACAGTAGAAAATACGATTGAAATTGCAGTACAGATTAATGGAAAAACGAAAGGAACATTGGCAATTGGAAGAGATGAAGCGAAGGATGACGTTATTGCAAAAGCAAAAGAGTCCATCGCAGATAAGCTGACAGGTAACATTGTAAAAGAAATCTATGTTCCTGGAAGAATTGTCAATATTGTAATGAAGTAGAATTATGAATAACAAAGGGACAAAATTATTAGAAGGTCCCATCTGGAAGGGGATTGTATCATTTGCAATCCCCATCTTCTTGGGAAATTTATTTCAACAGCTTTATAACACAGTGGATTCGCTGATTGTTGGAAATTTTTTAGGAAGTAATGCGCTTGCGGCAGTCAGTTCGTCAGGTGCACTTATATTTCTTCTGGTTGGATTTTTTAATGGAACAGCAATGGGAGCAGGCGTTGTTATTTCCAAGTATTATGGTGCGAAAGATTACGAAAGTATCCGAAAAACAGTGCATACCGATATTGCATTTGGACTCGTCGCTGGTGCGCTTTTAACTGTGCTTGGAATGCTTTTAACACCACAGATATTGCAGTGGATGGGAACGCCAGAGGAGGTTATGCCAAATTCAATTGCCTATTTCCGTACCTATTTTGCTGGCTCGCTGGCATTTGTCATGTATAACATTGTGATGGGAATTTTACAGGCAGTGGGAGACAGCAAGCATCCGCTTTATTACCTGATTTTTTCTTCGGTAGTAAACGTAGTGCTGGATTTGCTGTTCGTTGGAGTCTTTCACTGGGGCGTTGGTTCTGCGGCACTTGCAACCGTTATCTCACAGGCAGCAAGCGCACTGCTTTGCTTTGTCCGTCTGATGCGGACAGAGGATATTTATCAGGTGAAAATCCGCGAAATCAAATTCCACCCGGAGATGTTAAAACAGATTATTCGAATTGGTCTGCCATCCGGAATGCAAAATTCCATTATTTCTGTTGCCAATATTGTGGTTCAGGCAAATATTAATGCCTTTGGCGTATTAGCAGTTGCAGCTTGTGGTGTTTATTCGAAAATCGAAGGCTTCGCATTTCTGCCAATCACTTGTTTTGCAATGGCATTAACAACCTTTATTGGACAGAATCTTGGAGCAAGACAGTATGACCGGGCGAAAAAAGGTGCACGTTTTGGCATTTTATGTTCGATTACACTGGCAGAGTTAGTAGGTGTGCTTGTGTATTTTGCAATTCCATATTTTACAGCGGCATTTGATAATACCCCGGAAGTAATCAAAATCGCAACTACACAGGCGCATACAGAAAGTTTATTTTACTTTTTGCTTGCCTTTTCTCATTGTATCGCAGGTATTATGCGTGGAGCTGGAAAATCTGCAGTGCCGATGTTTGTTATGTTAGCATCGTGGTGCATGATTCGAATTACTTACATAACTATTACGGTACATTTCATACCGAAAATTCAGGTAATTTTCTGGGCATATCCATTGACCTGGTCGATAAGCTCAATCATATTCTTGATATATTATTTGAAAGCCGATTGGATACATAATTTTGATAGACAGGAACAGTAGGAATAAGGTTATTAGAGTGTTGCATTATAATGCGGCATTTTAATAGCCTTTATTTATTGTAAATGTAATTAAAGTTGCGAAAACAAACCAAACTACTTGACGCGAATGAAGTAAGTGTTAAAATAGATATGTGAAAATTTTCACGTATTAAAGCTTTAATAGATAAAAATGAATGGTTACAAATATTCAAAAAAGGTGGAGGTAAAAACATGAAAGGAAAAAGTGATTTTAGCGGTTCGGTATATTAAAATGTCTACAAATGCTCTTAAAATTTTAGCATTGCTATGTATGGTATTTGACCATATAGGAGAGTTTTATCCGCAATCTCCTATATGGTTTAGATATATTGGGAGGTTGTCTGCACCGCTTTTCTTTTATTGTAGTGCGTGGGGATTTTACCATACGAGCAACCGAAAAAAATATTTGGTTCGCTTATATTTAATGGGAATATTGATGTCTATAGGAAATATAGTGATTTCTTTTTTGGTAAAAAAAGAAACAGTGGTAAGTAATAACATATTTGTGACTTTGTTCTTAGGATGTATGATAGTTTCATTACTTGATAAGAAAAATGCAAATAGAGAGAAGCTCAAATGGTTGGTAGTAATTGCAGTCCAACAAATCATAGCATTTGTGTTGTGCGCAATATTTGCAGAATTGTTACAGATTCCGGGGTGTATTGATACTTATATGCTTTATTATGGATATGGTTCTTTGTTTGGAAGTGCGATTTTTACGGAAGGAAGCATATGGTTTGTACTATTTTTTGTTGTTGTATATTTCCTAAAAGATAAAAAAATTTGTTTATCAATATTCGTTTTGTCATTTACTTTGATTTTAGAATTACTGATTCGGAGAACTTATTACATGAGAGGTCCGGCATCATATTTAATTCCGTTTCCTAGATTTCAATGGCTGATGATTTTAGTAATCCCCTTTTTGTGGACTTACAATGGAAAAAGAGGGAAAGGAATGAAGTGGTTTTATTATTTATTTTATCCATTACATATTTGGATATTATATATTGTTTGTAAATAGCTGGGTACATTGTAAATTAAAAATATATTTGCCAATAAAGTGCAGGTGTACAGATGTTGAACGGGGTGCGCTAAATTTAACTAGGAAAAAGGTTATTAGAGTGCTACTAATGATGTAGTGTTCT
Organism: Roseburia sp.; assembly: GCA_045121975.1. Lineage (GTDB taxonomy): Bacteria > Bacillota > Clostridia > Lachnospirales > Lachnospiraceae > Roseburia. Next base: position 88,924 of record JBGVHB010000059.1, read on the forward strand.
GGTAATTTTTTTTGATTTACCGAAGTTGGTAATTGGAATTGCAAAAGTAAAACAAACTACTTGACATGTATAGAAAGAATGCTAGAATAAATATGTGAATATTTTCACATATTAAAGCTTTAATAGAACAAAACGAATGGTTGCAAACATTCAAAAAATACTAGGAGATAAAGACATGAAAAAAACATTCAAAAAAATTATAGGGATGACGCTTGCAATAGTTATTGTTTTTACGGCAACTACCACAAACGCATCTGCTAAAACAGTTAATATAAGTGGGTATAAGCATTATAAATCGTATAAATGTACTACTTATATGAAAGGCACAGTTACAAGTGGTTTTAATTCTGTAAAGTTTTCTGGTCAGTCAGGTGGTAAGTATAAAGGAAAGAAGACACCTGATTCCATTACGCATAGTGATATAATTAAGAGTACTGGAATAGGTTCAATCAACGTTAGTTATAATGGTTCGGCTGGCTCAGGTACTGCGTCTATTTCGGGAAATACATTGACAGAAAATTATACAGTAAAGAACAAAAAAAGTATTACTATTTATCCTACATATAAAGGAGCATCTAGTCTTGTAACCTTTTGGGTTACATTTTCTACATCAACAAAATATAAATTTGGAAGTACATATGTTGTTGTGGCATCTGGTGATGCTTCGTAAGTTATAGAGTGAATGGCGAATATAAATATATTCGCCATTTTTACTTTGCTGATGTATAGATTTAATTATATTTTTAGTTAAAAATGGATGATATAAAAAGTAAATAAGTAGGAAGTAAACGATGAAATATAAAAAATTAAAGTATAAAATAAGTAGTATAGTGGTATTTTGCATATGTATTATTTTATTGTTTGGCGCATGTATGCCTCAAAACAGGCTTAATAATTATGATTATTTGGATTCGGCTCTTAATGTTACTGAATGTTTAGATGATAATAGTATTAAATATATTTATGAGAATATTGAAAATTATTATGTAAATGATAATGGAAATGAATATTTTTCAGAATTAAAGCTTAGTCTTACGGATAACCCATATTCAGTGTATTACTTGTTTTATGATTATATGTTATTAGAGGGGCTTAAAGAAGAAGGTGGTTTGTTTATAGAGTCTAATATGAAATATTTGAATAGTGCGGTAAAAAATGCATGTGCAAATAAGGAGATTGTTGTATTGGACCTTGTATCTTATCTATGTTTGCAATATGCATTTTATGGAACGTATGATACAGAATTGATGGCTTATTTAGAAAATAATTATTGTGATACAGAAACCAGTTTGTTTTATGAATTAAGTAATGATAGCATTGAGAACAAAGTGTCATTTACTATTGATGTGTGTAATATGTTTAAGATGGTTGAATTAGATTATGATATCACTAGAATAAAGCAAAGCATAGAAAGTTATTATAAATCAAGTAGTTTGATTGTGCCAAATGACGATATGAGTATATTTGGAGCTGGTGGAGATGCTTTATATGCAATGGATGCAATAGGAAATGATATAGAAATTACAAGAGAACTGATGACATGGTATGAGGGGTGGAAAGAATACTATAGTTATGAAGAGATAGTGTCATGGGAGGATGTACTTATTTTGGAATGTGTATTTCAGCCCGTTGCAAATGCATTAAATGAACAGTTGGAGTTTGTTTATATAGATGACTTTGTTTCAGAAAATGCCAATATTGATAGTTTGATAAATGATTTTTATGAAGAAAGATTAGTGTATGACTTGTTAAAAAATCATTTGAATTATCTTACAACAGATTCTAAAGAACTTTTGTGTGCACATGCAGAAAAACTGGCTTTGCAACATATGGAAAGTATAAAATGTATGTCTATAGAGGCTTCTTATTATGGTATGGTTCTTTCTTCATTAACACAGAGAACATTATGTAATTATGATGCAGTGAGGCAGTCAGTGGCACAATATTATACGAATAAGGCTTTAGAGTATGTTAATGAAGAGGCAGAAATATCTCTTGAAAAAATGATAAATGATACATATTATTATTCTTTGCTGGAATTTGAGTATTGTGAGGGAGCGTATTCTAAAGAGACAAAAAATGTTATTGGACAAGTATTAAAGGAAATAAATAAGAGGATAAATGTTATTGCAGACCCGGTTAGTTTAAGAAAATTATGTACAATTATTAGTCAGTTAAAGAATAACTTTTCTAATTCAGAAAAAAAGGAAATTAAAAAATTGTTTGAAAACTATATTGGTGATGAGATTATTATGTCAAGTTACTATATTATTGATTTATATATTATAGATAAAATTATGGGGTTTGATGAAATTAGCAATGAACTTATAAAAAGTAGTATAAAAATACTTGAATCAGATTGTTGCTACTATGACTATATTGAGAATGGTGGAAGAATAAATCTGGAATCTACATTCTATATGTATGCTTTAATGGCTTTAACAGGCGAAATTGGAAATATATATGAAAATAGTAATGCTGTAAGGGAAGAGGTAGAAAGGCTTTTCAAAACAGATTATGGATATACACCATATATTGATTGGGGTGCGCCAAGTTTAAAAACGCTGTATTGGGGAGTATGTTTATCAAATATATAATCGTAGGAGAACAAAGCGTGATAAAAATTACTAAAATAACTAAAAAAATAGGAAACAAAAAGATACTTGATGATATTAATCTAAAAATAGAAAGTGGATTGAACTTTATCGTTGGTGATTCGGGCGCTGGTAAAAGCACTTTATTAAATCTAATTGGTAACTTGGATATACAAAGTGAAGGAAGCGTAGAAGTGTTATCTGATGAAAACTGGTGTACAGTTGATACCTGTAAAAAATATAAAAGCGAGCATCTAGGATTTATATTTCAGGATGCCAATTTGATTAATGGACTTACTATCAGAGAAAATATTAAGGTGGCAGAAGAAATAGCAGGAATTCAGAAAACAGAAGATGAGATTAACAAAATACTTCAATATTTTAATTTGTATCAGGTCGCGGATGAAAAGGTTGAAGTATTGAGTGGAGGAGAAAGACAAAGGGCTGCCATTGCAAGGGCAATCGTAAAAGATGCAAAAATATTATTAGCAGATGAGCCGACTGGAAATTTAGACCAGAATAATTCGAAGCAGGTTTTTGAATTGTTAAAAGAATTATCTAATGATAGAATTGTGATTGTTGTTACCCATAATCTTGAAATGGCGCGATTATATGGAGATAGAATAATTACATTAAGGGATGGAAAAATATCTAATGATGAATTTATTACAAAAACAGGTACAACAGTAGATTTATCGGAAAATAATAGTACTAAAACGATATCTAAAGATATTATTAGAATGTTGACTTTTAATAATATCAGCAGATATAAGGCAAAATTCTTTTCCATTATGCTTTCTGTTGCCATAGCATTAGCGGCAGTTGGAATTATTTTTTCAATGAATTTTAATGTTGGAAAGAAAACGGATGAGATGAATACTGTTTATTACGATGCAGATATGATTACATTTTATGCATATGCGATTGGTGAAAAAAATATATCATCGATTATTATGGGCGGAGAATATGCGGCGATTTCGGATGATATGATGAAGAACATATCTGAATCAGACTTATTTGAGGCGGTTGTTCCGGTTTCAGATATGGATTATTACATAGATGACAATGAGGACAGTATAGCTGTTAAAGTAATATTTTTGAATGAGTTTTTCGAGGAACGTTTAATGCTTGATGATGTTGCAGGAGATTTTCCGACGAATGAGAACCAGCTTATATTAGGATTGGATGTGGCTGAAAAATATTATGAGGGTGATGCAATAGGAAAAACAATCACCATAACCAATGATTATGGAGTAAGTAAGGATTATGAAATCGTAGGTGTAAATGGCGAAAAAAATATTGATGGGGTATATGATACATATATATCGAGTGAAGCACTGGAAAATATGAGAACCTCCGAAATGTATACAAGTATCTTTTTGACAGTGAATGTAGAAAATGCGTCTAAAGACATCTTTTCAGAGGATGCTTCTGGTTTTTTGTGTCAGCAGACGGAGGGAGAGGTTGTGTATGGTGCAGCTCCGGATGGCACAAATCAGATAGCTGTCAGTACAGAGATTATTCGTGATATTTATTATTCTATGACAGGGGAGTATGTCGATTTTACATATGAGAATGTATGTAATGATTCAGACATACAAAGTAAGATAGATGAAGTACTTAGTGAAAAATACTATATAAGCGCAAATGATGCCTATGAGTGTGAAATTGTAGGTGTTCATAGTGGTGCATCTTATGAGGTTTTGGTTTGTGATGCATGGGCGGAAAAGATTATGTGTGCAATTCCAAATAAGTTAGAGTGTTACTGTAAAAATTTAGATGTTGCGAAAGAATTTGAACAAACGGAGTTGGCATCGCAATATGATTATGTTTCCAATTATGCTGAACGATTTGAAACTGCCGTATCAAATACTGGTTTATGGAGAACAATGTTTGCAATAGTTCTGATTATTGCCGCAGTGCTGTGCGTTGTGCTTATACATTCTTATAGTAAAATATCTGTGAGAGGGCGATTGTATGAAATTGGTATTTTGAATTCATTAGGTATGCAAAGAAAAGATATGAGAAAAGTGCTTGTTTCTGAGATATATACGTTAGGTATCTTATCAGGTTTTGTAAGTATTTTTCTTTATCTGATATATAACTTATTTGCAACAAAAATGATAGATTATTATATTGAGCCTATTTATATTATGCTTGTTTCGTTAGGAATGTTTTTAGGTAACATAGTAATATGTTTCGTTGCAACACAAAAGGTAGTGGAAAAAGCAATTAATTTGAATGCCATAGATGCAATTCGAGCAAGAGAATAAAAAGCGTCGCACACCATGTACGAGCAATTTCCTACACCATAAAAGGCAGCCAATCACAATTGTTTCCAAGCAGATAGCTGGGAGAATGTGATTGACTGCCTTTTCATGTTGCGATAATTATTCCGGTGTACCATAATTTTTATAGAAACGGATAAATTCACCAAGGGATTTAGAAGAGCGGCTGGTTGTTTTATAGGCGAAACCAACTTCACGTTTGTGAATTGGAATACCGAGTGGAATTTCTACCAAACTTCCGTCTGCTAAATCTTTCTTGATAAAGTTCTTGATGACGCAGGCAACGCCGACACCAATTCTTGCAAAGTCAATTAAAAGGTCCATATTGGAAATGTCAATGGAATCCTTGACTACAATCTGGTTGTCCTGCAGGTAATCATCTATGTACTGGCGTGTCATATTGTTTTTGTCTAAGAGCATCAGCGTAGAGCTTTGCAAAATCTGGTCTTTTTGAATACCTCTGGCTCTTAGATTGCGGATATAATCTTTGGTGGCAACGAATACATCTTCGATTTCCTCTAAGAAGTCAAAATGAATATTTTTGATGTTGTCCGGTTTTCCGATAAGTCCGATGTCAATTTTATTGTCTTCTAACAGCTTTAAGGTTTCATTGGTAGACTGACATGTGATTGAAATCGTAATGTGCGGATTTTGGCGGATAAATTCTTTTAAATATGGAAGCAGTAAGTATTTACATAAGGTAGAACTTACTCCGATTTTTAAATGACCAACACCAAGCTCGATAGAGCGTTTTAACTTTTCTTCACCAAGATTTAGGGTTTCAAAAGCGGCACTTACATGCTCATATAAAAGTTTTCCTTCTTCTGTCAGCACAACACCGCGGGAGCTTCTGGAAAAAAGCTTACAGCCGACACTTTCTTCTAATTTCTGAATAGATTTACTGATTGCAGGCTGGCTGATGTATAATTCCTTGGCAGCCTTGGAAATGTTACCGGTATTGGCAACTGTATAAAAAATTCGGTAAGAGGATAAATTCTGGTTCATCATATGTGTAAATTCCTTTCTTTTCCACATAAATATATTTTTATGTTATAACAATCATAACTTTGCGTCATTATTATAACATAAAGTTTAGTTATGGTAAATATGTTTATTATGTATTTCTATTATAATATTTGTTATGTTACAATGTGAGACAGATAAACTGTAGAAAGAGGATAGCTTTTAGCGTATATTACGGTTTATATACAACACACACATCACACACAAAGAATAGAAATTATAGGAGGGATTTGCACATGGGAATGACAATGACACAGAAGATTCTTGCAGCACACGCAGGACTTCCATCAGTTAGTGCAGGTCAGTTGATAGAGGCAGATTTAGACCTTGTTCTCGGAAATGATATTACTTCGCCGGTTGCAATCCATGAAATGGATAAAATGAAAGCAGACGGAGTATTCCATAAGGATAAGATTGCTCTTGTTATGGACCATTTTATTCCAAACAAGGATATTAAATCAGCAGAACACTGTAAATGTGTTCGTGAGTTTGCCTGTCGTCATGATATTACAAATTATTTTGACGTAGGTGAAATGGGTATTGAACATGCGTTATTGCCTGAAAAAGGTTTAACTGTTGCTGGTGATGTTATCATCGGAGCAGATTCACATACTTGTACTTATGGAGCACTTGGAGCATTTTCTACAGGTGTTGGTAGTACCGATATGGCTGCTGGTATGGCAACAGGTAAAGCATGGTTTAAAGTACCATCTGCAATTAAATTTAATTTAACAGGAAAACCAGCAAAGTGGATTAGCGGAAAAGACATCATTTTACATATCATCGGTATGATTGGTGTGGATGGTGCACTTTATCGTTCTATGGAGTTTGTTGGTGACGGCATCCAGTATCTTACAATGGATGACAGATTTACTATCGCAAACATGGCAATTGAAGCTGGTGGAAAGAATGGTATTTTCCCAGTAGATGATTTAGCTATTAAATATATGGAAGAGCATTCCAAACGTCCTTATACTGTATATGAGGCAGATGAGGATGCAGAGTACGATGAGGAATATACAATTGATTTAAGTACTTTAAAACCAACTGTATCTTTCCCACATTTGCCAGAAAATACACATACCATCGACGAAGTTGGCGATGTAAAAATCGACCAGGTAGTCATTGGTTCTTGTACAAACGGACGTATGGATGATTTGCGTATTGCAGCATCTATCTTAAAAGGAAAACGTGTGAAAAAAGGACTTCGTGTCATCATTATTCCAGCAACACAGAAGATTTATCTGGATGCAATGGAAGAGGGCTTGTTAAAAATCTTTATCGAAGCCGGTGCAGTAGTCAGCACACCAACCTGTGGTCCTTGTCTTGGCGGATACATGGGTATCCTTGCAGAAGGAGAACGTTGTGTATCTACGACAAACCGTAACTTCGTAGGACGTATGGGACACGTAAAATCTGAGGTTTATCTTGCAAGCCCGGCAGTAGCAGCTGCAAGTGCATTAACAGGTAAGATTTCAGGACCAGACGAAGTAATGTAAAAAGCAGAAAGGCGTGGTTATTAATATGAAAGCAGCATGTGGTCATGTATTCAAATATGGCGATAATGTAGATACAGACGTTATCATTCCTGCGAGATATTTAAATTCTTCAGACCCGAAGGAACTCGCAACACATTGTATGGAAGATATTGATAAAGATTTTGTGAAAAATGTAACAGCTGGAGATATTATCGTAGCCAACAAAAACTTTGGCTGTGGTTCTTCCAGAGAGCATGCACCATTGTCTATTAAGGCAGCTGGTGTAAGCTGTGTTATCGCAGAAACTTTCGCAAGAATTTTCTATCGTAACGCAATCAATATTGGTCTTCCAATCGTAGAATGCGCAGAAGCAGCAAAAGCAATCAACGCAGGCGACGAAGTAGAAGTAGATTTTGATTCCGGTATTATTACAGACAAGACAACTGGAGAAAAATTCCAGGGTCAGGCATTCCCACCATTCATGCAGAAAATCATTGACTGTGAGGGACTTGTTAATTACATTAACCAGAAATAAGAATATTATATGGGTAAGAGAAACGACCATGAAAATCCATTTACGGATTTCATGGTCGTTTTTATGATTGCTCGCACGTGGTGCAGGTCAGAAAGTATCATGCACCGACATTTTTATTCTGCTTTCTGTAATGTATCTAAATATTCCAGATATTTTTTTGAAATGCGAAGCTTCGTATAAATATCTGCGTATTCTCTCGGCGAGCAGGAATCAATATAATTTTCCGGGAAATTTTTATTAATTCCATGTGCTTTTGCAAGGTCGGCTGCTTTGTTATAAGCAATGGCAGCCTTTTGCTCGGTGGAATAAGTTCCAATCGTATAATTGCCGTTGATATGGATGAATACCTTATATTTGGTAACACCATTTTTTTCGTATTCCTGCACACCATGATAATGATTAACGATGATGATATTCGAATAACGATAATCGGTGGTATCACCATTTGCAAAGGTGTAATCACGTCCTGCAACGGCATATGGCTTAATTCCATAGCGGGAGAGGATAGAGTACTGCATACCATAATCGTTCACAAAAAGATGTCCCTGACGCTTCTGGATGCGGTGGCTGGAATAATAAAATAAATCGTCAATGTCAAATTTTAATTCAATGTCCGGTGACAGAAAATAGCTGAAATATCCTTTTCTTAAATAAATCGGATTGTTGAAATAAATCTGATTATCGCGAAGATTTAACAAAAGAACAATTTTGTCATATTTTAAAACGCTTGGATTTACGAAAAAGTTATCAATGGTAATTTCGGATTCGTACAAAATCTGATAGGCTTCCAGATAAGCATCGGCGGCTTCTTCTTCCTTAGCGTAGCTTCCGAGACTGATATGTTTTGTTTTGTAAGTGAGACTAGCACGAAAATAAGGTGTCCCGTCTTTTTTAGTTGCAGCAAATACTCCAGGCAGCATAGTTTCTCCTTTCAGCCAAATGACTATGCATTCGTGTGTGATATAAAAATAGTAACATTTTCCTAGATGAAGTGCAAGTAATAATAGGTATAAATTAATTTAATACTCTAATTCATTGACATAAAAGTACTGTTTCCTATATAATGAACAAAATAAGTCTTTTGACAAATACTATAAGAATAGATAAGAGGATTGTGAAGATGGAATTAATGTATGCAAGTACAAGAGATGCAAATGAAAAAGTAACAGCATCACAGGCAATTTTAAAAGGACTCGCAAATGATGGCGGTTTATATGTTCCAACAGAGATTCCTGCTTTAGATATCAGCATGGATGAACTGGCAAAGATGACATATCAGGAGACAGCATATGAAGTTATGAAACGCCTCCTTACAGATTTTACAGAGGAAGAATTAAAGAACTGTATCAATGCAGCTTATGACAGCAAATTCGATACAGAAGAAATCGCTCCATTAGTAGATGCAGACGGTGCATATTATCTGGAATTATTTCATGGCTCTACAATTGCATTCAAAGATATGGCATTATCCATTCTGCCACATTTATTAATTACAGCAGCAAGAAAGAATCAGGTAAAAAATGACATCGTAATCTTAACAGCAACATCCGGTGACACAGGAAAAGCTGCTTTAGCAGGTTTTGCAGATGTAAAAGGAACAAAGATTATCGTATTCTATCCAAAGAACGGTGTAAGCCCAATTCAGGAAAAACAGATGGTAACACAGAAAGGTGATAATACTTTCGTTGTTGGCATTAACGGTAACTTTGACCAGGCTCAGACAGGTGTGAAGCAGATGTTCTCTGACAAAGCACTTGCAGCACAGATGGAAGAAGCAGGATATCAGTTCTCTTCTGCAAACTCTATTAATATTGGACGTTTAGTACCTCAGATTGTTTATTATGTATATGCATATGCAAAATTATATGCAAATGGCGCAATTGCAAAAGATGAGAAAATCAATGTAGTTGTACCAACAGGTAACTTTGGAAATATCCTTGCAGCTTTCTATGCAAAGAACATGGGACTTCCAATTGCGAAATTAATCTGTGCATCTAACGAGAACAAAGTTCTTTACGATTTCTTCTCAACAGGAGAGTACGACAAGAACAGAGAATTTATGCTGACAAGCTCACCATCTATGGATATCTTAATTTCCAGCAACTTAGAGCGTCTTATTTACAGAATCGCTGGTGATGACGCAGCTAAGAATGCAGAATTAATGAAATCCTTAAATACAACAGGTAAATACGAGATTACAGCTGAAATGAAAGAAAAACTTGCAGATTTCTATGGCAACTATACAAGCGAAGCAGAAACTGCAGAAGTAATCAAAGATTTATATGACAAGACAGGTTATGTAATTGATACACATACAGCTGTTGCTGCAGGCGTATATCACAAATATGTGAAAGATACAAATGACGCTGCAACAAAGACAGTGATTGCTTCCACAGCAAGCCCATTCAAGTTTACAAGAAGCGTTATGAACGCAATTGATGCAAAATATGATGCAATGTCTGATTTTGAATTAGTAGACGAATTAAGCAAGATTGGAAACGTAGCAGTTCCACAGGCTATCGAAGAAATCAGAAGCGCAGAAGTACGTCACAAAACAGTTTGTGAAGTAGAAGATATGCCAAAGGTTGTAAAAGAATTCCTTGGTATTACCAAATAAGAATAATGTGTTTTTTGATTCATAGGAATTTACGCAAATTCCTATGAATTAAAAGATGCCTTAGAAATCTAATATAGATTCCTAAGGCATCTTTTATGTTATAAGAAATTATGCATTACATTTTAATCTTCGTCGGATTCAAACTCGAATAAGAAGTTAATCGTTCCGAAAGGATAATTCACTGGTAATAAATATGCTGTATTGTCAAATTCTAATAATTCATCCTTTTCCGTCACTGGTGGAGCAAGCTCTAATTCAACACCTTTCAGATTTGACATATTAACATTGAACAGACCGTTGTGAAGATTAATGAAGTCTTCAATAGAAGCCTGTACATACTCATCAAATTCAGAAAATTCTTCACCAATATATCTGGATGCAAAACCAACACAGGTTGTCTCCGGCATATCGATATAAATAGTCAAACCAAATGGACCGGAAATCTTCTGTGAAACACAGATATTTCTTGGGTACTCTTCACATGGAATTGGACAAATTGGTGTGAAATCTTCTCCAATAAAACGAATTAAATTATTGAACAGAAGAGTAGTGTAAGAACGTTCATATTCCGTTACAGGACGGCCTGCAACATAGAGATATTTCTCTAATAAATGGTCTACAACGTCTTTCTTCTCTTCATTGTAATCTAAATCATATATTTCATTTTCTGATACATATTCATTGATTAAAGCTTCTAATTTGGTATTGTCAATAATGCCTTCGTCGACAAGAATCTGTCCTAACATAAGGTAATCAGGACTCTGGTTATGTAAAAGCTCTTTTAACTGTTCTTCTGTTAAATACCCCTCTTCAACAGCAAGTTCACCAAAACGACGGTCCGCATGTGTCTGCAGAATTACTACCTGGTCCACTTCATTGGCAGTCATATAACCAGCGTGAATGGCAAGAGTACCTAATTTCAAGTGTTTTGATGCTTTTTGCTCAAGTGCGGCAATTAACTGTTCGTTTGTAACGACATTGCGTGCCAGTAAAAAATTACCAAAAAACTGCGTGTACATATATTATCTCCCTTCAAATCTCGAAGCAATAATAGAATGAACCTGGTCTTCGTTAAGAGGTTTCTGGATAAAATCTTTTGCTCCTGCTTCAATTGCGGCTTTTAACTGCGCCTGAGTTCCAACGGATGATGCAATAATGATTTCTGCATTTGCGTCAAAATCCCTGATTTCGCGGATAGCAGCATTACCATCTTTTACAGGCATGACAATATCAAGAAAAACCAAATCTGGATGTTCTCTTTTATAGGTGTCAATTGTATCCTGACCATTTGAAGTTTCGATAAAAGTAGGTGAACCATGCTTAGAAATAATATCTTTCAATTGTTTTCTTGCGAGAATGGAATCATCACTTATAAGAATTTTTGCGTCGTCTAGTCTCATAGTAAGCTCTCCCTTACATAATATATGATTTAGTACTATTGTACACCAAAAAAAAACTCTATGCAATTGCAAGATGAAAAAAAGTGAGAAAATTTGACAATTTTAGAAAAATATATAATTCAATTGCAACAGAAAACGTTTGATTATATAATATTTAGAAAAAAAGAAAAGAGGAAATACCAATGAATGTAATGCTTATTTTTGATGTAATCATAGTTGTATTTGGTGCATATATGATTTTTCAGGGATTTGGAATGAAAAAGAAAGGAGAAATCAGTGCAGTGCTGATTACCCCGGAAGAAATTTTAAAATGTAAAGATACCAGCGGTTTTATCGCAGAGATGTATTGGAAAGAAGCTGCTTTTGGCGGAGTTATCATTTTAGTTGGAATTCTTGGACTGGTAAATGATTTGGTATGTGCGCTTGGCGTGCTTAATTTTATAAGAGTAGCAGGATTTCTTGTAATGTTTTTATGGTTTCAGACTTCACTGCAAAAGGCGAGAGGAAAATTCTTTTACTAGTCAAGTATTCATCACATAGTTATCACAAAAGGAAGCTATTCTTTTTGCAGAAATATAATGAAGGAACTGACACACAAAGGAAAGGCAAAGGTAAAACATGGAAAGAGTCTTAGTTGTGGATGATGAAGTAAAGATTCGTGCAATTATCCGTAAATATGGTGAATTTGAAGGTTATGAAATTGCAGAAGCGGCAGATGGAATGGAAGCAATCCAGATGTGCAAGGAGCAGGATTTTGATTGTATTATTTTAGATATTATGATGCCGGAGCTTGATGGTTTTTCTACCTGTAAGGAAATCAAAAAGATAAAAGATATTCCGGTTATTATGCTGTCTGCACGTGGAGAGGAATATGATAAGATTCATGGCTTTGAGCTTGGAATTGATGATTATGTAGTCAAACCATTTTCGCCAAAAGAGCTGATGATGCGTGTGAAAGTAGTTATCAGCCGCAATTCCAATAAGGATTCGAAAACGGGGCATGAGATATTCCGCGTGGAAGGTCTCGAGGTGGATTTTACCGGAAGAACGGTAACGATTGACGGACAGCGTGCAGATATGTCGCCGAAGGAATATGACTTGCTTTTTTATCTTGTAAAAAACAGAAACATTGCTTTAAATCGAGAACGCTTAATTACAGAGGTCTGGGGCTACGACTATTATGGCGATGACCGTACACTTGATACCCATATTAAATTGCTTCGAAACAGTCTTGGCCCATATCGGAAGTTTCTTGTAACGTTGAGAGGGGTGGGTTATCGTTTTGAAGCATAAAAAACTTAGTATCAAATGGAAGATTTTTTCCTATTTGCTGGCTTTTACAGCAATACTGTTAATCGTTTTGTGGCTGCTTCAGATTTGTTATCTGGATACCTTTTATAAGATGATTAAAACAGGCGAAGCAGAAGGTGTGACAGAGACGGCAATTTCAATTTTACAGTCTAAAACGGATACAGAAGCTGTGAGCGATGAAATTGATAAACTTGCATCAGAACATAATATGGCAATTATGGTGACAGATTTGGAGGGGAATATCTGCTATGATGCAGAATATATTGCAACTTCACGTTTAAATACCATGCCAACAGAGGAAATTGAACGCTGTCTTGCGCAGGCAGTAGAAAATGGTGGTTCTACCAAAATTGAATTTGAGGGAAGTGTGAATAAAACTTTTCCAAACATGAATGCACCTCAGATGCCGGATATGCTGGAAATGCAGGATGCACCGAATATGGAAGATATGCAGGAACTGCCGGAAGAGGTTCAAAAAGCAATCGAGGAGCATCAGATGCAGCTTGATGAAGCAATGCAGAATGGGAGCAGCTTAGATGGCAGCCTGGAATATGACGATAAAAAACCACAGAGAGATGACCTGATGCATGAGCAGTTTATGCAGAATCGTGGACAGGACATGGTAGAAAGCGTTATCTATATTCATGTTGTGAATATTGCAGACGAAAATTATATTCTGATGGTAAATACACAACTGACTCCGGTAGATGCAACAGTGCAGACGCTTCGTGTGGAATTAATCTGGATTACGGCTGTTATGGTGGTTTTATCGTTAATCATTGCACTTTTGATTTCGAGACAGATATCCAAATCCTTTATCAAAATTAACGATTCCGCAAAAGAAATGGCAAAAGGAAAATTAGATGTTTATTTTGAAGGGGATGATTATAGGGAAATTGCAGAACTTTCTGCAACCTTAAACGCAACAGCGGCGGAATTATATAAAAATGAGAAGTTCCGCAGAGAATTGATTGCAAATGTATCCCACGATTTGCGCACACCGCTTACCATGATTATTGCATACGCAGAGGTGATGCGTGACCTTCCGGGAGAAAACTCACCGGAAAACGTACAAGTTGTTATTGATGAAGCACAGCGTCTTACCAATCTTGTTAATGATATGCTTGATATTTCAAAACTGCAGGCAGGTGTTATGCAGATGAATGCCTCGGAATATAACCTGACAGAAAGTATTGAATCTGTTTTTGAACGTTATAATAAGTTAAAAGAACAGGAAGGTTATAACATCAGTTTTGAATACGACAAAAAAGTTCTGATTGAAGCAGATGAGTATAAGATTTTCCAGGTAATTTATAATCTTGTGAATAATGCGATTAATTATACCGGGGATGATAAGAATGTACTTGTGCGCCAGATGATTGTAAATGATAAGGTTCGTATTGAGGTGATTGACAGCGGTGAGGGAATTGCACCGGAGAATGTCAAATATGTTTGGGACCGTTATTATAAAGTTGACAAGACTCACAAACGTGCACTTATGGGAACAGGGCTTGGACTTTCCATTGTAAAAAATATTTTAGAGCTGCATGGAGCAGAATATGGTGTCGAAAGTGTAGTTGGAAAAGGCTCGACATTCTGGTTTGAGTTATCCTATAAAGAAGTGTTAGAAGATGAGTAGAAAATAGAAATACTTGTTTCAATGTAAAAAGACTAGCAAATGGGAAGAATTTTAAAGGGTAAGCTAAAATAGCTGCTATTTAAAATTTCTTCCCGCTTACTAGTCTTTTTTATCATTGAATACTAACTTTTGTTTGAAATATCAAATCAGCGTTCGTCCATTGGAACGTATTGCTTGCGTTTTCCGACGTTTTTGTATGCAGGACGCATAATTTTGCCATTGTGAGAAATCTCCTCTAAACGATGTGCGCTCCAGCCGGAAATACGGGCAATTGCAAAAATAGGAGTGTAAAGCTCTACAGGAAGTCCTAACATGCTGTAAGCAAAGCCGCTGTAGAAGTCGACGTTTGGACTTACTCCTTTGTAAATCTTACGTTCTTTTGCAATAATCTGTGGCGCGAGACGCTCAACTGCTGCATAAAGCGCAAATTCTTTTTCACAGCCCTTTTCGATGGAAAGCTTTTCTACGAAAGAGCGGAAAATTTCTGCTCGTGGGTCAGAAAGAGAATAAACAGCATGACCCATACCATAAATTAAGCCAGCTTTATCAAAAGCTTCTTTGTGAAGAAGTGCTGTTAAATATCTTGAAATCTCTTCTTCGTCAGACCAGTCTTTTAAATTTGCTTTCATATCTTCGAACATTTTTACAACCTTGATATTCGCACCGCCATGTTTTGGACCTTTTAAAGAGCCAAGAGAAGCAGCAACTGCAGAATAAGTATCTGTTCCTGAGGAAGATACTAAATGCGTTGTAAAGGTAGAGTTGTTACCGCCGCCATGCTCCATATGAAGGATTAAGGCAGTATCTAACAGCTTGGCCTCCAATGGAGAAAACTGACTGTCCGCTCTTAAAACATGAAGAATATTTTCAGCAGTGGAATATTCCGGCTTTGGCTGATGAATAAATAAACTTGCACCATCATGATAGTGCTTATATGCCTGATAACCATAAACAGAAAGCAGTGGGAAAAGACTGATTAACTGTAAACATTGTCTTAATACGTTTGGCAGGGAAATATCATCTGCAAAATCGTCATAAGAATATAAAGTTAATACGCTTCGTGCTAAAGTATTCATCATATCGCGGCTTGGTGCTTTCATAATAATGTCACGCACAAAGCTGGTTGGTAAAGAGCGATAATTTGCAAGCATCTTAATAAACTCGTTTAACTCCTGTTTGGTAGGAAGTGTTCCAAAAAGCAGAAGATAAGTACATTCTTCGAAACCAAAATGGCTGTCTTTATCGATACCAGAAATAATGTCTTTTACATTGTAGCCGCGGTAATAAAGTTCGCCTTCTGCCGGAACAGATACACCGTCAACAATTTTGGTTGAGCAGACATCTGAAATCTCAGTTAAACCGACAAGGACACCTTTACCGTTAATATCGCGGAGTCCGCGTTTGACATCATATTCTACATACAGGTCAGGGTCAATTACGGCACATTTTTCACTTAGCTTTGCAAGATGTTGTAATTCTGGTGTAATTTCGCAAAATGGATTTGGTGTTGTCATAGTAGCCCTCCTTTAAATTTCATCCCCATTACAGTGTAAAAGAAAACATCTTTACACTGTGACACTTTAATATGATACCATAAGTTTTTTGGGTGAAACAAGGATATTATGTCAATTTAAAAAAATTTTTAAAATTAGTTTATAAAAATTTAACACCTTATGGGAGCGAAGTACTAAAAAGAACTTTCTTTTCTTGGTAAAACAGATTAAAATAGAAAGTGCAGAAAAAGAAAAGGGGTGGAATCATGGAATATAGGGATTTGATTAAAGAAGCAGTGGAAGCGAAAGAAATGGCATATGTTCCATACTCACATTTCCGGGTGGGTGCAGCTCTTTTAACAAAAGACGGAAAGGTTTACCGCGGCTGCAATATTGAGAACGCGGCATATTCGCCTACAAACTGTGCAGAGCGTACTGCATTTTTCAAAGCTGTTTCCGAAGGAGAGAGAGAGTTTGAAGCAATTGCAATCAATGCAGATGCGGACGATTATGTTTTTCCCTGCGGTGTGTGCAGACAGGTTATGTTAGAATTCTGTAATCCGAAGGAATTTAACATTATTGTTTCGAATACAATAGATGATTATAAGGTTTTTACACTGGCTGAATTAATGCCGGGAAGCTTCGATGCACAGACGCTTGCAAAGGGTCAGAGAGGATAAGGTGCAGAGAAAAATTTTACAAAAATACGCAAAAACAGATTGACAAAAAATTCACATTGTGTATGATTAAAATAGCAAAATTTTGATTAGGACAGAGGCAAAAATGCCTCTCGTAAAAATTAGCTATCTATTATTTCTTATTAAGGAGGAATTTTATAATGGCAACAAAAGCTTATTATCCAATTAACGAGATTGGCGCTGGAAAAGTTGGTTTTTCCAAAACACGTTCAATCATCGAAGCAGCTTTCTACGGAAACAACGTAGTAAAGGTTAATACTTTAAAGGAAGCATATGAATTAGCAAAAAATTCACCTGGAACAATCGTAACAGATATGCCTGTTAAAGATGGTGATACATTTGGTCTTGAAAAAGATGCAAAAGTATTATTATTCAACGATGGTGCTGTAACAGGACGTTACGCAGCTGCTCGTCGTATCAAAGGCGAACCAGGTGTTGATGATGTTAAACTTGATAAAGTAGTTATGGACGCTGTTTATGAGACACGTTGGAAAACAATGTATCATGCAGAGTGTTTCATCGGTCTTGACCCAGAATTCATGGTAAAAGCTCATTTACTTATTCCAGAAGGAGAAGAAAACATCCTTTACAACTGGATGTTAAACTTCCAGTACATGTCTGATGAATATGTAAAAATGTACAAAAATTCTAAATTAATCGGCGATGGAAAAGAGCCAGATGTTTACATCTTCTCTGACCCACAGTGGGCACCACATGATGCACCAGACGTTGATTACAGCTGCTTAAGCGACCCATTAACTCTTTGCTATTTCGATACAAACGAGAACTGCGCAGCAATTCTTGGTATGAGATACTTCGGAGAGCACAAAAAAGGTACATTAACAATGGCTTGGGCTCTTGCTAACAGAAATGGTTACGCTTCTTGTCATGGTGGACAGAAAGAGTACTCATTAGAAGGCGGAAAGAAATTCGTTGCATCTGTATACGGATTATCAGGTTCTGGTAAATCTACATTAACACATGCAAAACATGGCGGAAAATACGATGCATTCGGTGGTATCAAAGTTCTTCATGATGATGCTTTCATTATCAACACAGATACATGTGCATCTATCGCTCTTGAGCCAACATACTTTGATAAAACAGCTGATTACCCAACAGGATGTGCTGATAATGAATACTTATTAACAGCTCAGAACTGTTCTGCAACAATGGACAGCGAAGGTAAGATTCAGTTAGTAACAGAAGATATCCGTAACGGTAACGGACGTGCTATCAAATCTAAATTATGGTCTCCAAACCGAGTAGATAAGATTGACGCTCCAGTTAATGCAATCTTCTGGATTATGAAAGACCCAACACTTCCACCAGTAGTTAAATTAAAAGGTGCAGCTTTAGCTTCCGTTATGGGTGCTACACTTGCAACAAAGACATCTACTGCAGAACGTGTTGCAGCTGGAACAGATATGAACGCATTAAGAATCGTTCCTTACGCTAACCCATTCAGAACATACCCATTAGTAAATGACTATGAGAAGTTCAAGAAGTTAGTAGAAGAGAAGAATGTAGATTGCTACATTGTTAATACTGGTGACTTCATGGGAACAAAATGTAAACCAGCAGATACATTAGGAATTCTTGAGACAATCGTTGAAGGAAAAGCTAAATTCGAGCAGTGGGGACCATTCGAAGATATCGAAATCATGAACGACTGGTCTGGCAAGACAGCAGACTTTACACCAGACTTAAAAGATGCTGATTATGTTGCTGCATTAAAGGGCGCTATGCAGAATCGTGTAGACGCTGTTGCTGATTTCGCAGTTAAGAAAGAAGGATATGACAAACTTCCAGATGAAGCTTTAGCAGCTTTACAGAAACTTGTAGACGAAGCAGCTACTTTATAAGAAATAGTAAGTAATAGCTTACAATAAATGATTTAAAGCCGTATCCGGTTTACCGGATGCGGCTTAAAAAATATTAAGGAGGAGTAGTTATGAGATATTCGATTGAGGGTGAACCATTGCCAGTGGTTATCTGTGAACTGGAGAATGGCGAAACAATGATTACAGAAAGTGGTGCGATGTCATGGATGTCACCAAATATGAAAATGGAGACAACTTCTGGCGGCGGAATCGGTAAAATGTTTGGAAGAGCACTTTCCGGCGAAAGTCTTTTCTTAAACCGATATACTGCAACTGGTGGAAACGGAATGATTTCGTTTGCATCCAGCTTTCCGGGTTCTATCCGCGCATTTGAGATTGCACCAGGACAGGAAATTGTAGCACAGAAATCAGCATTTCTTGCGGCAACAGCAGGTGTGGAACTTTCTGTATTTATACAGCAGAGAATCGGAAGTGGTTTCTTTGGTGGTGAAGGATTTATCATGCAGAAAATCTCAGGAAATGGTATGGCATTTTTAGAGTATGATGGTTATGTAAAAGAATACGAACTTGCACCAGGACAGCAGATGGTAATTGACACCGGATATTTAGCTGCAATGACAGCAAGCTGCAGTGTAGAAATAAAGACAGTTCCAGGTGTGAAAAATATGCTTTTCGGTGGCGAAGGAATTTTCAATACGGTAGTAACCGGTCCAGGCAGAATCTGGCTGCAGACAATGCCAATCGCACAGATGGCAAATACTTTAAGACCATATTTCCCAAGTAACAATCATTAATTTAAATTTTTTGTCAAGTGGAAAATACATAGAAAATTGTACAAAAATAACCAAGAATTTTCATGACATAAACGATAATTTTTACTTGAGAATCGGGGCATATTAAAGTATAATGAAATCAACAAAAAGGCCTGGGATGTGCGACACCCTACATTTTTGAACCTACATCTACTTTTATGGGATTCCTATATATTCAACCAGATGTCAGGCCATCAGTACCTTCGCGTACGCGAGCAGTGGAAGACAGAAAGTTGATTGCGGTTACCCACCTAGCTATCGCTAGGAGTCAAAAACGTAGGAAACGGCATTTTGGGTATACGAAAGAAAATCTTTTACAAAAGAATTTGAGATACCAAAGAATTTAAGATACAAAAGATTTGTTATGACTAGTTGCTATTGGCTGAAGAGAATACAATCAAAGTACTTCTGATAAATTTCATGAGGTACAAAAGATAAATAATTACGAATGATAGAAAGAGGCTGCTTTGTAAGAGAAGCAGCTTCTTTTTTCGTGTGATAGGAAAGTGCACGCACGTGGTTGTACCAAAGTGTCGTGCTATTAATCAGAGAAAATGGAAGTATAAGGTATGAGGAAAAGAAGTTTAAGTATAAAAAACGGACTGATAATGATAGGATTGATTGCGGCGGTTTTTATCATCGTTATCTGTGGCCGGGAACGGGCTTCCTATGATACGGATGTTTATTCAGAAAATTATGTTCCAATTCAGGAAGTAAAAGCGGAGCTTGGATTTTCTGTTTATGAAGCAAAAGAGTGGGATGCCTTTTTTTCATCTTATCATAAGGATTATTTGACAACGCAGATGTTAAAACAGCTGTTAGTTCAGCTTGGGGTGTCGGAATACATAGAATTTTCAGAGAATGGCTTAGAAGATGCAGTTACAAGAACAAAATGGAATGAAATTTATCTTCAATTATTGGATTATCTGGATACCAACCAAAAGGTGACAAGAGATACCGTTCTTGTTCTTGGAAGTTTAAAAGCAGAATCAGAAAATGTACTTTTTACGAATTTGGGAGATGTTTATACAATACTTCCTGTGAGCTGTTTTGAGCAGTGGAGAGCGTATGAAGTTTATTATATAGAGGAAAAGTGTGTTGGGATTTATGGAGTCTCAAAAGAGGCTTGCAGCATTTCTAATGCATATCTGACAGGTGGAACAAATGGTGCAGTCACATTTTTATTTCAAGGGGATTCTTATGAGCTTGCACTAGAGGGAGACGGAAGTGAAATTCCAGCTGGTGTCTGTGATTTGATTCTGGTGGATGGAGCACTGGATACGATTCGTCAGAAGCAGGATTATATTGAAGGCAATCTGCTTTCTTATGATGAAGAAACCATTGAAATTGACGGCTATGGGGAAATTAAGCACAATGGAAAAGTGCCGGTCTATCAGGTTTATGGTGAGACAGTTGAGAAGTCGATTTCGGATGTTGTACTTGGAAATATGGAAGTAGAATATATTATCGGAGAAGAAGAGGTTTGTGCTATTTTAATGAAAAAACCAGCTTCGATTGAGGATATCCGGGTGCTTCTTTTAGCTGATGATGGCACAAAATTCCGTAAGGAAGTTTATTTGAAATGTGATGGAGAGGCAGTACTTTCCTGCGGAGAAAAAGAAGAAAAAATAACTGCGGACGCAATTGTTTCAGCAGAAAACTATATAGCCGAAAATCAGGCAACTTTATCTGTGCAGCCGGTATCGGAGGAAGGCAATGTCTTTTTGTGTGATAAAGACGGAAATGTGACTTCCAATGGTTATCATGGCAGAATGGAGGTACGTTTGTTAGAGGAGGGCTATACCCTCGTCAACAGTGTACCATTTGAGACTTATCTGTGTGCAGTCGTGCCAAGTGAAATGCCCTCTAGTTATGAGCCGGAAGCGTTAAAGGCACAGGCAATATGCGCAAGAAGCTATGCTTATATTCAGCTGATGCGTGCAGATTTGGCAGAATATGGTGCACATATTAATGACAGCACTTCATATCAGGTATATAATAAGACGGCAGAAAGTGATGCTTCAAAAAACGCTGTTTATGAGACCGCAGGGAAAGTAATGACTTATCAGGGAGAAGTGATTGAAGCGTACTATTTTTCTACTTCGATGGGTTATACAGATACGGCGGCTGTCTGGAATGCTGCGGATGATGCATCGTATGGATTTTTAAAAAGCAGCTGCCTGAATGAAGAAAAAAGTGATTATGATTTATCGACGGAGGATGGCTTTAAAGCGTATCTGAAATCAGAATCAAAGGGCTTTGACAGTGATGTGAAATTCTACCGCTGGGAGATAAGCGCAGATTATCGTGAAAAAACAAAGGAAATAAATACAATTTTAGAAAGTAGACGTACCGTTTCGGAGGAAAATGTGATATATTATGAATCTGGCGGTAAAAATGAAGTAGACAGTCTAAAAGGCTTTGGAAGCTTAAAAAAGCTTTTTGTAAAGAAAAGAAGCGAAGCAGGAACGATTTTGATTCTTGGGCTTCAATATGAGAATGGGTATGTAGAAGTAAAAAGTGAATACAATATCCGTAAAGTATTAGGTGCTGGTATTGAAGAAATCACTTATGCGGATGGAAGCAAAGCAGATACGATGTCGATACTGCCAAGTGCCTGCTGTACCGTAGAAGCGTTAGAAGACGGAAAATACAGACTTGTAGGCGGAGGCTATGGTCATGGACTTGGAATGAGCCAGAATGGCGCAAACGGCATGGCAAAAGAAGGAAAGAGTGTTGAAGAAATATTGAATTTCTTTTACGAAGATATAAAGATAGAAGATATCTGGTCAATGGAATGATTATAGAACAAGAGGTGAAAAATGCTGGTTAGAATTGTTGGAAATATTATGATTTTCTTGAATAAATGCAAAAAAGACAAAATTAATGCTTATTCTGCACAGTCAGCATTTTTCGTTATCCTGTCAGCAATTCCATTTCTGATGGTGTTTTCTTCCTTGCTGCAATATACACCAATTACGGAAAGTACCTTGATGCAGATTTGTCAGAAAACGCTGCCGGATTATATTGCACCTTTTCTGATTTCGATTATTGAAGAGGTCTATAACCGCTCATTTGGTGTGATTTCAGTTACAGCAGTGGTGGCTATCTGGTCAGCATCGAAGGGCGTACACTATATGACAGATGGTTTTAATTCCGTTAATGATTTGGAAGAAACTAGAAACTGGTTTGTACTTCGTTTCTGGGCGATTGTTTATACTATTATTTTTCTTTTTGCAATTATTTTTACTTTGTTGGTGCTGGTATTTGGAAATTCACTTCGGACACTTGCAACACAGTATACTCCGGTGCTGTCAGAGCTTGTAGCAATACTTGCGCATTTCAGGGGACTGCTTTTATTTGCACTTTTGGTTGTGTTTTTCGATGTGGTCTTTACAAAGCTGCCAAGCAAGAAGCTTACGTTTAAAGGGCAGCTGCCGGGCGCAGTCTTGTGTGCAGTGGCATGGTATTTATTCTCGATGGGACTGTCTGTTTATGTGGACTATTTTAACGGTTTTTCCATGTATGGCAGTTTAACAACGATTGTTTTAATTATGTTATGGATTTATTTCTGCATGTATATCATGATGATGTGCGCAGAGGTAAATGTTGTATTTAATGAACATTTTGGAAGATGGTTAAAGCGCAGACGACGTTAAAAAGCGTCATTTTCTGTAAAAAGCATGTAAAATATGTAAATCTTTGAAAATAGGACAAAAGAGAGGATTGAAAACTTTCTTAGGATAATATAAAATGCAGAGAGATAAAGACGAAAGGGTAATGGATGCGATGGAAAAGGCAAACGATATTCTGATTGAATTTGAACATATAAAGAAAGTTTATGATGGTGATACCCTTGTGGTAGAGGATTTTAATCTGGAAGTGAAAAAAGGCGAATTTGTAACGTTTCTTGGTCCTTCTGGATGTGGTAAGACTACGATTTTAAGAATATTAGGTGGTTTTGACGCGCCAACAGAAGGAAAAATTCTGTTAGACGGTGTTGATATTACCAATCTGCCACCGAATAAACGTCCAATTAATACCGTTTTCCAGAAGTACGCACTTTTCCCGCATTTGAATGTTTATGATAATGTTGCGTTTGGCTTGAAATTAAAAAAGATGTCAAAGGCAGAGCAGGATAAAAAGGTACGTGAGGTATTAGAACTGGTCGATTTGGAAGGTTTCGAAAAAAGAAGCATACATACGCTTTCAGGCGGTCAGCAGCAGCGAATTGCAATTGCAAGAGCAATTGTAAATGAGCCGGAGGTTTTATTGTTAGATGAGTCTTTAAGTGCGCTTGACTATAAGATGCGTAAGGAGATGCAGGTCGAATTGAAAAATATGCATAAGAGACTTGGCATTACCTTCATTTTTGTTACACACGACCAGGAAGAAGCCCTTACCATGTCGGACAAGATTGTTGTTATGGCGGACGGTGCAATTCAGCAGATTGGTACACCGGAAGAGATTTATAATGAGCCAAGCAATCTGTTTGTTGCCGACTTTATTGGAGAAAGTAATATTTTTCATGGACGTATGATAAGTGAGAGAAGAGCATTTTTCTGTGGCGCAGAGTTCCCATGTGTAGACGATTATGCGATGGGAACAGTGATTGATGCGATTATCCGTCCAGAGGATATTGAGATTACCGAAGAAAAAGATGGACAGATTACCGGAGAAGTATTGTCTTCTGACTTTAAGGGAACATTTTATAATGTTGTTGTGTTATCCGGGAAAAATGAAATCGAAGCGAACAGCTTAAAGCATTTTGAGCCGGGAACAAAGGTTGGCATGCGTATTGCGCCGGATAATATCCATATTATTAAATACGATAGCAGCATTAACCATTATCAGGGTACACTTGGCACTTATCATGAGGGAAAAGGTCTTTATGTGGAATTTGAAGATTTCTCATGGTATGTAGAGCCAACACAGATTTTTGCAGATGCAAGAGTGAAAGGTACGGTAGTGGTAGATGCATCAGGCAATGAGATTGTAACAGAAGGCGTAAAAGTAGAAGCATCCTTTGCTCCGAATGATGTGAAATTAAGTGATGATGCTGAGGAAGGCGTTGTTACCGGTAATATTGTTTCGTTTATTTATGTGGATGACCATTATATTTATACCGTCCGCAGTAAATCCGAAGAAGATTATTATGTCAATGACGTTGACTTATGGAATCAGGAAGACTTTGTTGGTCTGTTGATTCCAAAGAACAAGGTAGCTTATAAGGTTCTTAATTCGTAAAAATGTGTCCGCAAAAGTGAATTGATTCGATTGCGGATATTGGAAGGACATAGTTGTGATATGAAGAATACAGGATTATCCAAAAGAGCATTGGCTGTTCCATATGCCATTTTTCTGGTGCTCTTTGTTATACTGCCGCTTTTGGTAATAATTTCATACGCATTTACTAATGCAGACGGCGAAATATCTTTTACAAATTTTATACAGTTTTTTCAGAATGGAAAGACGATTGGAACGCTGCTTTACAGTGTGGTAATTGCTTTTTTGACCACATTTTTCTGTTTGGTGTTAGCATATCCGGCGGCATATATTTTGGCAAAAAGTAAAATATTTAAAAAGGGACAGACGATTCTGATGCTGTTTGTTCTGCCGATGTGGATTAATTTTACACTGAGAATTACTGCTTTAAAGGAAATTTTGACATTTTTTGAAGGAAATCTTGCATATTATCCGTTTTTTAATACGGTGCTTTGCATGGTATACGATTTTCTTCCATTTATGGTTATGCCGTTATATAATGCACTTGCAAAATTGGATGACTGTTATTTAGAAGCAGCGTCTGACCTTGGCGCAAGTAAATTACAGGTTATGGTAAAAGTGGTGCTCCCGCTTTCTGTGCCGGGAATCGTCAGCGGTATTACAATGGTTTTCCTGCCATCCATGACAAATTATGTTGTGCTTGATATGGTATATAACAGCACTTATATTATGGGAAGCCTGATTGGAAGCTATTTCAGTGCGTATGATTGGCACAATGGCTCAGTTATTTCCATGATTCTGTTGCTAATCATCTGCCTGATTACGTTCTTATCAGGGAAGCTTACAGATAAGGATACAAAGCAGGAAACAAGAATGAGTACGTTACATTAGAGGTAAAACACATTATGAAAAAATTTCTACAAAGCTTGTGGATTTGGCTTGTTTTATTATTTTTATATGCGCCGATTCTGATTCTGGCGGTGTACAGCTTTACAGATTCAACAATGATTGGCTCTATCAGAGGTTTTTCATTCCATAATTATGAAACCTTATTTACAACGCCGGAATTATTGCAGATGATTTTTGGAACATTGGCACTTGCAGTGGTGGTGGCATTATTGTCTACAATTCTTGGAACAATTGGTGCAATTGGTGCATTTTATTCAAAAAAGACAATGCGAAAAAGTATTGAAATCGCAAATCAGATTCCGGTTATCAATGCAGATGTTGTGACAGGTTTTTCTCTTTGTATTTTAATGATTGCCTTTTTTAAGATAAGAAAAGAGACGTTTATTCCGCTTTTGGTTGGACAGATGACTTTGTGTACACCTTTTGTGTATTTATCTGTTCTGCCAAGATTAAAGCAGATGGACCATCAGCTTTATGAGGCAGCCTTGGATTTGGGCTGTACCACAAAGCAGGCACTTAGAAGGGTAATTATTCCGCAGATTGTTCCGGGAATCTTTTCTGGATTTATGACGGCAATTACACTTTCGTTAGATGATTATTTTATTGCGACTTATACGAAGCCGGCAACCTTTGATACGATTAGTACTTATGTGGTAAATGCGACAAAGGGAGCGCAGACAGAGATAAAAACGGCGCTATGGGCACTTTCGACGATTATCTTTGTGGTGGTCGTAATTGTTACGGTAGGAATGAACTGGATGCCTCAAAGAGAGGCAGATGCATAGAATTTTAGCAGCTTGTAAGAGACAAGGATTGGAGTTACAGTGAAGAAAAAACATAAAAAAATCGCTAAAGTAATGCTTCCATTACTGCTTGGTATGTTTTTTGTTTTGCAGGCAGCTGGCTGTAAAGATGCAGAAGAAGATGTGATTGTACTGCGTGTCAACAGCTGGGAAGAATATATTGATGAAGGTGACTGGGACGAAGAGGATGCTGTTGAACTCTCAGATGGAACAGTGATTTTTTCGGAAAACGGAATAGTAGAAGAGTTTGAAACATGGTTTTATGAGACCTACGGCAAAAAGGTGCGCGTGGAGTATTCGACCTTTGGAACAAACGAGGAACTCTATAATCAGATGACAATGGGTGATACTTATGATTTGGTCTGCCCGTCGGAATATATGATTATGAAGTTAATCGCAGAGGATTTGGTTGAGCCATATTCCGAAGCATTTTTTGATACCTCAATAGAAGAAAATTATTATGCGAAAGGTGTTTCGCCTTATATTTCAGACGTGTACGATAATTTGTCCATTGATGAAAAGCGTTTAAGCAGTTATGCGGCAGGTTATATGTGGGGAACACTTGGAATTGTATATAATCCTAAGGAAGTTGCCGAGGAAGAGGCATCCCACTGGAGTCTGCTTTTGTCTGAGAAATACAAAAAGAGAATTACCATAAAAGACAGTGTGCGTGATGCATATTTTGCGGGCATCAGTATCTATAAAGAGGCAGAAATTACAGAAGAATCTTTTGTAAATCACCCGGATTACAGTACAAAGCTAAGCGAAACATTAAATGCAACCGACGAAGAAAGCGTAGATGCGGTTGAGAATATTTTAAGTAAAATTAAAGATAATGTATATTCCTTTGAGACAGATAGTGGAAAAGCCGATATGGTAACCGGAAAAGTCGTTGCCAATCAGCAGTGGTCGGGAGATGCAGTTTATACCATGGACCAGGCAGACGAGGACGGTGTGACACTTTGCTATGCAGCACCGGAGGAAGGCACAAATCTCTGGTTTGATGGCTGGTGCATGATGAAGTCTGGAATTGCAGGAGATGACGATAAGAAAATGGCGGCAGAAGCGTTTGTTAATTTTGTGTCAAGACCGGACAATGCTATCCGAAACATGATGTATATCGGTTATACCTCCGTAATTTCCGGCGGGGAAAGCGACTTGATATATCAGTATATTGACTGGGCTTATGGCGCAGAGGACGACGGGGATGCCGTAGAATATCCAATCGGTTACTTCTTTGGTGAGGAAGGAAATTCTGATTATTCAGTTGTAACGACCGAAGAACAGACCACTCGCCAGTTGTTTGCCCAGTATCCAACCAAGGATGTTGTAGAGCGTTGTGTGGTTATGGACTATTTTGATGCAGAAGAAAATGCGAGAATCAACCGGATGTGGACGAATGTCAGATGTTTTGATATTGGATGGTAGGTTTTTACGTGCATTTTCCAAGAAAAAAGGTTGATGTTTCAAAAATCCTGTGCTAAAATAGGAAAAGATTTTTAATAAATAAAGGCTGTGAATGTGCATATCAGTAGTGAACTATACTTTTTTCAGAGAGAGCAGGTCGTTGGCTGAAAGCCCGCTTAAGGTAAGGTAGGAATCGAATTTCACACAGGAGCTGCATTTGTGAATGGTTAGTAGCAGATGACGTTAGTACGCGTTAAGTATTTATAAGTGTTTTCAACTAACAAGAGTTAGTGAAAGAAACAGGGTGGTACCGCGGATTTATTCGTCCCTTGCATAGAAATATGCAAGGGATTTTTTGTGCCCAATGTGCCGGGAAATGGAGATTTCACCAAGTATATTTCTATAGAAAAATCAAAAGAAATCAGATAAGGAGAACAAAATGAACGCAAATTTAGAACAGATTAAGCAGGAAATTATTGCTGGTGCAGATGAGCTTAATTCATCAAAAGAAGTGTATGAATTTAAGAAAAAATTCTTAGATGGAAAGACAGGAAAAATTGGTCTTTTGATGAGAGAAATGAAAAACATTCCGCCAGAAGAAAAAGCAGCTTATGGTAAGGGTGTAAACGAATTAAAGGAATGGGCATTAGGTTTTTTAGGCGAGCTTGATGTGAAAATGAAAGAAAAAGAATTACAGGCAAGATATGAAGCAGAAAAGATTGATATTTCTTTACCTGCTGTTACATCTGAGGAAGGTAATTTACATCCAATCACATTAGTGCGCAATCAGATTATTGATATTTTTGCAGGAATGGGATTTGAAATCTATGAAGGAACAGAAATCGAAACAGATTACTATAACTTCACAGCTTTAAATACACCACAGGACCATCCGGCAAGAGATATGCAGGATACATTTTATTTATCTCCAGAGTTCTTATTAAGAACACAGACTTCTGCAGGACAGATTCATGTTATGGAGAATAAGAAACCACCAATTAAGATTTTATCTCCAGGTAAAGTATTCCGTTCGGATGATGATGCAACTCACTCTCCAATGTTTACACAGATGGAAGGCTTAGTTGTAGATAAAGGAATTACCTTATGTGACTTACAGGGTATGTTAGATGTTTTCGTAGAAAAGATTTACGGAGAGGGCACAAAAACACGTCTTCGTCCTTCTTACTTCCCATTTACAGAGCCATCTGTAGAAGTAGACTGCAGCTGCTTTGAATGTGGTGGAAAGGGCTGTAAGCTTTGTAAAGGAACAGGCTGGATTGAGATTTTAGGTGCAGGTATCGTAAATAAAAAGGTACTTGAAAACTGTGGAATTGATTCCGATGAATATAGTGGTTTAGCATTTGGTATCGGTATTGAGCGTACTGCAATGTTAAAATACGGCATTAACAACATCAAATTATTATTTGAATCAGACTTAAAAGTTTTAAAACAGTTAAATGACTAGAACAGAAGAAAGGTATGGTAAAGAGATATGTTAGCACCATTAAGTTGGCTGAAAGAATACGTTGATATCGATATTACACCACAGGAATTAGAGGAAAAATTATTCTCCTGTGGATTTGAAGTAGAAGAATTATATGAAGTTGGAAAAGACATCAGCAAGGTTGTTGTTGGTCATGTTTTAGAATGTGAGCCAATTCCAGATACACATTTACATGTATGTAAAGTAGATTGTGGTGAGCATGGCGAATTCCAGATTTGCTGTGGCGCAGATAATGTTGCAAAAGGCGGAAAATACCCAACAGCACTTGTTGGAGCAACTGTTTATGCAACAGCAAAAGACCACAAGACCGTAGAAGGCGTTATGACCATTGGAAAAGGCAAATTAAGAGGCTATGAATCCTTTGGTATGCTTTGCTCCGGTGTTGAGCTTGGTGTCAGTGAAAACATGTATCCGGGCGCAGGTTACAACGGACTTCTTGTTTTACCAGAAGATGCAGTGGTTGGAGCAGATGTAAAACCAATTTTAGGTTTAGATGACTGGATTTTTGATATTGCAATCACAGCAAACCGCCCGGACTGCCAGAGTATTTTTGGTATTTC
Organism: Roseburia sp.; assembly: GCA_045121975.1. Taxonomy (GTDB): domain Bacteria; phylum Bacillota; class Clostridia; order Lachnospirales; family Lachnospiraceae; genus Roseburia. Next base: position 119,065 of record JBGVHB010000059.1, read on the forward strand.
CAGAGAAATTGCTGCTGTATTAGAAAAAGAATTAAAAACACCAGATTTAAGCTATACAGAGGATGACGTTACATTAGAAGGCTTCAACGTAACTGTTGATTGTCCAGAACTTTGTCCAAGATACAGCGCACATTATGTATATGATGTAAAAATTGCAGAATCTCCAGCATGGATGAAACGCAGATTAGCTCTTGTAGGAATTGATGCAATCTCTAACGTGGTTGATATCACAAACTATATTTTAAAAGAGCTTGGTCAGCCAATGCATGCTTTTGATTACACAACTATCGAAGGAAATGCAATCAATGTACGCCGCGCTGCCGATGGAGAAAAAATCGTAACTTTAGATGAACAGGAATTAACTTTAAACCATGAAAACATGGTAATCTGCGATGGTGTAAAACCAGTTGCCTTAGCAGGTGTTATGGGTGGTTTAAATTCAGAAATCCGCGAGACAACAAATACTGTTTTATTTGAGTCTGCAAAATTTGCGCGTGATAACATCAGAAGAACTTCAAGAGCTGTAGGAAAGAGTTCTGATTCCAGCGCACGTTATGCTAAGGGTGTTGATGAATACGCTACAGTTATGGCAATGAAGAGAGCACTTCATTTAATCGAAGAATTAGAATGTGGTAAAGTTTCTAAGCTTCATGTAGATGTAAATACAGGAAACAGTGTAGAGCCAAAAGAAGTATCTGTCAGCATTGACAGAGTGAATAAATGTTTAGGTATTGTAGTGCCAAATGAAGAGATTCTGCGCATTATGACAAATCTTTCCTTTGAGCCAAAGATTGATGGAGGTAATTTGATTTTACAAGTTCCAGCATATCGTGAAGATATCGAAAGCTATCAGGATATTGCAGAAGAAGTTATCCGTATGTATGGATATGAGCATGTAGTTCCTGCATTTATGCCAGCAGCACAGGTAACAGCCGGTGGAGAAAATCTTGCACAGAAGACAGAAATGCGTTTAAAGAAAGCACTTTGCGCAGTAGGAGCATATGAATGTATTCATTATTCTTTCTTCTCACCATCTGATTTAGATTTATTAAGACTGCCTGAGGATGCTCCAGAGCGTCATGCCATCCGCATTATGAATCCAATCAGCGAAGAATTATCTTTAATGAGAACAACAATGGCTGCTTCTATGATTAATGCTGTTATCCGTAATCAGAAAAAAGGCAACTTAGAAGGAAGATTATTTGAGGTTGGTAACGTATTTATTCCGGGTGAGCTTCCATTAACAGAATACCCAGATGAGCGTACAAAGCTTTGCGTTGGTATTTTTGGTGAGAAAGAATCCTTCTTCACAATGAAAGGAATTGCAGAAAAAATCGCAGAAACCTTACATCTTACCTTTACTTATGCCAATACAAGCAATACATTTTTACATCCATACCAGACAGCAAGCATCAGCTGCAATGGTGTAGAAATCGGTTACTTTGGTAAACTTGCATATGATATTGCAGATGACTGCGACCTTCGTACACCAATGTATTTATTAGAAATGGATTTAAAACTTGTCTCTGAATGGTATGGCAAGAAGCCTGTATTCGTTCCATTGCCAAAATTCGCAGAGGAGCAGCGTGACTTAGCTATCGTAGTAGATAAGAGCGTAACCTGTGGTGAAATCGAAGAGACTATGAAGGAAGCCTGCAAATATATCACAAGCATCAAGTTATTCGATATTTACGAAGGTGCTCAGATTGCAGAAAACCAGAAGAGTATGGCATTTACTGTTGTATTTACTCCAAAGGAGGAAGCATTTACAACAGAATCTGTGGATGCATTCGTAAAGAAAATCTTAAAACAGTTAAACAAGAAGTGCGGCGCAGAATTAAGAAGCTAAGCATGATTTAAAACATGGAGATTTTTATGGAACATTTATATAAATCAGATTTTTATTTTGATTTACCGGAAGAATTGATTGCGCAAGACCCGTTAGAAGACCGCTCTAGTTCCCGTCTGTTGGTATTGGATAAAAATACCGGAGAAGTGGAGCATCATGTATTTCGTGATGTTTTAGAGTATTTAAACCCTGGAGATTGTTTAGTAATTAACAATACCAGGGTAATTCCTGCCAGATTAATGGGTGTCAAAGAAGATACCGGTGCTGCCATTGAGGTTCTTTTATTAAAAAGAAAAGAAAATGATATTTGGGAGTCTTTGGTAAAACCGGGCAAAAAATGTAAAATCGGTGCCAGAATCGTATTTGGTGATGGACTACTTGTCGGTGAAGTGGTAGATATTGTGGAAGAAGGAAATCGTTTGATTCAGTTCCATTATGAAGGAATTTTTGAAGAGATATTAGATAAGCTTGGTCAGATGCCTCTGCCACCATATATTACCCATAAACTTCAGGATAAAAATCGTTACCAGACAGTTTATGCAAAGCATGACGGCTCTGCGGCTGCACCAACAGCCGGACTTCATTTTACGCCGGAACTGTTACAACAGGTGCGGGACAAAGGTGTTGAAATTGCAGAGGTTACACTTCACGTGGGACTTGGAACATTCCGTCCGGTAAAGGAAGATGATGTTTTAAATCATCATATGCATTCTGAATTTTACCGAATCGAGCAGTCAGAAGCGGATAAAATCAATAAAGCAAAGGCAGAAGGACACCGGGTCATTTCTGTTGGTACAACAAGTACAAGAACCTTGGAATCTGCTGCAGATGAAAATGGCTTTTTAACAGAAAAGAGCGGCTGGACAGAGATTTTTATTTATCCGGGTTATCAGTTTAAAGTCATTGATTCACTGATTACGAATTTCCATCTGCCGGAATCAACACTTGTAATGCTTGTTTCTGCATTAGCAGGCAGAGAAAACGTGCTTCATGCCTATGAAATTGCAATACAGGAAAGATATCGTTTCTTCAGCTTTGGGGATGCAATGCTTATTACCGCAAAGCAGCCGGAGGAATAAATAAAAGAAGTAGTTGTCGAAAACAGGCATTTTACTTGTAATGTGTCACTTTTTGGTATAAAATAACACATAGATGTGTTTGGAATATGTGTTAAAAACAAGGAGAAGGTTCGATGGAAGAAAAGAGAAAACACAAGAGATTAGACCTTGACGTGTCAGTTCAGCTTGAGCGTCTGGATGAAGAGGGAGTTACTACTTTAAAATTTATTCATGTAGATGTCACTGATATTTCCAGAAGCGGGCTTGGGTTTAAAGCAAAGAAAAAATTAGAGATTGGCAGCTATTATGATACCAAGATTCAGATTTGGACAAAAGAAGTTGTCGATGCAGTTGTTGAAATCGTTCGTGTGGAAGAAGTAGAAGACGGCTATAAATATGGCGGTGTCTTTATCGGAATGACAGATACAGATTCTTTGAAAATTGATATTTACCAGATTTTTAATGACTTATAGAAAGTAGTTTTTGGAAAAAGTTAAAAAATACCGCCTGCGAGGTGAAACTCGCAGGCGGTATTTTTAATGGAATAGTAAAGTGCGTCGCGCGGCGGCGCTTTTTTAGCGTTCATAAAGTGTATAATGATGTCTTCGTAAAAGTGCAATTGCAGCATCTAAAGCTTCTTTGCTGTACATCTCAAGTCTTAAAACCCCATCTTCAAATTCGCGGTTATTGATAATTCCGATGTTTTTAATACTCAAGTTGTTGCTTGCAAGAATTGTTGCAACCGTAGCAATTCCACCAGCTTCGTCTAACAGGTCTAAGTATAATTCGTAAACTTCCTTAATAGCACCTTTGTTAGTAATGGCAATGGAATCGCGGTAATCTTTCGCAGATTGAAAATCTGTTAAAAGAGCTTCGGCATTGTCTTCTTTAATATCTCTTGCAGTTTTGGTTAAAGCATTAATATAAGCATCGATTAATTTTAAAATCTGCTTTTTATTTGAACTACAGATGTTCTGCCACATGACAGGAGAAGAGGAAGCAATACGTGTTAAATCCTTAAAACCGCCTGCGGCAATTGTTTTCATAGTTTCGTTTGTATCATCCGAATCCTTGACCAGATTTACAAGGCTGTAAGCAATCACGTGTGGCAGATGACTGATAGCAGCTGTGGCATAATCGTGTGCTTCATAATCTAAAATCAGAGGAATCGCACCAAGAGAGGTCACAAGTTCACGCATTTCGGCAATTTTCTGTTCGTTGGAATGTGCAGTTGGAGTAATAATATAATATGCATTTTCCAAAAGATATTCTGTTGCATTATCCAGACCTGTTTTCTCAGAGCCGGCCATAGGATGTCCACCAATAAAACAATCTTCTAGTCCAAGCGCAATCACTTCTTTATGAATATCAGTTTTTACACTTCCAACGTCTGTAATAATACAGCCTTCTTTGACATTTCCCTTTAACTGCTTTAAATATTCAATATTTTTCTGAACTGGTGTGCAGAGAAAAATATAATCACAATCAAAAAAATCTGAAATCTCACAAAGCGTCTGGTTCGAAATCAGCTTTTGATTGTAAGCATTCTCGATGGTAGAAAGATGTCCGGCAGTTGCAATTATTGTAAGGTCAGGATGAAGCGAACGAAGACGTTTGGCAATCGAGCCGCCAATCAATCCTAAACCGATAAAACCAATTTTTTGAAATGACATAATTAAAGTCCTCCATTTATAAGTACATACCTAATCATTTTAGCAGTTTCTATAAAATAGTCAACACTTTAGCGTGAAAAAGCGTTTCGAATGTGAGTGGAAAAATAATCGGAAATACGATTGATATTTTTGCTGCGGACAGCAGCACTTTTTAATTTTTAAATTGTAAAAATGGAAATATGTCCAAATTGTTAATATTGTGTAAATTATAATAGGAAAGAGATATAAAATGTTTAAAAACGCTACATAATATATAAACAAAAAGATGATATTATAATAAAAAATTAGTAAAAGTGAATAAATAAGTTGTAAAATACGTTCAGTTTTAGTAAAATATTACTATCATTTAAAATAACTCGTATGGGAGGATTTGCTATGAACGTTTACACAACTGACAAAATTCGCAACGTAGTCCTTTTAGGTCATGGAGGATGTGGTAAGACCAGTCTGGTGGAGGCGATGGCGTATCTCGCTGGCCAGACCACTCGAATGGGAAAGGTAGCTGACGGAAATACCATCAGTGATTATGACAAGGAAGAAATAAAACGTCTCTTTTCTATTAACACATCTGTTGTTCCTATTATATGGGACGATACTAAGATTAATGTTCTTGACACTCCAGGTTATTTTGATTTCGTAGGAGAAGTAGAAGAAGCAGTCAGTGTTGCTGACGCTGCGATTATCGTTGTATCCGGCAAAGCGGGGATTGAAGTCGGAACTAAGAAGGCATGGGAAATCTGTGAACGCTACAAATTACCAAGAATGGTATTTGTAACAGATATGGATATTGACGAAGCAAGTTATCGTCAGGTAGTTGCAGATTTACAGGAACTTTATGGCAAGAAAATTGCACCATTCCATCTGCCAGTCAGAGAGAATGGAGAGTTTGTAGGCTATGTCAATGTATTACAGCAGAAAGCAAAACGCTGGAAAGAAGATGGAACAGTTGAGAAATTCGATGTTCCAGATTATTCCAAAGAAAACCTTGAAATCTGCAGAGAAGCTTTAATGGAAGCAGTTGCCGAGACAAGCGAAGAATTTATGGACCGTTATTTTAACGGAGAAGAATTTTCAGAAGATGAAATTCGACAGGCACTCCGCGTAAATGTTGCAGAAGGCAGTATCGTTCCTGTATTAATGGGTTCGAATATTCTTGCAAGAGGTGTGTATACACTGCTTGTTGATATTGTGAAATATCTTCCAAGTCCAGAAAAGAGAAACTGCGCTGGAATTAATGCCAAAACAAACGAAGTATATCAGGCAGATTACGATTTTGCAAAACCAAAATCAGCTTATGTATGGAAAACAATCGTTGACCCATTCATTGGAAAGTATTCATTAATCAAGGTAAATTCCGGTGTGTTAAAAACAGACGATTTGCTGTTTAATCACCACAAAGATGTAGAAGAAAAAATCGGTAAACTTTATGTACTTACTGGAAATAAACCAGAAGAAGTAAAAGAGCTGCATGCAGGAGATATCGGAGCACTTGCAAAATTAACAGCAACTGCTACAACAGATTCCCTGTCAACAAAAGCCAATCCGATTTTGTATATTCGTACCTCTATCTCCACACCATATACTTACATGAGATACAAAGCAAAAAATAAAGGTGATGAGGATAAAATTTCACAGGCACTTGCGAAGCTTACCGCAGAAGATATGACACTTCGCGTAGTCAATGATAGTGAAAATGCCCAGACACTTATCTATGGTATGGGAGACCAGCATTTAGAGGTAACTGTAAGTAAATTATTAACCAGATATAAAGTAGATATTGAACTGAAGAGACCAAAAGTTGCATTCCGCGAAACAATCCGTAAAAAAGCAGATGTGGAATACAAATACAAAAAACAGTCCGGCGGTCATGGACAGTATGGTCATGTTAAGATGACCTTCGAGCCATCCGGCGACAATGAGAATCCATATGTATTTGAACAGACGGTTGTTGGTGGTGCAGTTCCAAAGAATTACTTCCCAGCAGTAGAAAAAGGAATTCAGGAATCCTGTGCAAGCGGTCCAATGGCAGCATATCCGGTAGTCGGTGTAAAAGCAGTCTTATATGATGGCTCTTATCATCCGGTAGATTCTTCAGAAATGGCATTTAAAACAGCAGCACGACAGGCTTTCAAGAAGGGCTTTATGGATGCATCTCCAATTTTATTAGAGCCAATCGCATCCTTAAAGGTTCTTGTTCCTGACAAATATACAGGTGACATCATGGGCGACTTGAATAAGCGGCGCGGAAGAGTACTTGGCATGAATCCAACAGACAATGGATATCAGGAAATTGTAGCAGACATTCCATATATGGAATTATTTGGTTACAACACTGATTTACGTTCCATGACTGGTGGAAGCGGTACTTATTCTTACGAGTTTGCGAGATATGAGCAAGCACCTTCAGATGTTCAGGAGAAGGAGATTGAAAGCAGAGCGAATAAGCTGGAAAATCTTGAAGAGTAAGGAAGTGGGACATTTGAGGATTAGAAGAGAATTACTGGCAATTTTATACGTTTTTATTTTTCTTGTAAATGACCCACAGTTTGCACGTGCGCATATTATGGGCGAAGACTGGATTGTAAATAATGTAGATTCTAGTCTGTTAATAGCAGAGACTATCTCTGCGGAAGAAGAGTCTGATACAATCCATGTTAAATATGCGCTGAATGGTGGAGTAAATCATGAGAATAATGAAGAAATCATTCAGAAGGATGAATTGCCAGTAGTTCTTGGTGTGCCAACAAGAGCCGGTTACAATTTTGCTGGATGGTACACAGATAGTTCTTATCAGAATAAGATAACAGAGATTACTGATGAGAACGCCTCAAATATGGTTCTTTTTGCAAAATGGACGGACAAAATCGACAATTATTATAATGTCGAAATGTATTCCTACCAGACCAAGAAGTTAGTCAATCAGAATCAGAAAGAATTAAAAGAATGTGAATACAACTTTGTTGATGATGTCGAGATTCCGGGTATGCCGTCTACAAGAGTGGAAGACTATCTGAATAATGCCATCAGCAGCGAATCACAGTGTATGCAGGGATTATGTTTTACACCGGATTATATCTTAATGACAGCTTATGCAGAATCAAAGCATCTGCCAGGCTCTTTAATGATATTTGACAGGGAGACAGGTGAATTTTTATTAACACTTGAAATGAAAAAAGAAAGTCATTTAGGTGGAATCACATTTGATGGCGAAAACGTATGGATATGTCATTCAAATTCGAATACATTAGAGCGCATTTCCTATGAGTATATTAATCTTTTAACAGAGAATACCGTTGGAAATTGTGTGGATGCATCCGGTATTACAGTGGAATATTCATTGAAAAATAAACCGTCCTGTATCACCTGGTATGGTGGAAGATTATGGGTTGCATCTTATTCAAAATTTTTTGATTCTAAGATGATATCTTACACATATGATGATGAAAAAGATAAACTTGTTGCATTAGGTTCTTATAATATTCCTTGCCGCGTGCAGGGTGTTGCGTTTGACGAAGATGGCTCTGTTTATTTAAGTACTTCCTTAGGAAGAAGCAAATCATCTTATTTAAAAGGTTATTCCTCACTTTTGACAATGACTAAAAGCCCGGATGAACCTACCATTAAGATTGAGATGCCTCCTTGTTCTGAGGAAATTGCAATCGAAGATGGAAATGTTTATGTGTTATTTGAGTCTGCAAGTGAGAAATACTTTGAAGGAACAGATGGAAATGGAAAGAGTACAGCACCAATTGATAAGCTGTTAGAAGTAGAAATGGCTTCGATTTGGTAAAAAAGAATGCGATGCATTTTCCTATTTATGAAAGAAAAGAGTGGTTAGCTGCCACTCTTTCTTTCTTTTATGAGATTCATTACTTTGTCGACACGTTCTGTCTCCTCAGGAGATAAATTCATTTTTAAAACCTGAATTAACAGGTCAGTTTCCGTTTCGGAAAACTGGATATTTTCTTTTTTGGCATTATTCATGGTGCTCATTAAAAATGGCAGCATGGAGCGCATATCTGTTGGCTTGCTTGCAGATGCAAAATTCTGCAAAAAAGCAATTTTTTCGGGTGTAAGATTAGCGAATGCCGGATTATTCTGAAACATATTACTAAAATCCATTAGTTACCTCCTATCGTTGAAAAACAAGAATCATAAGTTTCTAAAACAGATAGTAAATTTGTAAGCGTATCGATAGTTTCTGCCTCTTTTGGGGAACAGAATTTGCGAAGCTCATTGAGCATGGCAATTGTGTTGTTTTCTTCTTCGGGCATGGAACACATCGACACAAGCTGGTCATCTGTGGCAAATATTTTTGCTGTGTTTTGCAGCTCCATATATTTTATTAATATGGCAAATTGTTTTTTTTGTTCATTTTTCATGTAAGGAACAATGGTTTTTAACATTTGAATTTCCCTTGTCTGGGTAATCTGGTCGAATGTTGTAAAAGCTATATCCTGATTCATAATGAGCCTTTTTCTTTTATTCTATGAGCTTAGGTTTTAGAATATGCGAAGTGTGCGCTGGTTCACAAATTTATCTGGCGCATATGTTAAAGAGAAAGGAGATATGCGTATGTTAATTATTGATGATAATAGTGTATATGAAATAGATGAAGAATGTTTGAAACGAAGAAAAGTCCCGGAAGAGTGTGAGGTTTATAAAAAACTGATGCAGAAAAGAAAAAATAAGAAAGACGAAAAAGAGCGGTGATACCGCTCTTTTTCGCCTAAAGGAGAGTTTGGGGTGTTATCTGTATTAGCAGCAGATTCCACTTCTGTTATTATTACCGCATCCACAGAAGAGCAGTAATAAGATAATCCACATACAGCCGTTGTTGTCATCACAATCATTGCCACCGAATAAGGAGCTGTTGCCGTTACCGCAGAAGCAGCTTAATAAGATGATAATCCAGATGATAGAACATCCACAGTTGTTTCCACAAGAACAACCTCCACCACAGTTTGTTGCAGCTAAATCACTCATTTTGTAATCCTCCAAAATTTTTATTTACACTGTATGATATGTTTGGAAAAAAAAGATGTTACACGAATTTAAAATATTGTGATATATATTAGAATTTGGTATGATAAAAGTACCAGATTAGGAGAAAAATAGGGTGATTAGCAATAGAAAATATATGCGGGAGGAAAACAATATGAGCTTTGTATTGATTGTAGAACCAGATGAGTTAGTACTTCAAAAAGTAAATGATTTGCTTGCAACAGAGGAATGTGTATTTGATTATCAGGTTGTTGCAACACCAGACATTGCAGTAGAGCAGTTGGGCAGTAGAGAAGTGGATGTACTTGTCTCTGAAATAAACATGCCGATTATGAGTGGAAATGAATTATTTTCATTAGCAAATATGATTTCCCCGGATACGGTACATGTTGCCATTACAAGTGCTAATAAAGTGACAGAAACAGTTGCTTTTATGAACGAGTGCAAAGTACATAAGCTGATTATTTCACCTTTCCATGTGGTAGATGACGTGTTAGAGCCAGTTATGGCGGCATTAGAATATAAGAAATTAAAAGACCGCATGAAAGCAGAGGAAAAGGCATTTGATGACCGCATCACTCACACAAATGAGGATTATACGCGCATGGAAAATCACTATATTGAAAATAGTGTTATCTATGATGATGCAGTGGAAGTGATTACAAATCTGATAAAAGTAAATATAGATGAATCAAACGATTCCATGCGTACAAAAGAAAAGATGGCTTCCTGGTATCGCATGTTGTTAGGAACATATGTAGATACATTGATTTTGTCCAAAGGCAATTATATGGTTGCCAGAAATACCTTGATGGATATGTTTCATTCTGAAATAGAAGAAGTAACCTTCCATTTATATAAAAAGGGTGAATTTGAAATCCAGCCGAAGAAAATGAATGAAATTACATATATGCTGAAACTTTTAAGCTATGCTGTCAAGATGCTTCTGCCAAAGTACGATATCCGGGTATTATTAGAAGATACTGAGAAATATTATATTATCCGTTATGAGTGTGATTATGAGAAAAGCATTGGAAATGCGGGCAAAATCTGTTATCTCGAAAATGATGAGGAATATCGTGAGCGTCTGATAAAAGCGACAGACCGTTTTGCGAATATTTTTTCATACAAAGAGGTTTCTTTGGAAAAAGAGCATAGACATCTGGTAAATATTGCCGTTGAGAAATAGTATTTTAATATATTATAACTTTAATTTATATATGATATAAAATATTATTCATTGACAAATAATGTCAGGCATGACAAAATAAGTAAAAAGTATAATTGTATACAATTATGCACGAGAAAATATTCAATATCAATGAATTAATATTCATATAATAAAGGAGAACGGTTATGAGTGAAGTCATAATGAATCAGAAAACAAATTTGTTACAGCTAGAAGAGCATTTCTATCAGCTTGCGGATGTGGAGCAGCCAAATGTGTTCCATAATCTGTTTCCTTATGATGAAATTCCTAAGATTGCATTTAATGATAGAATTGTTCCACACAATATGCCTGAAAATATCTGGATTACAGATACTACTTTCCGCGATGGACAGCAGTCAAGAGCACCATATACTACAGAGCAGATTGTGACAATTTATGATTATCTGCACAAATTAGGCGGCCCAAAAGGATTGGTTCGTCAGAGTGAATTCTTTTTATACAGCAAGAAAGACAGAGATGCAGTTTATAAATGCTTAGAGCGTGGTTATAAATTCCCGGAAGTTACCAGCTGGATTCGTGCAAGTAAACAGGATTTCCAGTTAGTAAAGGATATCGGACTTCGTGAAACAGGAATTCTTGTAAGCTGTTCTGATTATCATATTTTCTACAAAATGAAAATGACAAGACGTGAGGTAATGAATCTTTACTTAAGCGTCATCCGCGAATGTTTAGAGACAGGCATCAGTCCAAGATGTCACTTAGAAGACATTACACGTTCTGATATTTATGGCTTTGTAATTCCGTTCTGTTTAGAACTGATGAAATTAATGGACGAATATAAAATTCCAATTAAGATTCGTGCCTGCGATACGATGGGTTATGGTGTCAACTTCCCAGGTGCAGTAATTCCACGAAGCGTACCGGGAATTATCTATGGTTTAACAACGCATGCCGGAGTACCTTCTGAATTAATCGAATGGCATGGACATAATGATTTCTATAAAGCAGTAAACAACTCCACAACTGCATGGCTTTATGGTGCAAGTGGTGTCAACTGTTCTTTATTCGGAATCGGTGAAAGAACCGGAAATACACCATTAGAAGCAATGGTATTTGAATATGCACAGCTTAAGGGCACATTAGATGGAATGGATACAACTGTGATTACAGAACTTGCAGAATACTTTGAAAAGGAATTAGGCTATGTACAGCCAAGCAGAACACCTTTCGTCGGAAGCAACTTCAATGTAACAAGAGCAGGAATCCATGCAGATGGTTTATTAAAGAATGAAGAAATTTATAATATCTTCGACACTGGAAAATTCTTAAACCGTCCACCACTTGTATCTGTTTCTAATACCTCTGGTTTGGCAGGAATTGCACATTGGATTAATTCCTATTATCATTTGCCAAAAGAGAAATGGGTAGATAAGAACTCAGAGCTTGTAAAGCTGGTAAAAGTATGGGTAGACAAACAGTATGAAGACGGACGTGTCACTGTTTTAACAGATGCTGAGCTGGTAGAAGAAATTGACAATTGCTGCAAAAAACTGAAAATCGACAGTCTTGAGAGGTAAAATATGGGTGAAGATAATTATTCCTTAAGTTCCCGCGTATTTCATACCATTCGTGAAAATATTCTGCAAGGGAAATACGCCAAGGATGAGGAATTAAAAGAAAAGACAATTGGGGAAGAGCTTGGTGTCAGCCGTACACCGGTGCGCGAAGCACTCCGCCAGTTGGAATTAGAGGGATTAGTTACAATTATTCCAAATAAAGGCGCATATGTTGTCGGAATCTCACAGAAGGATATCAAAGACATCTACGAAATCCGCTGCAGATTAGAGGGCTTGTGTGCAAAATGGGCGGCTGCGAATATTACCAAAGAGCAGCTGGATGAATTGGAAGAAAACATCTTTTTATCTGATTTTCATGGAGCAAAAGGAAATTCAGAGCAGGTGGTAGAATTAGATAATAAATTTCATGAGATAATTTATGCAGCCTCAGAAAGTAAGGAATTACGTCATGTATTGTCTGATTTCCACCATTATGTGCAGCGTGTGAGAAGAGTGACGCTTGCAGTATCTGAGCGTGCCGTAGAATCAAACGATGAGCATCGCAAAATTGTTGAAGCATTAAAAAATCATGATGCAAAAATGGCAGAAAAGCTTGCAACTGAGCACATAAAGAATACAATGAAAAATATGGACCGCTATGGATGGGACAAATTAATAGAACAATGATAAGGGTAAAGGAGAAAAGCAATGGAAAAAATTAAAATGACAACACCATTAGTAGAGATGGATGGAGATGAAATGACCAGAATCCTCTGGAAAATGATTAAGGATGAATTATTAAGTCCATTTATCGAATTAAACACAGAGTATTATGATTTAGGTCTTGAGTATAGAAATGAGACAAACGACCAGGTAACAGTTGATTCTGCAAACGCTACAAAGAAATACGGTGTTGCTGTAAAATGTGCAACAATCACACCAAACGCAGCAAGAATGACAGAATACAACTTAAAAGAAATGTGGAAAAGCCCAAATGGTACAATTCGTGCAATGTTAGACGGAACAGTATTCCGCGCACCAATCATTGTAAAAGGAATTGAGCCAAACGTAAAATCCTGGAAAAAACCAATCACAATTGCAAGACATGCTTATGGTGATGTATACAAGGCAACTGAAATGAAAATTCCAGCAGCTGGAAAATGCGAATTAGTATATACAGCAGAAGACGGAACAGAAACAAGAGAGTTAATTCATAACTTTACAGGTGCAGGTGTTATTCAGGGACAGCACAACTTAAATGGTTCTATCGAAAGCTTTGCAAAGAGCTGCTTTAACTATGCATTAGATACAAAGCAGGATTTATGGTTTGCAACAAAGGATACTATTTCTAAGAAATATGACCATACATTTAAAGATATTTTCCAGGAAATCTTCGATGCAGAATACAAAGAGAAATTCGAAGCTGCAGGAATTGAATATTTCTACACATTAATCGACGATGCAGTAGCACGTGTTATGAAGTCAGAAGGCGGTTACATCTGGGCTTGTAAAAACTACGATGGAGACGTTATGAGTGACATGGTTTCTTCTGCATTCGGTTCACTTGCAATGATGACATCTGTATTAGTTTCTCCAGACGGATATTACGAGTATGAAGCTGCTCATGGAACAGTACAGCGTCATTATTACAAACACTTAAAAGGAGAAGAAACATCTACCAACTCTGTGGCAACTATCTTTGCTTGGACAGGCGCATTAAGAAAACGTGGTGAGCTTGACAACAACACAGAATTACAGAATTTCGCAGATAAATTAGAAAAGGCTTGTGTAAAAACTATCGAAGATGGTAAAATGACAAAAGACCTCGCACTGATTACTACAATCGAGAATCCAACTGTATTAAGCAGTGAGGGATTTATCAAAGCAATCAGAGAGACATTAGAGGCATCTTTATAGTTAGAAAGGCTGCATTAGCAGAGAAAAAGTTATGATTTTATCATGTCAGAATATCTCAAAGTCATTCGGGACTGACGAAATTTTAAAAGAAGTAAGTTTTCATATCGAAGAGAATGAAAAAGCAGCGGTTGTCGGCATCAATGGTGCCGGCAAATCTACGCTGCTTAAAATAATTATGCAGGAAGAAAATGCAGACACTGGAGAAGTGGTGCTTGCAAAAGACAAAACACTTGGATATCTTGCGCAGTATCAGGATATTTCTGGTCATAAAACAATTTATGAAGAAGTCCTTGATTCGAAACGTGAAATCATCGAAATGGAAGAAAAAATCCGCCAGATGGAAACACAGATGAATCAGTTACAGGGCGGGGAATTAGAGCGTTTATTAGATGCTTATCATAAATTAAGCCATGAATTTGAACAAAAGAACGGTTATGCCTACCGCAGTGAAGTGACAGGAATTATCAAAGGACTTGGTTTTACAGAGGAAGACTTTGATAAAAAAATGGAAGAGCTTTCCGGGGGACAGAAAACTCGCGTGTCTTTATGTAAGCTGCTTGTGACAAAGCCGGATGTGCTGCTTTTAGACGAGCCGACCAACCACTTGGACATCGAGTCAATTCGTTGGTTAGAAGGTTATCTGATGAATTACAAGGGAGCAGTTTTAATCGTATCCCATGACCGTTATTTCCTTGACCGGGTGGTAACGAAAGTAATTGAAATTTTCCAGCATAAAAGCTATGTGTATCAAGGAAATTATTCAGAATTTTCCAAGAAAAAAGCGCAGGTACGTGAAGCACTGATTAAGCAGTATTATAATCAGCAGCGTGAAATCAAGCACCAGGAAGAGGTTATTGCCAAATTAAAATCCTTTAACCGCGAAAAATCCATTAAGCGTGCCGAAAGCCGCGAGAAAATGCTTGATAAAATTGAGCGTATGGAAAAACCGGTGGATGACAATACTGATATTAAAATTGTTTTAGAGCCAAACGTGGTCAGCGGAAATGATGTTTTAAAAGTAGAAAAACTTGCGAAATCCTTTGACTCATTAAACTTATTTTCAGATATTGATTTTGAAATTAAACGTGGGGAAAGAGTTGCATTAATCGGCAACAACGGAACTGGTAAGACCACGATTTTAAAGATTATCAATGAGCTTATTGCACCGGATGCAGGAACTGTTACATTAGGCAGCAACGTACACATCGGTTATTACGACCAGGAGCATCAGCTTTTACACATGGAAAAGACGATTTTCGATGAAATTGCAGATGCTTATCCTGATTTAAACAATACAAAAGTGCGCAATGTATTGGCAGCATTTTTATTTACGGATGATGATGTGTTTAAGCGAATCGGTGATTTGAGTGGTGGCGAAAGAGGACGTGTTTCACTTGCAAAACTGATGTTATCCGATGCGAACTTTTTGATTCTCGATGAGCCGACGAACCACTTGGACATTACTTCCAAGGAAATCTTAGAAGAAGCCTTAAAAAACTATACTGGAACGGTATTTTTTGTTTCCCATGACCGATATTTTATCAATCAGACAGCGACACGTATTTTAGAACTGACTGGTGAAACAGTTATCAATTATATTGGCAATTACGATTATTACTTAGAAAAACGTGAGCACATGAATCAGCTGTTTGTAAAAAAACAGGAAACAGAGACTGCTGCAGAAACTGTAAATCAGTCAGAACAGAAAGTAGACTGGCAGACACAAAAAGCAGAGCAGGCACGTATCCGTAAGCTTGAAAATTCCTTAAAAAAGACAGAAGAGCGTATTGCAGAACTTGAAGCTTTAATCGAAGAAATTGACGAGGAATGTGCAAAGCCGGAAAATGCAGTAAATTCAGCGAAATTAGGAGAACTGACTGCAAAACAGAACACATATCGGGAAGAACTCGATGCATGTTACGAAAGCTGGGAAGAACTGTCATTAGAGCTAGATAGTTAAAAATTTCACACATTGACATATGATGCCTAAATCACTATAATAAAAATGTTTAGTAGCTGGCAGAATAGGGAAAAAGGGGACTGAAATGATGGAAGAAAAAGAGATTTCCCAGGCTGTAATTCGTAGAATGCCTCGGTATTACAGATACTTAGGAGAACTGATTGATGATGGTGTAGAACGTATTTCATCAAACGAACTCAGCAGAAGAATGAATGTGACTGCATCGCAGATTCGTCAGGATTTGAACAATTTTGGCGGCTTTGGACAGCAGGGCTATGGATATAACGTAAAATATTTATACGAAGAAATCGGTAAGATTCTTGGATTAAATAAGCAGCATAATATTATTGTGATTGGTGCTGGTAATTTAGGTCAGGCACTTGCAAACTATGTCAAGTTTGAAAAGCTTGGATTTAAAATTACAGCATTATTTGATGTCAATCCGGCAATGGACGGAAATCTTGTCAGAGGAATCCGCGTTTATATGTTGGATGAATTAGAAGAATACTGCAAAAATAATCAGGTGGATATCGCGGCATTGACTATGCCAAAGTCAAAAGCAGATGCAATTGCAAATCGTCTTGTAGATTTAGGTATTCATGCAATCTGGAATTTTGCACATGTTGATTTGGATTTAATCGACAAAGATGTTGTTGTAGAAAATGTTCATTTATCAGACAGCTTAATGCAGCTTTCCTACAACATCGTAAGAAATGAGAAAAAGAATTCTTAAAACTTAGGGACGTGTCTTTTTTCAAAATGGGAGCAGGTAGTCAGGTACAAAAATGCATTTGTTTTGGAAAGGATATGTCCCTAATTTGCAACAGCGTACATAGGAAATAACCTTGCACAAAAGGTATTACAAAGTTTTAAATGTCTGGGAAAGGTGAGGTTTTAACGATGAAATATTTAGTAAACAGCCGCGAAATGAAGCAGTATGACACAAATACAACAGAGGTTTTTAAACTTCCGTCACTGCTTTTGATGGAGCGCGCAGCAGTTGCTTTTATAGAAGAATTAAAAAAGCATTTTGCTTGTGAAAAAAAGCAGGTATTAGTTGTCTGCGGCACAGGAAATAATGGTGGTGACGGACTTGCAGTTGGACGTATGTTAAGACTTGAGGAAGTGGCTGCTGATATTGTACTTTTTGGTGATAGAAAAAAAGCAACAGAGCAGAATAAAAAACAGCAGGAAATCTTAAAAGCATATGGGTTTGAAGTGCTTGAAGAGATTCCTGCCGGAAAAACATATGACCTTGTAATTGATGCATTATTTGGAGTGGGTCTTACAAGAGCAATTGAAGGCAGTTATAAGCAGTTAATCCAGCAGATGAATGACATGACAGCGTATAAAGCGGCGATAGATATTCCGTCCGGTGTGTCCGTAGATAACGGCGGTGTACAAGGCGTAGCATTTGCTGCAGACCTTACAGTGACCTTTGCGTTTGATAAAGTCGGAATGCATTTATGGCCGGGCAATGAATGTGTGGGAGAAATCGTAACCGCTGAGATTGGAATTAATGAGCGAAGCTTTTTAGAAAGAAAACCGGCAGTGGCAGCCTACGAAAAAACAGATTTGTCATTGCTGCCAAAACGTCCGTCTCATTCTAATAAAGGCACATTCGGGAAGCTGCTTGTGATTGCAGGAAGCGCAAATATGGCAGGCGCGGCACTTTTTTCTGCAAAAAGTGCTTATGCGGCAGGATGTGGATTAGTGCGTGTCTTTACACCGGAAGAAAACAGAACTATTATCCAGACTGCACTGCCTGAGGCAGTTCTTACAACTTACAATGCCAAAAAAATAGATATTCAGGAATTGACCGATGCAATTAACTGGGCAGATGTGATTTTGTGCGGACCGGGAATCGGAACAAGTGATACAGCAGCATCTATTGTAAAAAATGTGATTCGTAATTCGTCAGTGCCAGTGGTATTTGATGCAGATGCATTAAATGTCATTGCAAAAGATACGTCGATTTTATTAAAACCTCATACCGAAATGGTTTTAACACCGCATTTAGGAGAGATGAGCCGCCTGACAGGTGACACTGTTTCTTATTTGCAGACCAAATTAATTGATGCGGCAGAAGAATTTGCACGTCAGTACAATGTTATCTGCGTGTTAAAAGATGAACATACGGTTACAAGCGTGCCATATGGACAGAGCTATTTAAATCTTTCTGGAAATAATGGCATGGCAACTGCCGGAAGTGGTGATGTGCTTGCAGGAATTCTTGCAGGTCTTATGGCGCAGGGAATGCGCGGGGAAGAGGCAGCACCGCTTGCTGTGTATCTTCATGGACTGGCAGGAGATACAGCCGCAGTCCATACAGGAACAGCAGGTCTTATGGCATCTGATTTAATAAACGGACTGCGCGAAGTAATGGCTTTTACAATGCAGGAGCGTTGAAGCATTAGAGGATATGTGGTATGATGGACGCGCAGGCAAAAATTAGTGGATTTTGTAACGTATAAGCGGAATTTGAGATAGAAAAGAGAATTAAGAATGAATAAGCATAGCAGAGTATGTGCATATATTGATTTGGATGCAGTTTTATATAATCTGGATTCCATGCACAAAAAATTAAAACCAGATACAAAGATTATGGCAGTAATCAAAACCGATGGTTATGGTCATGGTGCAGTGGAAATTGCAAGAGAATTAGAATCCGTAGATTATATTTACGGATACGCAGTTGCAACTGTTGAAGAAGGAATTATTTTAAGAAGAAATGGCATGAAAAAGCCAATATTAATTCTTGGATATGTTTTCCCGGAACATTATGAGGCAGTTATTAATGCCGATATTGAGCCAACTGTATTTACACTTGAGATGGCACAGACATTATCGGATACTGCTGCAAAAGCAGGCAAAAACTGTAAAATCCATTTTGCAGTTGATACCGGAATGAGCAGAATTGGTTATCAGGTAACAGAGGAAGCTGCCGATGAAATGGAACAAATCAGTAAGCTGCCGCATATTATTGTAGAAGGGATTTTCACACACTTTGCAAGAGCCGATGAATTAGATAAAACAGCGACTCATAAGCAGATTGCGCTTTTTAAAGAAATGCTTACGATGCTTGAAAAAAGAGGCGTTGAGATTCCACTTAAGCATTGCGCAAACAGTGCAGGAATTGCAGAAATCCCGGAAGCATACATGGACATTGTACGTGCAGGAATTATTATGTATGGTCTTTGGCCATCTGATGAAGTCGATAAGAACAGCATTGATTTAAAACCAGTCATGACTTTAAAATCGCATGTTGCATATGTGAAAAAATTAGAAGCAGGACGCGAAATAAGCTATGGCGGAACTTATGTGACAAAAGAAGAGCGTATGATTGCAACCATTCCGGTAGGATATGGCGACGGTTACTGCCGCGGTCTTTCTGGAAAAGGAGTCGTTTTGATTCATGGAAAAAAAGCACCAATCTGCGGCAGAGTATGCATGGACCAGTTTATGGTAGATGTAACAGACATTCCTGATGTCAAAATCGGAGATGAAGTTACCTTAGCCGGAACAGATGGTGAATACACCCTTACATTCGAGGAATTAGGTGAGGTTTCCGGCAGATTCAATTATGAATTTGTCTGTGATTTAGGAAAACGTGTTCCAAGAATGTTTTTACGAAATGGAAAAGTTATCAGCGAGAAAGATTATTTTTCAGAATAATTTAGAATACACCCGTTGAAATGGGAAATACTATCCGTAAACAGGAAAATAAAATGCTTGATTATGGAGTGTATAAGTATGATTATTAGACGAGGTGATATATTTTACGCAGATTTAAGACCTGTCGTTGGTTCTGAGCAGGGCGGTGTACGTCCGGTTCTTATTATTCAGAATGATGTAGGAAACAGACATAGTCCAACCGTTATCTGTGCGGCAATTACTTCACAGATGAATAAGGCAAAGCTGCCAACACATGTAGAATTAGATTGTGAAAAATATGATTTGATGAAGGATTCCGTTGTTTTGTTAGAACAGCTTCGTACAATAGATAAAAAACGTCTAAAGGATAAGGTATGTCATTTAGACAATCAGATTCTTGGAAAAGTAGATAAAGCACTTGAAATCAGCTTAGAGCTGCTTACATAAGAATATACATGGTGAAATCAGGTAAATACCTTGGTAAGTCATACCCTTGACTATTTTACTACGAAATGGTATGATTTCAAATGCTTTATATTTTTGACAAAAAGAGAAAAGTGTGAATCATTTCACACGCAAATTTGTGCCTGCGGTTTAAGGTGTGCAGGTAACAGGAAAGGCATGGTTATATAATGGACGATGGAGGCAGTCCCACTACAGGGATGATTATTTTGATTGTATTATTGGCAATGGATGCGGTTGTATTTGGATTTGTTGCAGCTATGCAGAACCTAAACGAAGCATCTGTAGAGAAGCTTTCGAAAGAGGGCAGCAAAAAAGCCGAACTATTAATGCAGTATCTGGATAAAAAATCGCGGTATACGCACGTTTGTCAGCTGGCAATGCTGACAATACATATGCTGATGGGCTTTTTGCTTGTTCCACTCTGGAAAAATGTATTCTTTCCGGGAAAGGCAGCATTTTTCATGTCCACACTGCAAAGCATCTTAGTTTTTGCTATTTTAATGATTTTAATGCTGATTTTTGGCATTTATATTCCGGAAAAAATTGCTTCCAGAAAAGCCGAAGCATGGGCGTATTCGCTCGTAATGGTTTTTCGCGTGGTGGAAGTGTTATTTTTCCCATTCGTTGTAGTCTTAGATGCAGTATCAAATTTGATTGCAAAGTTATTTGGAATTGACCCATTAAAAGACTTAGATGATGTGACGGAAGAAGAAATCATTTCTATGGTCAATGAAGGACATGAGCAGGGTGTTTTGTTGGCAAGTGAAGCAGAAATGATACATAATATTTTTGAATTTGGCGATAAAGAGGCAAAGGATATCATGACACACCGCAAAAATATTGTTGCGCTAGATGGTTCTATGACATTCCTTGAGACTTTAAGCTTTTTAAAAGAAAATAATTATTCCAGATATCCGGTATATTTAGAAGATATAGATAATATTATCGGTGTGCTTCATATTAAGGAAGCGCTTGCGTTAAGTCAGGAGCACCAGTTATTCGAGAAGCCGATTAAGGACATCGCAAATTTAATCAGAGAAGTAGAAGTTATTCCAGAAACACGTAATATCAATACCTTATTTACGATGATGCAGTCTGAAAAAAGTCATATGGTTGTGGTTGTTGATGAATATGGACAAACCTCAGGCATCGTTGCAATGGAAGATATTTTAGAGGAAATTGTCGGAAACATTGAGGACGAGCATGATGAGGAAGAACTTCTGATTGAGCGTATGTTTGATGGAAGCTTCATTATGAGCGGTATGACACCATTAGAGGATGCGCTTGAGACGCTTGGTGTGAAACAGAAAGAAGCGGAAGAGGAGTTTGAAACCTTAAACGGTTTTATGATTTCTCTGATAGGTAAAATTCCAACTGAGGATGAAACATTTTCGGCAGAAGCCTATGGTTATCTTTTTGAAGTACTTTCCATAGAAAATAAAATGATTCAATCTGTAAAAGTAACAAAAGCACCAGAACATGCGATTTTGCAGGAGGATGATTCTTGCCAGAATGGTGAAATGGTGGTAGAATAAAACGTCTGAGTTAATATTGAATAATAAAATTTTTTATAAAGAGAGGTTTAGATTATGTCAGGACATTCAAAATTTGCAAATATTAAGCATAAGAAAGAGAAGAATGACGCAGCAAAAGGAAAAATCTTTACAATTATTGGTAGAGAAATCGCAGTTGCTGTAAAAGAGGGCGGTTCAGACCCTGCAAATAACTATAAGCTTGCACAGGTAGTTGCAAAAGCAAAAGCAAACAACATGCCAAACGATACAATTGAACGTGGTATCAAAAAAGCTGCTGGTGAGCTTGGAAATGTAAACTATGAATATTGTACATATGAAGGCTATGGTCCAAGCGGAACAGCTATTATCGTTAAATGTTTAACAGATAACAAAAACCGTACTGCTGCAAATGTAAGAAATGCATTTACAAAAGGTCATGGAAGCATTGGTACACAGGGCTGTGTATCTTATATGTTTGACGAAAAAGGTCAGATTATCATCGCAAAAGAAGACTGCGAAATGGAAGCAGACGACCTTATGATGATTGCATTAGATGCAGGTGCAGAAGATTTCTCAGAGGAAGAAGACAGCTTTGAAGTACTTACAGCTCCAGATGATTTTGAGGCAGTAAGAAGTGCATTAGAAGCAGAAAAAATTCCAATGGCACAGGCTGAGGTTACAATGATTCCACAGAATTATGTAGAATTAACAGCAGAGGAAGACTTAACAAACATCAACCGTATCTTAGATTTATTAGATGCAGAGGATGATGTGCAGGAAGTTTACCACAACTGGGACGAATAGAATAAAAACAAACGAGAAAACTTTCTTTATGGTAAAAACTGTAAGGAAAGTTTTTTGTTTATATATCAGTATATTTCTATTAGAAAAGCACAAAAAAACTGTAGAATTATTGTTAAAAATGTTATATCATAAACTTATATATATGACATGGAAAAAGAGGAGTACTACACAAATGGAAAAAGATTACCGGATTGAGACAAAATGTATACAGGGCGGCTGGCAGCCAAAGAATGGAGAGCCACGTGTGCTTCCGATTTATCAGAGCACTACATATAAATATGATGACAGCGAACAGATGGGAAAGCTGTTTGATTTAGAAGCAGATGGTTATTTTTATACAAGACTTCAGAATCCAACCAATGATATGGTTGCGAAGAAAATCACTTCCTTAGAAGGTGGTTACGCAGGAATGCTTACAGCTTCGGGAATGGCTGCAAATTATTATGCAGTATTTAATATTTGTGAAGCTGGTGACCATGTTATCTGTTCAAATGCAGTTTATGGCGGAACATTTAATCTTTTAGGAACAACTTTAAAGAAACAGGGTATTGATTGTACATTTATTAATCCGGATGCTTCTTATGAAGAATTATGTGCAGCGTTTAAACCAAATACCAAGGCAGTATTTGCTGAGACAATTTCTAATCCATCCATTGTAATTCTTGATATTGAGAAATTTGCAAAGGCAGCACATGAGCATGGTGTGCCATTGATTATTGATAATACTTTTGCAACACCAATGAACTGCAGACCGTTTGAATGGGGTGCAGATATCGTAACACATTCTACAAGTAAATATATGGATGGACATGCGATGGCAGTTGGTGGTGCAATTATTGATTCCGGTAATTTTGACTGGATGGCTCATGCAGAGAAGTTCCCGGGACTTTGCACACCGGATGAATCTTATCATGGAATTACATATGCTGAGAAATTCGGTAAAGGAGCTTATATTACAAAAGCAACTGCACAGTTGATGCGTGATTTGGGTTCTGCTCCTTCTCCAATGAATAGCTTTTTATTAAATGTTGGTCTTGAAACACTTCATTTAAGAGTGGCAAGACATTGCGAAAACGCTCAGAAGGTAGCAGAATTTTTAAATAATCATGAGAAAGTGGCATGGGTAAATTACGCTGGGCTTCCAGATAATAAATATCATGCACTTGCAGAAAAATATCTGCCAAACGGTATCTGCGGCGTTATGTCTTTCGGAATTAAGGGAGACCGCGAGACAGCAGTGAAGTTTATGGACAGCTTAAAACTTGCAGCAATCGTAACACATGTTGCAGATGCAAGAACCTGCGTACTTCATCCGGCAAGTCATACACACCGCCAGATGACAGATGAGCAGTTAAAAGAAGCAGGTATTGAAGCTGATTTGATTCGTCTTTCTGTTGGAATCGAAAATGTAGAGGATATTATTGCTGATTTAGCACAGGCATTAGAAACTATATAATATCAATTTAGTATCAATAGTATGGAGGGTACTTATGAAGAAAATACTTTTTGCAGCATCAGAATGTGTTCCTTTTATCAAAACAGGTGGGTTGGCAGACGTATGTGGAGCATTGCCAAAAGAGTTTGACAAAGATGAGTGGGATGTAAGAGTTGTAATTCCAAATTATAGCTGCATTCCTGAGAAGTTCAGAAGTCAGTTTGAGTATGTTGCTCACTTTTGGATGAATGCCGGAAACTATATACAGAATAAGTATGTAGGAATTTTAAAGTATGTTTATAATGGTATTACCTACTATTTTATCGATAATCAGGAATATTTTACCTGCGACGCGCCATATGGCAACATCCGTTATGACATTGAGAAATTTGTTTTCTTTGATAAAGCGGTATTATCTATGTTAAAACAGATTAATTTCCGACCGGATTTAATTCACTGTCATGACTGGGAGACTGGTTTGATTCCTGTTTATCTCAAAAATGAATTCCAGGCAGATTCTTTTTACTGGGGAATGAAATCCATTATCACCATTCACAATCTGAAATTCCAGGGTGTATGGGATATTAAGACAATGAGAGGTCTGACAGGTTTCTCTACAGACTTATTTACACCGGATAAGTTAGAATTCAAAAAAGATGCAAATATGTTAAAGGGTGGTCTTGTTTATGCAGATTATATCACTACAGTAAGTGATTCCTATGCATGGGAAATTCAGACACCATATTATGGAGAAGGGTTAGATGGACTGCTTTCCGCAAGACATTACGATATGCAGGGAATTGTAAATGGTATTGATTATGAGGTATATAATCCGGATACGGACCCGAAGATTTACAGCAATTACAATGCAGAGAACTTCCGTAAGAAGAAAATTAACAACAAGTTAAAGCTTCAGGAAGAGCTTGGACTTGCCGTTGACAAGAAGAAATACATGATTGGTTTGATTTCACGACTGACAGACCAGAAGGGCTTAGACTTAATCAATTATGTGATTGATAGAATCGTTGACGATTATACACAGTTTGTTGTAATTGGAACAGGTGACCCACAGTATGAGAATATGTTCCGTCATTACGCATGGAAATATGGCGACAGAGTTTCTGCAAATATCTGTTATTCCGATGATTTGGCTCACAAGCTTTATGCTGCTGCAGATGCATTCTTAATGCCATCACAGTTTGAACCTTGCGGATTAACACAGTTAATTTCTTTCCGTTATGGAACAGTTCCAATTGTCCGCGAGACAGGAGGGCTTCGTGATACTGTAAAACCATTTAATGAATATGAAAATACTGGTGATGGTTTCTCCTTTGCTAATTACAATGGCGAAGAAATGTTAAATGTCATCAATTATTCAAAACATATTTATTTTGACCGCAAGAAACAGTGGAATCAGATGATTGACCGCGGAATGGCAAATGATTATTCTTGGAAGTCTTCAAAGGGCAGATATGAAGGTTTATATAATTATCTGCTTGGCTGCTAATGCATAAAAAATCAAATAATGGTGATTCTAAAAGTGGGATGTCTAAGGCATCCCACTTTTTGTATCGGCACATACAACAGCCTGTACTTTTTGTAAAATGATAGGAGGTCACCATGAGCGAACATGATAAGCAGGAAATAAAAAATGAAAAAAATGAGGAATTAAAAGAATTTGGGCAGTTGGATATAGAGGGCAATGAGGACAGGATATCAATGTTGACGATTATCGGTGAGATTGAAGGTCATGAGTGCCTGCCATCCACCACGAAAACAACAAAATATGAACATGTGCTGCCAAAGCTTGCTGCAATTGATGAAGATAAGGAAGTAGATGGTCTGCTTTTATTGTTGAATACGGTAGGTGGTGATGTAGAAAGCGGTCTCGCAATTGCAGAAATGATTGCATCCATTGAAAAACCAACCGTATCATTAGTGCTTGGTGGAAGTCATTCGATAGGAGTTCCTCTTGCTGTGTCGACAGACTATTCTTTTATTGTACCATCAGGAACAATGGTGATTCATCCAGTGCGTATGAGTGGAACTGTCATTGGAGCACAGCCGACTTATGATTATTTTAAACAGATGCAGGATAGAATTTTAGAATTTATTGTAGCTCATTCTACTGCGAAAAAAGAGCGTTTGGAAGAGCTTATGATGAATACCGGAATTTTGACAAAGGATTTGGGAACGATTCTCATTGGGAAAAAGGCAGTCGAAGAAGGGCTTATTAATGAAGTGGGTGGAATCCATCAGGCATTTGAAAAGCTGCATGAAGAAATTCGTAAAGAAAAAAGCAAGCATAGATAACTAAATATGGTGCTAAAAAACCTTTTTGATGACAATTCACTCTAAATATGGTAAAATTAAAAAGTATGTGATAAAGACTATCGTAGACTTGCGTAGGAAGCAACATAAGATAAGGGAGGAAGTTATGTCATTAATACAGGCGATTATCATGGGGATTATTCAGGGACTTACTGAGTTTTTGCCAGTCAGCAGCTCGGGACATCTCGCTTTATTTAAAAATCTGTTTCATGTAGATATAGAAACAGGCATTCTTTTTGATGTATTGCTCCATGTAGGAACTTTACTTGCTATCTGTATCGTTTTTTATAAGGATATTTTCCGAATGATTGCAGAAGGCATTGGAATGCTTTGTGATGCACTTGTGAATTGTGTTCTTTTTTTCAGAAATGTATTTCTTTATCTGAGCAATTCTGGAAAGAAAGGCAAAAAAGCAAATGAAGAACTTGCATACAGTGATTACCGCAAGGTGGTAATCAGTGGATACCGCAAGTTCGTAATGTTAATTATTGTTTCCACGATTCCGACTGGAATTATTGGAATCGTGGGGAAAAAAGTCGTAGAGCAGGCGCAGGATATTCTGCTCATTCCGGGAATTTGTCTTGTGATTACGGCAATTCTGCTTTTTGTGGCAGATTTTTGTAAAGATGGAGATAAAATTCCAAAGGATATTACATATTCAAATGCGTTTGGAATTGGTATTGTACAGGGAATTGCAGTTTTACCGGGCTTGTCACGAAGCGGTGCAACAATCACTGCCTGCTTAGTAAGCGGCTTTAACCGCAAGTTTGCAGTAAAATATTCATTTTTAATGTCAATTCCTGCAATTTTAGGTGCGATGCTTGTAGAATTAAAGGATTTTGATAAGCTGGCTGTTTCAAGCAGTGAACTGACCTGCTATGTCGTTGGAATGCTGATTGCGGCAGTTATCGGCTTTATCTGTATCAAAATCACATTAGCAATTGTAAAAAACAAAAAGTTTCGTGGATTTGCAATTTACTGTCTGATTGTAGGATGCATTTCCATTGGAGGATTTTTCTATCTGGTATAAGATAGATGCTTAAAAGACTTGGAGGTAACAATCATTGGCAGCACAAACAAAAAAGCGTTCAACAACGAAAAAGAAAACAGGCAGTAAAGCTGCGTCTGGGCGCAAAACCGCTGCTGCAAAGAAACAGCAGGAGAAAGAGAACTTCACAAAAGAAGTGGTACTCTGGCTTGTTCTTGCAGTTTCCGTTTTACTGTTTATCAGTAACTTTGGAATTGGTGGCAAAATTGGAAATACCGTCAGTGGATTTTTCTTTGGTGTATTTGGTTTAATTGCATATATTTTCCCAATAGTTTTATTAATTGGAACATTTTTTGCAGTTTCAAACAAAGGAAACCGTATTGCAACAGTGAAAATTATTGCAGTCATTTTAGCAATTTTATTTTTATGTCTGTTTATAGAATTGGTTTTACGGGGAGAAGATGTACTTGGTGCGGCAGAAGCATATAAGTACTGCTTTGAGAAGAGGCTTGGCGGTGGATTTTTAGGCGGATTTATGGCAAAGCTCTTCGTTCCAAATTTTGGTGTAGTTGGTACATATGTGATAGATGCAGTTATGATTATTATCTGTCTTGTTTTAATTACAGAGAAGTCTGCGCTCCGCGGTGTACAAAAGGGTGGCAGAAAGGTTTATGAGACAGCAAAAGAAAATAATGAGCGTCATCGCGAACGGGTAG
This sequence comes from Roseburia sp., assembly GCA_045121975.1. Taxonomy (GTDB): domain Bacteria; phylum Bacillota; class Clostridia; order Lachnospirales; family Lachnospiraceae; genus Roseburia. The sequence continues at coordinate 147,160 of JBGVHB010000059.1, forward strand.
AACAGCGAAGAGAAGAACGTGAGCTTCGCCGCATGGATAAGAAAGTAGAAGGTGTGGCGATTGATACACGTGTGCTTCCGGCTCAAAAAGAAGCTTCCGATGAAGTGAGCGAAATTAATATTGAGCAGTATTTAGAGATGCCAGAAGTTTCAGAGGAAAAACATGTGACATTGACCGCTGGCGGTGTGGAAGAAGTTTTACCTGCACAGGACGAGATGTATTCCGAGATATATTCTGATATGGATGCAGACATGAATGTGGATATGGATGCAGATGCGATTGCGGATGAGAGCATTTCTGCTCTTGATATTCAGGCGATACATGAGGAAAGTTTATTTAGTGATATGCCGGAAGAACCAGCATTTTCTGGTGTGTCAGCACAGCCGGCATTTCATGTTGTAGCAGAACCGGAGAAAAAGCCGCCAAAGCCAAGCAAAGAAGCCATTGAAGATGGAATTAATGATATTCAGAACGAAATCATGCAGGGAGAAATGCCTGAGAAAAAATATGAATTTCCACCAGTTGATTTGTTAGCGAAGGTAGAAAAGAAGCAGGGAGATTCCAGACAGCATTTGCAGGAAACAGCCAATAAATTACAGCAGACCTTAAAGAATTTTGGTGTAAACGTTACCATTACCAATGTCAGCTGTGGACCTGCGGTAACACGTTATGAATTACAGCCGGAAATGGGTGTAAAAGTCAGCAAAATTGTAAATCTTGCTGATGATATCAAATTAAATCTTGCTGCTGCAGATATTCGAATTGAAGCACCAATTCCGGGCAAAGCAGCGGTTGGTATTGAAGTTCCGAATAAAGAAAACGTTATGGTATCTTTCCGCGAGTTAATTGAGTCTAACGAATTCCAGTCTGCAACATCGAACATCGCTTTTGCTGTTGGACGTGACATCGCAGGAAAAGTAAATGTGACAGATATTGCGAAAATGCCGCATTTATTGATTGCCGGAGCGACTGGTTCAGGTAAATCGGTATGTATTAATACAATTATTATGAGCATTTTATATAAGGCAGACCCGAAAGATGTTAAATTCATCATGATTGACCCGAAGGTCGTAGAGCTTAGTGTTTATAATGGAATTCCACATCTTTTAATTCCTGTTGTCACAGACCCGAAAAAGGCGGCAGGCGCACTGCACTGGGCAGTTGCAGAGATGACAGACCGTTATCAGAAGTTTGCAGATGCAGGCGTTCGTGACTTAAAGGGCTACAATGCCAAAGTAGAGAGCCTTGTGAATATTGAGGGTGAGGACAAGCCGCAGAAACTGCCACAGATTGTGATTATTGTAGACGAACTTGCAGACTTAATGATGGTTGCATCTAATGATGTAGAAGAAGCAATCTGCCGTTTAGCACAGCTGGCAAGAGCATGCGGCATTCATTTGATTATTGCGACACAGCGTCCGTCAGTCAATGTCATTACAGGTCTGATTAAGGCAAATATGCCAAGCCGTATTGCATTTGCGGTAACTTCCGGTATTGATTCGAGAACAATTCTTGATATGAATGGTGCGGAAAAGCTTCTTGGAAAAGGTGATATGTTATTCAATCCGCAGGGCGTTCCAAAGCCAATTCGTATTCAGGGAGCATTTGTTTCGGATAAAGAAGTCTCTGATGTGGTAAGCTTCTTAAAAGAGCAGAATAATGGCATGATATCTTACAGCAAGGATATTGAAGATAAGTTAAATAATATGGAAAGCTCAAGCGGCTCTGTAGGAATTGACGGCAGAGGCGACAGCACCGATGGAAGAGATGCTTATTTTGCAGAAGCAGCACAGCTTCTGATTGAAAAAGAAAAAGGCTCAATCGGAATGCTGCAGCGTTACTTTAAAGTTGGCTTTAACCGCGCCGCAAGAATTATGGACCAGTTAGAAGAAGCAGGTATTGTCGGACCAGAGGAGGGCACAAAGCCAAGAAGAGTGCTTATGAGTGCTGAGCAGTTTGAACAATACAAAGACGAATATTTATAAGACATATGCTGATAGTTCCAAATATAAATTTTTGGACTATACAATAAAAGAAATATATGGTAATTTTTAAAGGATGCTTTTGCACTGCATAAGCAGATAAACATAAGGTAAAAGCAAGAGTTTCTTGTTTAAAAGTAGATTGGAGGAACAATATGAAGAGCGATATTCAGATTGCGCAGGAAGCAAAAATGCTTCATATCAGAGAGGTGGCAGAGAAATTAGATATTAAAGAGGACGACCTTGAATTATACGGTAAGTATAAAGCAAAAATTTCCGACGAATTAATGGAACGTGTGAAAGACAACAAAGACGGAAAATTAATTCTTGTAACTGCTATCAATCCAACTCCTGCAGGAGAAGGAAAGACAACTACCAGCGTTGGTTTAGGTCAGGCGTTTGGCAAACTCGGTAAAAAAGCAGTTATTGCATTGCGTGAGCCTTCTTTAGGACCATGTTTTGGTATTAAAGGTGGCGCAGCTGGCGGTGGATATGCGCAGGTTGTTCCAATGGAAGAATTAAATCTTCATTTTACAGGTGATTTCCATGCAATTACATCTGCAAATAACCTGTTAGCAGCATTATTAGATAATCATATCCAGCAGGGAAATGAATTAGGAATTGACCCAAGACAGGTAGTATGGAAAAGATGTCTTGATATGAATGACCGCGTACTTCGTAATGTAGTTGTTGGTCTTGGAAACAAAGGTGACGGAATGGTAAGAGAAGACCATTTTGTAATCACAGTTGCTTCTGAAATTATGGCAATTTTATGTCTTGCAGATGATATGCAGGATTTAAAGAGAAGATTAGGACGCATTATTGTTGCATATACATTTGATGGCAAACCAGTTACTGCTGATGATTTAAAAGCAACAGGTGCAATGGCAGCATTATTAAAAGATGCATTAAAACCAAACTTAATCCAGACATTAGAGCATACACCAGCATTAGTGCATGGTGGTCCATTTGCAAATATTGCACATGGATGTAACAGTGTCCGCGCTACAAAGACAGCTTTAAAACTGGCTGATTATGTTATCACAGAAGCAGGCTTCGGTGCAGACTTAGGTGCAGAGAAATTCTTTGACATCAAGTGCCGTAAAGCAGGCTTAAAACCAGATGCAGTTGTATTAGTAGCAACAATTCGTGCATTAAAATATAACGGTGGTGTTGCAAAAGCTGACTTAAACGAAGAGAATTTAGATGCTTTAAAGAAAGGTATTGTAAACCTGGAGAAGCACATCGAAAACTTACAGAAATACAATGTTCCGGTTGTTGTAACATTAAATTCATTTATCACAGATACCAAAGCAGAAACAGATTTCGTTGAGAAATTCTGTCATGACAGAGACTGTGAATTTGCATTATCTGAAGTTTGGGAAAAAGGCGGCGAAGGCGGAATCGACCTTGCAAATAAAGTATTAGAAACATTAGAAAAGAAAGAAAGCAATTTCAAATTATTATACGAAGATTCTTTAAGCCTTGAAGAGAAAATTGAAACAATCGCAAAAGAAATTTACGGTGCAGACGGCGTTACTTATTCACCAGCTGCAAAACGTGAATTAAAACGTATCGCAGAGCTTGGTATGGCAGAATTCCCTGTCTGTATGGCAAAGACACAGTATTCACTTTCTGATGACCAGACCAAATTAGGCCGTCCGGAAGGATTTACTGTAAATGTACGTGAAGTATACGTTTCAGCAGGTGCAGGCTTTGTTGTTGCAGTTACAGGTGCAATTATGACAATGCCAGGTTTAGGAAAAACACCAGCTGCATATGGTATTGATGTAGATGACAATGGTGTAATTACCGGATTGTTCTAAAGTCGCAGGATTGGAAAGGCAAGGGGTATTGAGATGGCACAGATTATTGACGGAAAAAGAATATCACAGGAAATTAAAGATGAATTAAAAGAGAAAGTTGCAGCTTTAAAAGCCGAAGGAAAAACAGGAGCATTAGCTGTTATTCAGGTTGGAAATGACCCGGCTTCCAGCGTATATGTAAACAACAAGAAAAAAGCATGCGCTTATATTGGAATTGAATCACTTGCTTATGAGCTTCCAGAGGAGACAACAGAAGCTGAATTATTAGAATTAATTGAGAAGTTAAATAAGGATGACGCGGTAAACGGCATCCTTGTACAACTTCCAGTACCAAAGCACATTGATGCAGATAAAATTATCCAGACAATCGCACCAGAAAAGGATGTAGATGGTTTTCATCCACAGAACGTTGGCAATCTTGTGACTGGCGGAAAAGGCTTTATTTCCTGTACACCAGCTGGAATTATCCAGTTATTAAAACGTAGCAATATCGAAATTTCCGGTAAAAACTGCGTTGTTATCGGACGAAGCAATATTGTTGGAAAGCCAATGGCACTTTTAATGCTTCGTGAAAATGCAACTGTTACCATTGCACATTCCAAAACAGCGAATTTAAAAGAAGTCTGCAGACAGGCAGATATTTTGATTGTTGCAATAGGAAAACCACAGTTTATTACAGCTGATTACGTGAAAGAAGGCGCAGTTGTAATTGACGTAGGTATTCACAGAGATGAAAATAATAAGCTTTGCGGCGATGTCAAATATGATGAAGTTGAACCACATGTAACAGCAATCACACCTGTTCCTGGCGGAGTAGGACCAATGACGATTGCAATGTTAATGAATAACTGTGTAGAATCAATGGAATCAAAATAGAACAATAAAAGATTCCCCTAAGAAACATGGAAAAGATGTAAAATCTGAATATTTTTGCTGAAAAATGGGAATATTTGGATTGAGAAAAACAGAAAGGTTTTCATATGAAGTGTACAAAATGTGGGGCTGATTTAAAAGAGGGGTGCCTGTTTTGTTCTATTTGCGGACATGAGGTACAAATGGTCAGCGGTTATTCTGATTTAGAAGATGAATATCTGCGTTCTATTTTGGCAGGAACAAATTCCACGCAGACATCAAATCCTGTAAACGATAACAGCAGTGCGGCTTCGGAAGAAGCAAAAACGGAAAAAGAGCCTTCTTCCAAAAAGAAAAAAAATAATAAAGTACCAATTATTATTGTTTTATGTCTGTTATTGGTTTTGCTGATTGCAGGAATTTCAGTAAAAATGTATATCAATTATAAAAACAGCAATTCCTATGAGTATCAAATGGAAATGGCGGAGCAGGAGCTTGCAGATTTAAATTTAGAAAGTGCAATTTCTTATTATGAAAATGCATTAGTCATCAGACCACAGGATTTAACTGCTCGTCTTGCAATGGCTGATATTTTTATGCAGGAAAAAGATTATGATTCTGCAATGGTGCTTTTGATGGAAGTGATTAACTTAGATGCTTCTAATAAAGATGCTTATGCAAGACTTATCAATATTTATGTCGTGCGTGAGGAATATTCGAAGCTGAAAGAGCTTGCAGATAAAGTGACAGATGCAGAGATACTAATGCTTTTTGATGATTATCTGGTTGCAGCACCAGTAATCTATCCAGATGCAGGTGCTTATGATTCTTATATTACAGTAACATTATTGTCCATTGACGATGTGGATATTTATTACACAATGGATGGAACAGACCCGTCGGCAGAAAATGGAATACTTTATTCCACAAAGGGAATTGAGTTAGATTCCTCAGGAAATTATCAGATTCGTGCGGTCTGTTGTGATGAAAATGGTATCGAAAGTGATATTGTTGAGAAAAACTATAAGATTGTTGCAAAGCCACCTGCATATCCGGAGGTATTTCCAGATGGAGGTACAGTTACAGAGTTAAGCTATGTAACAATTGAAGCACAGGAAGACTGTACTATTTATTATACCTGGGATGGAACAGACCCAGTCAATACTTCGGCAGTTTATGTTGAGCCGATTGAAATTCCAGAAGGAAATAATGTATTATCTATCGTTGTAGTGGATAATCGTTCGGGCTTAAGAAGTGAAATTTATCGAGCAAACTTTATTTATGAAGCACAGGAGACAGAAGCGCAGCCATAAGAAACACGCTTTGCGAGTTTTTTAGTTGTCGCGGTGCTTGTCAAATCTTCATACAAGTGCTTGATTTACTTCGATGCTTGCGCAAATAAAAAGAATGGCAAATTGAAATACCCCCAAAAGTTAGACCTAAAATGATATGTACCCGGGATTCTGGGTACATATCAAAATCTAACAATTGGGGGCTTTTTTTACAACGAGTTATTCTTAGGATTCTTCTGGAATAAATTCAACGATTCCTTTATCAAGCTTTGAAATACGTGCAAGAGAGTAAACTTCGATTCCCTGCTCATTTAATTTCTCACGTCCTGGCTGGAAAGATTTCTCGATTAAGATTCCGATACCAGCAATTGTTGCATGTGTATGGCGAATCAGGCGGATAGCACCGGTAGCTGCTTCACCGTTTGCAAGGAAATCGTCGATAATAAGTACGTGGTCATTTTCTGTAACAAATTTCTTGCAAAGTGTCAGTTCATAGCTGATTCCCTTTGTAAAGGAAGTAACCTCTGTCTGTAATAAATCATCATTTAATACCTTCGATGGCTGCTTTTTTAAAACAACTAATGGTACGTTTAATGCGGCCGCTGTCATAAGAGCAGGAGCGATGCCTGCGCTCTCGATAGTAACAACCTTTGTAATATTACGTCCGGCAAAGTGATTTGCAAATTCTTCACCCATTTTGCGCATCATTTCCGGGTCAACCTGATGGTTGATAAAACTGTCAACCTTTAATATGCTTTCACTGACTGCAGAGCCTTCTGCAAGAATTCTTTCTTCAAGTTCTCTCATTTTTCATACCTCTTTCATTTGTTATAGTACTTTGCTATTCTTTAAAAATCTCTGTATAAAGAGATTCAATAATATGGTCTAAAAAAGCCTCATCCAAATCCGGATATTCTACGGAAATTGCTTTGCTCATAAAGTCATAACGGCTGAAATAGAGCTGTTCTTCTGATAAATCAGAAGGAATATCTTCGTCGATGGCATCGGCAGAGTAGCAGGTTGTAAACCATGTTGTGATTGTTTTAAACTGTTCCTGTTCTTCTACATCCGCATTTCCCATATCCTTAAATAATTTAAAATATCTTAAACCAATGATAAAGAAAATAAGAAACATTGCGCCTAGAACAACACCAAGCATAAGCTTCATATGCGATGGAATTGAAAATGGAAGCACATTTAACTCCAACAGCACAAGTACAATAAAACCAATAGCGCCTACGAGTGTGAAAGTATAAGCAGTTGACTTCATATCTTCCTTTTTGGCTTTTTTTGAAACATAAGCGCGTGACGGTTTTGCCTGAACTGCATCGACTTCTTCATCAGATGATTCAGACTCGTCATCAGTGGAAAAATCAGCAGGATTGTGGGAAGCGTTTTCGTCTTCTGAAAATTCCCAATCCATAGAATTTGGGGCAGCTTCCTGCTTTTCAAAAGCTTCTAAATCCTCAACCAGCTCACAGCCACAATCGGCGCAGGATGTTATGCCTGCAACATATTCATTTTTACATTTTGGACACCACATAATAAATCATAAACCTCGTTTCGTTAGATGCTTTTATTATAGGAGATTTTTGTGGGGTTAGCAACAGAATTGTTTGTCAGAAGCACATATATTTGGTAAAATATTTTTAGTATTAATAATGTAAGGAACATATAGCAAATGAAAGTAACAATTTTATGTGTTGGAAAAATAAAAGAAAAGTTTTACCGGGATGCGATTGCAGAATATGAAAAGCGTTTAAGCCGTTACTGCAAGTTAGAAATCGTTGAAGTGGCAGATGAAAAGACACCGGACAATGCCAGTGAACTGGTGGAAACACAGATAAAAGAAAAAGAAGCTGAGCGAATGGAAAAGTACATCAAAGATGGTGCATATGTCATTGCGCTTGCCATCGAGGGAAAACAGTTAGATTCGGTGGAATTATCCGAAAAAATCGAGCAGCTTGGAACAAGTGGCACAAGCCACATTATTTTTGTGATTGGTGGTTCTCTTGGTTTGGCGGAACAGATTTTAAAGCGGGCAGATTATAAGCTCAGCTTTTCGAAAATGACATTTCCACATCAGTTAATGCGTGTTATTTTATTGGAACAGGTTTACCGCAGCTACCGTATTATGAATCACGAGCCATATCATAAATAATTTTTTTGGAAAGGAAGTAAAGCCTATGAGAATGTATGATTTGATTGTAAAAAAGAAGCATGGAGCAGAATTAACCACAGAAGAAATCAATTATATGATAAAAGGTTTTACGGATGGAAGCATTCCTGATTATCAGATGTCAGCAATGACGATGGCAATTTGCTTTAAAGGCATGACAAAGCGTGAGACAGTGGATTTGACGCTTGCCATGAGAGACAGCGGAGATGTGCTTGATTTATCAGGAATTGATGGAATTAAGGTCGATAAACACAGCACAGGCGGTGTGGGAGATAAGACCTCGCTTGCACTTACGCCAATAATTGCAGCCCTTGGTGTGCCTGTTGCAAAAATGTCCGGCAGAGGGCTTGGACATACCGGCGGAACAATTGATAAATTAGAATGTTTTCCGGGCTTTACCACAGAGATTTCAGAAGAGACCTTTGTGAAAAACGTAAATGAAATCAAGATTGCCATCGCAGGCCAGACGGCAAACCTTGCTCCGGCAGATAAAAAGCTTTATGCACTGCGTGATGTGACTGGAACGGTTGACCAGATGTCCTTGATTGCAAGCTCGATTATGAGCAAAAAGCTTGCTGCCGGCAGTGATGCCATTGTGCTTGACGTAAAGACCGGAAATGGGGCTTTTATGAAGAAGCTTGAGGATTCTGTTGCACTTGCAGAAGAAATGGTTTCTATCGGTAAATTAGCAGGCAAAAAAACTGCTGCCGTCATCACCGATATGGACCAGCCGCTCGGTTATGCAGTAGGCAATTCTGTCGAAGTGATAGAAGCAATTGAGACATTGCGTGGAAACGCACCAGAGGACTTTAAGGAGGTTGTTTTTGCACTTGGCTCATTTATGCTGCAATTTGCAGGAACTGCCTCAGATGACGCAGATGCGCGCGCAAAGATGCAATCTGTGATAGAAGACGGCTCGGCACTTAAAAAATTAGCAGAATTTGTTGCGGCACAGGGCGGTGACGCAGATTATGTATATCACCCGGAAAAATTTCCAAAGGCTTCTATCTGCAAAGAAGTGCTTTCTGAGGAAGTGGGCTATGTCAAACGGATTCTCGCAGAGGATATTGGAATTGCCTGCATGACCTTAGGCGGCGGACGTGAGACAAAAGAAAGTGAGATTGACCTTTCCGTTGGAATTATTTTAAAGAAGAAAAATACAGATGCGGTGAAATCTGGCGATGTACTTGCAACAGTATATGGCAATGATGCTTCCAAAGTCGAAAAAGCCGTTTCTATGATAAAAAATGCTTATGAAATAAGCAGTGAACCGGTGGAGAAAACACCTGTTATCTGGAAAGTAATCCGTTAAATTTTAATTACATAAAAATGAAAATTTCAAATGAAAATTTCATATGAAATTTTCATTTAGAATCAGAAAACACGCTATATTTTTTGAATAAGAATTCTATTTTTTTCATATAGTGATATATGAGTAAAAATAAAAAGAATCAGATTCGCGAAAAAATGGTAAATAGTCTGGAGCTTCCAAAGGATTTAATGCTTGGTGCAGTAATTCTTACCGTAACAGGCAGGCGTGAGGTTTTGATTGAAAACTATAAAGGAATCCTTAATTACGAGGATTCCTTTATCAAAGTTCAGACAAAAACCTGCCGGGTCTTAATTACAGGAATTCATTTATCAATTGAATATTACACGAACGAGGAAATGAAAATTACAGGATTGATTGATGCAATTCAATACGAGTATTAAACGATGATATTATCGTTGATGAAATTTTTTCGCGGATATGTATATGTACATTTGACTGGCTATGCGCCGGAGAGATTTTTAAATTTATGTGGAAGCCATAATATTTTAATCTGGAATTTAAAACCAAGGGAAGATGGATACGATTTTTATATCAGCGTAAGCGGGTATAAATGCTTAAAGCCTCTTTTGAAAAAAACAAAGACAACAGCGCGTATTATAGAAAAGCATGGTGCGCCATTTACACTGTTTCGTTATCGGAAAAGAAAGCTGTTTGTGTTAGGTTTTATCATTTTTGCAGCCTGTTTATATTATTTTTCGGGCTTTGTGTGGAACATTGAAGTAAATGGCAATTCGTATCTTTCAGAGGAAACTATTATTCAATTTTTAGAGGATAAGCACGCTGCTTTTGGAACTAGAATTGATAAAATAGACAGTGCTTCCTTAGAGGAGGAACTTCGTTCTGAATACAGCGAGGTTATCTGGACATCAATTCGGATTTATGGTACAAAAATGACCATTGATATTCAGGAAAGCCTTCTGCCTGATGAAGAATACGAGACGGCGCAGGATGAAGTGAATAATATTGTAGCTTTAAAGGATGGCATTATCACAGAAATGGTAACACGTAATGGAACACCGCTTGTAACCAATGGAGCAGAGGTAAAAAAGGGAGATGTGCTGGTCTCTGGAAGGCTTGAGATTATCGGTGATGACGGCGAGGTGACAGAATATTTATACCATAATGCAGATGCTGATATTACTGCAAAAGTAACCTACGATTATAAAGAAGAAATAAATATTTCTTATCAGGATAAAATAAAAACAGGCAGAGTTAAGAAAAATTACGAAATACAGATTTTTGATAAAGTTTTTGGAAATCCATTTTTTAAGAATCCTTATGAAGACTACGAGATTGTAAGTGACAGCAGACAACTGCATTTGACGGACAATTTTTATCTCCCGATTTATCTGAAAGTAACTAAGGTAGAAGAATGTGAAACGAAGCAGTGTGAATATACGAAAGAAGAAGCGAAAGAGCTGGCGAAAAAGCACTTTTTGCATTATCTTGCAAATTTGGAAGAAAAGGGTATTCAAATTTCTGAAAAAAATGTTATGATAGAAAAAGTGAATCAGAAGTATGTCGTAACAGGAACAGTTACCGCTTACGAATCAATTGTTTCCTATCAGCCGACAGAGATTCTGGAAATAACGAGTGAAGAAAGGCAGCAAACGGATGAGTCTGACTGAAGTATCTTTAAATATACCAACCGAACATATATCAAATGTCTTTGGACAGTTTGATACTTATATAAAAAAGATTGAACGAACCTTACAGGTGACAGTGATTGTGCGCGACGGCACAATGAAGATTCTTGGAAATGAGACGCAGATTAAACAGGCTTCAAGCGTGTTTATGCAGTTAGTCGAATTATCCAAGCGTGGAAATGTCATTACAGAACAGAATGTTAATTATGCATTATCTCTTGTTGCAGAAGAGAAAGAAGCTGCAATCGTTGAAATTGATAAGGATTGTATCTGCCATACCATTAATGGCAAGCCAGTAAAGCCTAAGACCTTAGGACAGAAAGCGTATGTAGATGCTATCCGCAATAAAATGATTGTATTTGGAATTGGACCTGCAGGAACAGGTAAAACTTATCTTGCAATGGCAATGGCGATTACCGCCTTCAAAAATGAAGAAGTTGGCAGAATTATTCTGACAAGACCAGCGATTGAAGCAGGAGAAAAGCTTGGATTTTTACCGGGCGACATGCAGAGTAAGGTTGACCCTTATTTGCGTCCGCTTTATGATGCACTTTATCAGATTATGGGAGCAGAAAGCTTCCAGAAAAATATGGAAAAGGGCTTAATCGAGGTTGCACCGTTAGCTTATATGCGAGGAAGAACCTTAGACAATGCCTTTATTATTTTAGATGAGGCACAGAATACCACACCGGCACAGATGAAGATGTTTTTAACACGTATTGGTTTTGGCTCAAAAGCAGTCATTACCGGTGATGCAACACAGAAAGACCTTGCGCCGGGAAGTGCTTCCGGTCTGGATGTGGCATTAAAAGTATTAAAAAAGGTAGATGAAATTGGCATTTGTGAATTAACCAGTCAGGACGTTGTCCGTCATCCTGTGGTACAAAAGATTGTAAAGGCTTATGAGGATTACGAGAATAGAGCCAAAAGAAATACCAAAAGAAAAAAGCAGGAGACGAAATAAAAAATGGAAGAACGTTTTGTGGCAAAGCGTTATATTAATGTAATTCTTATGTTTTTGGTGACGATAGGATTTACAGCAATTCTTTGCCTGAAAGAAGCAGTCTGGATTGACCAGATTATCTGTCTTGTCATCTTAGATGTAATATTTATTCTGCTCTTTTTATTTGTATTAGAGCACAACCGTTATTTGAAAATCATATCAGGAAATAAAGAAACGAATTACCGCAAGGTGTTTTTGGGTTATGCCATCCTTGCAGTGGTGTCATTAATTTGCAGCTTTTTCCCGGAATTTACAATGCCGGTGATTGTGCTGCCGATTTTGATGACACTTTTGTGTAATTCCGAACTTGCATTTTGTACAAGTGCCTTTTTTATGGCAGAACTTGCAATTATTCAGGGACTTACCAATATGGAGCTGACTGCTGCATATCTTATGATTCTGCTTGGGTGTATGTTAGCAAGAGCAATCGAGAAGCAGTTTCAGAAAAAGTGGTATGGCTTGATTATCATATGTTTATCCATGATAATTCCAATGTTGTTTTATTATCTTCATTATCAGGAATGCCGTTTTTCTATTATGCTTTGGGGCTTAATAGAAGGAATTGTGATAGACGGATTTTTATTTCTTTTTGCAGAAAAAATATTAGCATTCCGCAATACCGAGGTTTCTGCTGTTATGGTAGATATTTTGGATGAAGATTATCCGTTAGTAAGAGAGCTTAAGATTTTTTCCAGACAGGAATATAATCACGCAAGACGTGTCTCTGACATTTCGAAAAGATGTGCAAAGGTCGTAAACGCGGATGAACAGGTATGTGCTGCCGCAGCTTTTTATTACCGAATTGGTATTATCGAAGGGGACGAAATCCAGAAAAACGGGACACGCATTGCAGAAAATAACTGTTTCCCGGAAGCGGTTACTAGAATTATCAGTGAGTATTATGGAATGGAGTATTCGCCATCCACAATTGAATCAGCAATCGTTCAGATGGTGGACGGTTTGATTAAGAAATTAGAAGTCTTTGACCCGACGACGATGTCGAGCAACTGGAATGAGGATATGGTTATTTATCAGACCTTAAATGAGTTTTCTGCACAGGGGATGTACGATAAATCAGGACTTAGCATGAATATGTTCTTAAAAATCAGGGAATATCTGGTAAATGAGGACGTTTTGATATAAAGGAAGGATAATAAGATGAGTCTTAATATTGAAAAAGAAGTAGAAGTTTCTTTTGCTTTTGATGAAGAAGCATTAGCAGAAGAAGTCATTCAGTTTGCATTAGAACATGAGGAATTTCCATATGAGTGTGAGGTAAATCTGACCTTAACAGACAATGAAGGAATTCATGAAATTAATAAAATGTACCGGGAAATTGACCGTCCAACGGACGTGCTTTCTTTTCCTATGCTGTCCTACGAGGAAGCAGGTGATTTTTCTAAGTTAGAAGATAATTATGATGATAATTTCAATCCGGATACTGGAGAAATCATGTTAGGCGACATCGTAATTTCGGTGGACAAGGTCAAGGAGCAGGCAGAAAGCTACGGCCACAGTGAGAAACGTGAGTATGCTTTTTTAATCGTACATAGCATGCTGCATCTGTTTGGCTATGACCATATGACACCGGAAGAAGCAGCGGTTATGGAACAGAAGCAGAATATCATTTTAGAAAAAATGAACATACTTAGATAATGAAAGGCATGGTTAATTCATGGGTAATAATAGAAAAAGCAGTACCGGTTTTTTAGTGCAGGGCTCGATTCTTGCAATGGCATCGATTCTCAGCCGAATTATCGGACTTTTATACCGTATTCCGTTAATAGGTATTTTAGGCGATAAGGGAATGGATTATTATGGAACAGCATATGAGATTTATAATGTGCTGCTTATCATTTCCTCTTATAGTCTGCCGCTTGCTGTTTCAAAGCTTGTTTCCGCAGATATGGCAAAGGGCAGAAGAAAAAATGTATATCGTATTTTAAAGTGTGCGTTTATCTTTGCAGCGACAACAGGAACGGTTGCGGCGTTAATTCTTCTTTTTGGTGGAGAATTTTTTACTTCAACATTGTTAGAAACACCGTATAGTATTTTTGCTGTACGAGTATTAATTCCAGTATTGATTATTGTGGCTGTATTAGGCGTATTACGAGGCTTTTTCCAGGGACTTGGCTCTATGATGCCGAGTGCAGTGTCACAGATTTTAGAGCAGATTGCCAATGCAATCGTCAGTGTCTGGGCTGCTTATGTATTGTATTCTTACGGAAGCAAGGTTGGTGCTGTTTTAGGAAATGTGGAAGATTATTCGGCAGCTTATGGTGCAGCCGGTGGAACACTTGGAACGGCGGCAGGAGCAATTGTAGCATTGCTGTTTTCCTGCTTTGTATTATTTGCTTATATGCATGTATACAAGCGTCAGATGCGAAAGGAACGTAATGTAAAGGTTGATTCGTATCAATATATTTTCAAGCTGCTAATCATCACGATTATTCCAGTCTTGTTAAGTACAACAATTTATAACTGTAACACCTTGATTGATACAGGTATCTTTAAAAATATTGCAAGTGCACAAGGCTATACAGCAGATGAAATCAGTGTCTGGAACGGAATCTATATGGGTAAATATCGTACCTTAATTAATGTGCCGATTTCCATTGCATCAGCTATGGCTTCTTCGTCTGTGCCGGCATTAACGGCGGCATATACCAGCGGTGATAGAGATGCGGTTCGTTCACAGATTAATACGGCTATCCGTTTTATCATGGTAATTGCTTTCCCATGCGCAGTTGGTATGGGTGTGCTGGCTTCTCCGATTTTACAGCTGGTAAATTTCAGTGATGAAACAGGAACAGCAGCATTAATGATTCAGACAGGTGCTGTTTCCATTATCTTCTTCTCGCTGTCTACACTTTCAAATGGACTTTTACAGGGAATTAATCGTATGAAAGAGCCAGTGAAAAATGCGGCAATTGCATTAGCACTTCACATTATTGTGCTGGTATTTTGTATGTATGTGTTGAAATTAAATATTTTTGCCGTAGTAGTTGCAAATGCATCCTTTGGACTTTTAATGTGTCTTTTAAATGCGCTTTCGATTCGCAAATACAGCGGCTATCGTCAGGAGGTTGTCCGAACCTTTTTGATTCCGGGTATTTCTGCCGGAGCAATGGGACTTGTTGTATGGGGCGCATATAAGCTGTTTATCTATATTTTCCGCATGAATGCAGTTGCAGCGGTTTTAAGCATTGCAATTGGTGCAGTAGTTTATTTTGCATTATTATTGTTAATGAAAGGCTTGACAGAAGCAGAACTTTTGAAGTTTCCAAAAGGACGTACGTTAGTCCGCATCGCAAAAAGCGTGCATTTGTTACATTAAAATGTATAAAAATTCCATAAAAGGCAAATACTTATTCCAAATAATAAATGAGTATCTATGAAATGGAGATAACATGAAAAAGGGAATGAGTATTTGCTTTTTTGTGGCGGTGCTTTTGCTCTTACTTTTGTTTTTGGTATTCGTAAAGCAGGAGAAAGATGTTCCTAAGGACGAGCCGGAAATCGTTACCGAGGAACGGATAGTTGGAAAAGCAGAAGGAGAAACAGAGCCGCTTACAGAGAGCATGCATGTGGTAGAAAATGAGAAATATTATCTAAAAGAAAACGATGGATATCTTGCAGTTTATCATGCTGCAACCGATGAAATTTACTGTGAGACAAACATTAAATTTGAGCTCCTTTCCGCAGAAATGCAGGAAAAAATACGGAAAGGAATATCGTTTCAGACAGAAGCAGAGTTATACGATTTTTTGGAAAGCTATTCCTCCTGATTTGTTGAATGTTTCAACTTAATGTGTTAAAATCATTGTGGCAAATTGGGGAGAAACAGGTGAATCGATGAAAACAGAGAAAAATATGTCCTATGATGTAGTTGTTATCGGTGGTGGAGCTTCCGGCATTATGGCTGCAATTACGGCAGCAAGATGCGGTGCGCGCACAGCGATAATTGAACATAAAGATAGAATCGGAAAGAAAATTCTTTCCACTGGAAATGGAAAATGTAATTATACGAATGCATTGCAGGGAATTGCCTATTACAGAGGTGATAACCCTGCATTTGTGTTGCCTGTTTTTGAACAGTTTGGACTGGAAGACACATTGAAATTCTTCGAAGAAATCGGTGTTTATCCAAAGTGTAGAAATGGCTACTATTATCCTGCAAGTGAGCAGGCTGCGGCAGTGTTGGAAGTGCTTCGTATGGAATTGGATTTTCGTAACGTAGATGTTCTGACAGAATGCGAGTTAAAACATTTTAACCGTAAAAATAACAGCATCCTACTTGATACAAATCTTGGGAAAATAGTCACAAAAAAGGTCATTCTTGCTACAGGTTTACTGGCTTCACCAAAGACCGGAAGTGACGGAAGCTCATTTCCATATATTGAGAAATTAGGGCATCATTTTACAGATATTGTGCCTGCGCTCGTTGCTTTGCAGGGAAAACAGTCATTCTTCAAAGCAATTGCAGGAATTCGTGCAGAAATTCAGCTCGAAATATACATAAATCGGGAAAAAATTGCGATGGAATCCGGCGAATTACAGCTGACCGATTACGGCATTTCAGGCATCCCGGTATTTCAAATCAGCCGCTTTGCAACCAAGGCACTTGCAAAGAAAGAAAAGGTCTATGTGCTGCTTGATTTTATGCCAAAGCTCTCAACACAAGAGCTTACTTCCTTGCTGAAAAAGCGTTTTTATCAGTATGGCAATGGAAAAACAGCAAGCGAAGCTTTAATCGGGCTTGTGAATAAAAAGCTTGGAGATGTGCTTTTAAAAGAAGCTGGCATTTCTTTACAGACTCCAGCAAAAAAAGTAACAAAAGAGCAGGTAGAAAAATTAGTGAAAGAATTAAAATCCCTTCGCATAGATGTGATTGGAAGCAAGACCTTTGAACAGGCACAGGTTTGTGCGGGCGGTGTAGATACAAGTGAGGTCAACAATGAAACGTTAGAATCTTATCTTGCGCCAAACGTTTATTTTGCCGGGGAATTATTAGACATTGACGGTATCTGCGGCGGATATAATCTGCAGTGGGCATGGTCGAGCGGCTATGTGGCAGGGCTTCATGCAGCAAAATCCTGCAGAGAGTAGATTGGGACAAAAGCCGCATGGTAAGGAATGGTATCTGCTGATAAAATTAGTAACATGTGTATGAGTGAGCATGAGAAGAGGTCTCAAATTTTTATGATAAGAATAAATCAGATAAAGCTTCCGATAGAACATGGGGAAGCAGAGTTAGAACAAAAGGTACTGAAAACTTTAAAAATCAAAAAGAACCAGCTTATAGAATATAAAATTGCAAAAAAATCAATTGATGCACGAAAGAAACCAGAACTTTTTTATGTCTATTCTGTAGATGCAATTGTAGAAAATGAATCGGCTGTCTTGAAAAAGGTTTACAATAACAATATTATGTCAACCAAACAGAGAAAATATGTAATTCAGACAGCATCTGAAAATAGTTTTTCAAAAAGACCAGTGGTGATTGGAGCAGGACCTGCAGGCTTATTTTGTGCCTATTATTTACTTTTAGCAGGTGCAAAGCCAATTGTGTTAGAGCGTGGAAAGCAGATAGAAGACAGAGAAAAGGATGTAAAGCGTTTCTGGGAGACTGGTGTTTTGGATGTGGCTTCAAATGTGCAGTTTGGCGAAGGCGGCGCGGGAACTTTTTCCGATGGAAAACTAAATACTTTGGTAAAAGACCCGGTGGGCAGAAATCAGTTTGTACTAGAAACCTTTGTAAAATATGGTGCACCGGAGAAAATATTATATGAAAATAAACCGCATATTGGAACGGATGTTTTAAGAAATGTCATTATCCAGATGCGGAATGATATGAAAAAACAGGGCTGTGAATTTCGTTTTGAGAACTGCGTGACAGATTTATCCATTGAAAAGAATAAGATTGCTGCTGTTGAAATTAATAGCTGTGAATGGCTTGCGGCAGATGACATTGTTTTAGCTGTCGGACACAGCGCAAGAGATACCTTCAAGATGCTGTTAGAGCATAAGCTTGTAATTGAGCCAAAGGCATTTGCTGTTGGGTTTCGTGTAGAGCATCCGCAGGAAATGACAAACCGCACACAGTACGGAGAGAAATATTTCGATAAGCTTCCTGCCGCAGCCTATAAGGTGACAGCTAACTTGGCAAATGGCAGGGGCGTTTATTCGTTTTGCATGTGTCCGGGCGGTTATGTGGTAAATGCTTCCTCCGAAGAAAAACGCCTTGCCGTCAATGGAATGAGCTATTCGGGGCGTGACGGAAAGAATGCAAACAGTGCCATTATTGTTTCAGTAAAACCGGAGGATTTTGACGGAACAGATGCACTTTCCGGTGTCCGTTTCCAACAGAGATTAGAAGAAAAAGCATATAAGCTTGCCAAAGGAAAAATTCCTCAGCAGCTATTTGGTGATTACTGTGACAATAAAGCGTCGACATCTTATGGAGCATTTGCTTCTGAAACAAAGGGAGAAACTGCTTTATGCAATCTGCGTGGACTGCTGCCGGAAGAATTAGAAGAAGCTTTTATTGAGGGAATGCATGCTTTTTCACGTTCGATTCCAGATTTTGACAGAAAAGATGCGATTTTATCCGGCGTTGAGAGCCGAACCTCTTCACCGGTGCGCATTTGCAGGGATGAACAATTTTTAGCAAATATTAAGG
Organism: Roseburia sp.; assembly: GCA_045121975.1. Classification (GTDB taxonomy): domain Bacteria; phylum Bacillota; class Clostridia; order Lachnospirales; family Lachnospiraceae; genus Roseburia. Next base: position 165,955 of record JBGVHB010000059.1, read on the forward strand.
GGATTTATCCCTGTGGAGAAGGTGCAGGATATGCTGGGGGAATTATGTCTGCTGCAATGGATGGTTTAAAGGTAGCAGAGCACATTATCAGTAACAGGAAGGAAGAAATTTAAGTGGCTGAATTTACACCAATGATGCAGCATTATCTGCAGACAAAAGAAGAATATAAGGATTGTATTTTATTTTATCGTTTAGGCGACTTTTACGAGATGTTTTTTGACGACGCATTAGTCGTATCCAAGGAATTAGAGATTACATTAACAGGAAAAGCCTGTGGCATGGAGGAGCGTGCACCAATGTGCGGTATTCCCTATCATGCGGCAGAGGGCTATTTAAACCGCTTAGTTGCCAATGGCCATAAGGTTGCTATCTGTGAGCAGGTAGAAGACCCAAAACAGGCAAAAGGCATTGTAAAGCGTGAAGTTATCCGTATTGTCACACCGGGTACTAATATGGATATTCAGGCATTAGATGAGACAAAAAACAATTACATTATGTGTATTGTATACATGGCTGATAAATACGGCGTATCCTTAGCGGATGTTTCTACTGGTGATTACTATGTGACAGAGGTAGATTCAGAGCGTAAATTAATCGATGAAATCAATAAATTTTCGCCATCAGAAATTATCTGCAATGAAAGCTTTTATATGAGCGGCGTAGATTTGGATGATATGCGTCATCGTCTTGGAATTACTGTTTATTCGTTGGAAGCATGGTATTTCAGTGACGAAACAGCGGAGACCACCTTAAAAAATCATTTCCATATTAACAGCTTAGAAGGTCTTGGCTTAAAGGATTATGCCTGGGGAACAATTGCGGCAGGTGCGCTGTTAAAATATTTGTATGAGACACAGAAAACAAGCTTGGAGCATATTTCTGCCATTCACCCATACTCAACTGGAAAATATATGATTATTGACAGTTCTACAAGACGTAACTTAGAATTGGTAGAAACGCTTCGCGAAAAACAAAAGCGCGGCTCGTTGCTTTGGGTATTAGATAAAACCAAAACGGCTATGGGCGCACGTTTGCTGCGTTCTTATGTGGAACAGCCTCTGATTGAGAAAAAAGAGATTGAGAAGCGTCAAAAAGCGATTGGTAATATCAATAAGCATATGATTACACGTGAAGAACTGCGGGAGTATTTAAATCCAATTTACGATTTGGAGCGTCTGATTACGCGTGTGACCTATATGTCTGCAAATCCAAGGGATTTGATTGCGTTTAAAAACTCTATTAAGATGCTTCCACCAATCAAATCCTTATTAGAGGATTTTGATGCGGAGCTGCTTTGTGAAATCAAAGAAGAAATTGATTCTTTAGAAGAAATTTATGCATTGATAGATGCATCTATCTTAGAAGAACCGCCAATTACGGTACGTGAAGGCGGGCTTATCAAAGACGGTTATAATGAGGATGTCGATAAATTCCGTCATGCAAGCACCGAAGGTAAAACCTGGCTTGCTGAATTAGAAGCCAAAGAACGCGAAAAGACAGGCATCAAAAACTTAAAAATCAAATACAACAAGGTATTTGGCTATTACTTAGAGGTAACAAATTCCTACAAGAATCTTGTACCTGATTATTTTATGCGAAAACAGACCCTTGCAAATGCAGAGCGTTATATTACCCCGGAATTAAAAGAATTAGAGGATATGATTCTTGGGGCAGAAGATAAGCTTGTAAACTTAGAGTATGAATTATTTACAGAGATGCGTAATAAAATTGCTGCAGAAGTGGTTCGCATCCAGAAAACTGCCAAAGCAGTTGCAAAGCTTGATGTTTTTGTATCTCTTGCAGTAGTTGCAGACCAGAACAATTACTGCTGCCCGAAAATGAATGAGTCCGGTGTCATTGACATTAAGGACGGCCGTCATCCGGTTGTGGAAAAGATGATTAACAACGATATGTTTATCGCAAACGACACCTATTTAGATAACGGAAACAACCGGATTTCCATTATTACAGGTCCTAACATGGCAGGTAAATCGACTTATATGCGCCAGACTGCAATTATTGTGTTAATGGCTCAGATTGGAAGCTATGTTCCGGCATCCTCTGCCAAAATCGGAATCGTAGACCGTATTTTTACCCGCGTTGGTGCTTCCGATGACCTTGCAAGCGGTCAGAGTACCTTTATGGTGGAAATGAACGAGGTTGCTAATATTCTTCGAAATGCCACCAGCAATTCACTTCTCGTATTAGATGAAATTGGACGAGGAACAAGCACCTTTGATGGTTTAAGTATTGCCTGGGCGGTGGTGGAGCATATCAGCAATCCAAAGCTTTTAGGAGCAAAAACCTTATTTGCAACCCACTATCACGAACTGACCGAATTAGAAGGCAAATTAAACAACGTCAACAATTACTGCATCGCGGTAAAAGAAAAGGGCGATGACATCGTATTTTTACGAAAAATTGTAAAAGGTGGCGCGGATAAGAGTTATGGTATTCAGGTAGCCAAATTAGCCGGAGTGCCGGATTCTGTTATTGATAGAGCAAAAGAAATCGTTGAAAAATTAATCGAAAACGATATTGCATCTGTGGCACGTGGCATTGAGGTAGAGACAGGTAGCTCTTCGAAAAAGAAAAAAGAGCGTTTAGATGAGGTAGACCTTGCGCAGATGTCCTTATTTGATACGGTAAAAGATGATGATATTATCGACGAGCTCCGCAACGTTGATTTAGGAAATATGACACCAATTGATGCATTGAATAAGCTTTTTGAATTGCAGAATAAAGTGAGAAACCGGTGGTAAAAAAGAAACGAATGGAGGAATGTTATGCCGCAAATTACATTACTAGACCAGGAAACTATTGATAAAATCGCAGCCGGAGAAGTGGTAGAACGTCCTTCTTCTGTTGTTAAGGAATTAGTTGAGAATGCAATTGATGCAAAAGCGACTGCTGTTACGGTAGAGATTAAAGAAGGTGGAACTTCTTTTATCCGTATTACAGACAATGGCTGCGGCATTGAGAAAAAGCAGGTAAAGCTTGCATTTTTACGCCATTCCACCAGCAAGATAAAAAGCGTCGAAGACCTTCTTTCGATTCATTCCCTTGGATTCCGCGGTGAGGCATTATCAAGTATTGCCGCTGTTTCACAGGTGGAGTTAATTACAAAAACCTATGATGAATTAACTGGTACAAGATACGTGATTGAAGGCTCGAAAGAAAAAGAGTTAGAAGAAATCGGTGCACCGGACGGAACAACTTTTATTGTGCGGAATCTTTTTTACAATACTCCGGCAAGAAGAAAGTTTTTAAAAAGTGCCCAGACAGAGGGCAATTATGTGGCAGATTTAATGGAGCGAATGGCGTTGTCACACCCGGATGTTTCTTTTAAATTCATTAACAATGGACAGACGAAGATGCATACCTCTGGAAATTCGAATGAAAAAGATTTGATTTATCATATTTATGGACGTGACATTACCTCTGCAATACTTCCAATTGATATTAAAAACGAGCATTTTCATGTAAAAGGCTTTATTGGTAAGCCGGCAGTTACCCGCGGAAATCGTAATTTTGAAAGCTTTTTCATAAATGGAAGATATATTAAAAGTGCGCTGCTTTCAAAAGCAGTAGAGGAAGCCTATAAGGGCTTTATTATGCAGCATCAGTATCCATTTTGTGTGCTTTATTTTGCGATGGATTCGAATTTATTGGATGTGAATGTACATCCGACCAAAATGGAACTTCGTTTTTCGCAGAATGATGTGATTTACCGCGAACTTTTCGAAATTATCCGAAATGCATTAACCCACAAAGAATTTATCCCGGAAGTTCCGGTAAAAGAGGAAAAGAAAACAGAGAGTCGTCCGCAGGTGAAAAGTGCACCAGAGCCTTTTGAAATTCGAAGAATCAATGATATCCGAAAGTCTGTTTCAATAGACAGTCCTTATGAAAGACAATATCCAGACAGAGACAGGCTTGCGCAAAGAGCCGCGCAGAATGCGGGAAATAAAGCTTTCGGGCAGGAAAAAAACAATGTTTCGACTAGTGCAGGAGATGAAGCACAATCTTTAAGCCATGCCCAAGAAACAATTGCCAAGCAAAAAGAGCAGCCGTCTGCAACATCACAGGCAGCAACACCACAAATGCAAAAGCCGCAAGTGTCACCTCAAAGTGACAGCAGAAAAACAGCAGAAGCACTTTTTGCAAGTCTCTCTGGTAAGAGTACAGAAGCAAAGCCAAAAGAAGCACTCAATGAGCAGGCAGAAGAACGAAAGTCAGAAGATAAAGAGCGAACATCAGTCTCAAAAGAAATTACATCAGATGTAAAAGAAGCTGCGTTAGATTTAAAAGAAGCTGTGTCAGAATTTTCAGAAAGCACTGCCGAAAAAGAAACTGCAACACAGATTACATATGAAGAACCTTCCGAAACACTTTTGGTAAAAGAAGAGAGCACTTACGAAGAAACGGTATATGAACAGCAGAATCTTTCGGATATGAGTGAGCAGTTTTTAACAAAGGATGCCAGAAAAAAACATCAGATTGTTGGACAGCTTTTTGATACCTATTGGATGGTGGAATACGAGGACAAGCTTTTTATTATTGACCAGCACGCGGCACACGAAAAGGTACTTTACGAAAAGACAATGGCAAAGCTTGAGACGCAAAGCTTTAGTGCGCAGACCTTAAGTCCGCCAATCATTTTGACTTTAAGCAATGAAGAAGTAGAAATGCTTGAAAAATATCGTTCGCAGATAGAGGCGTTTGGGTATGAAGTTGAGCATTTTGGTGGAAAAGAATATTCAATTACAGCAATTCCAGCAGATTTTACCGGAATTGATATGAAGAGTATGTTTATTGATATGCTGGATGATTTTGCCAATATTACTGGCAAGGATGCTCCAAATCTGATTATGGAAAAGGTGGCATCAATGTCCTGCAAAGCGGCAGTCAAAGGACATGACCATTTAAGCAGACAGGAAGCAGAACAGCTGATTGATGAATTATTAGAGCTGGAAAATCCGTATCACTGTCCACATGGCAGACCTACGATTATTTCCATGACAAAATACGAAATAGAAAAGAAATTTAAACGAATTGTTTAATGAAATAGAAAGGGCGATGAGTAATGAGCAAACAGCCTATGGTGATTTTAACAGGGCCAACCGCCGTTGGAAAAACGGCATTGTCCATTTCACTTGCAAAAAGAATCAATGGAGCAATTATTTCTGCAGATTCCATGCAGGTGTACAAGCATATGGACATTGGTTCTGCCAAAATTACACCGGAAGAAATGGATGGTGTAAAGCATTATCTGATAGATGAATTTGAGCCGGATGAAGAATTTCACGTTGCACGTTTTGTGGAGCGGGCAAAGGAATGTTTAAAAGAAATTTATGCAAACGGACAGATTCCGATTATTGCAGGAGGTACAGGCTTTTACATTCAGGCACTTTTATATGATATTGATTTCAGCGAGCAGGATGCAGATTCCGATTACCGGAGGGAATTAGAGCAGCTTGCAAAAGAACGTGGAGCAGAATATCTGCATGAGATGTTAAAAGTAGTCGATGAGAAATCCGCAGAAGCCATTCATGCAAATAATGTAAAGCGTGTCATCCGCGCATTGGAATTTTATCATTTGACCGGGCAGAAGATTTCGGAGCATAACGAGACAGAAAAACAAAAGGAATCTCCTTATAATTTTGCCTATTTTGTGCTTACGGACGAAAGAGCACATCTTTACGAACGCATTGACAAACGTGTAGATATTATGGTAGAACAGGGACTTGTGGAAGAAGTTCAGAAATTAAAAGCTATGGGCTTTCACAAGGGAATGGTTTCCATGCAGGGCTTAGGCTACAAAGAGATTTTATCTTATTTAGAAGGTGAAATGATCTTAGAGGAAGCCATTTATATTGTCAAACGGGAGACAAGACATTTTGCGAAGCGTCAGCTTACCTGGTTTCGCAGAGAGCGTGATGTTATCTGGTTTGATAAAAAACAATACAATTACGATGAAGAGGCAGTGCTTAAGGATATGACTGCCACATTAAATGCGAAAGGAATCCTGTGTGAAAAATAAGGCATTGGAAACGTGGAGGTTATTTAGATGAACGACTTTATGATAAAACAATACGAATCCCTTGGAATTTCAAGAGAAGTGTACGAATTTGGAGAAAAAATTGAAGCAGAATTAAAAGAGCGGTTTGAAGAAATCGACAAACGGGCAGAATATAATCAGATGAAGGTTATTAAAGCAATGCAGGACAACCGCGTCAGCGCAGAATGCTTTAACACAAGCTCAGGATACGGTTATAACGACTTAGGAAGAGATACCTTAGAAAAAGTATACGCTTCCTGCTTTAAAGGTGAGGATGCATTGGTACGTCCGCAGATTACCTGTGGAACACATGCACTTGCCCTTGCTTTAATGTCGAATTTAAGACCGGGAGATGAGCTTCTTTCGCCTGTAGGAAAGCCATATGATACCTTAGAAGAGGTCATCGGAATCCGCCCATCGAAAGGCTCGCTGGCAGAATATGGTGTCAGCTATCGTCAGGTAGATTTATTAAAGGATGGCAGTTTTGATTATGAAAATATCAAAAAAGCCATTAATGAGAAAACAAAAATGGTAACGATTCAGCGCTCTAAAGGATATGCTACAAGACCAACTTTATCTGTAGACAGAATCGGCGAGTTAGTTTCGTTTATCAAAAATATCAAACCGGACGTTATCTGCATGGTAGATAACTGTTATGGTGAATTTGTAGAGGAAAAAGAGCCATTAGAGGTTGGGGCTGACATGATTGTTGGTTCTTTAATTAAAAATCCAGGCGGCGGACTTGCGCCAATCGGCGGCTATATTGTTGGAAAGAAAGAATGTGTAGAAAATGCAGCCTATCGTTTGACATCTCCTGGACTTGGAAAAGAAGTAGGTGCATCCTTAGGTGTTATCCAGTCTTTCTATCAGGGATTTTTCTTAGCACCAACCGTCGTAAGCGGCGCATTAAAGGGTGCAATTTTTGCTGCTAATATTTACGAGAAATTAGGTTTTCAGGTAGTGCCAAACGGCAGCGAATCAAGACATGATATTATTCAGGCAGTTTCTTTTGGAAACCCGGATGCATTAATCGCATTCTGTGAGGGTATTCAGGCGGCAGCTCCGGTTGACAGTTATGTAACACCAGAGCCTTGGGCAATGCCTGGCTATGACAGCGACGTTATCATGGCTGCAGGTGCATTTGTACAGGGTTCTTCCATTGAATTAAGCGCGGATGGTCCGATAAAACCGCCATATGCCGTATATTTCCAGGGCGGTCTGACATGGTATCATGCAAAACTTGGAATCTTAATGTCTTTACAAAAACTTAAGGAACGCAATCTTGTTAATGCAGATTTGTTATGTTAAAATAGTAAATGGTTTTCTGTCATAAGCTGCATACTTTCGGGGAGAGTGAAAGGATGAACGATGACAAACCATTTAACAATCAAGGAATTACCGGATTCCGAACGGCCTTATGAAAAGTTTTTAACAGCCGGAGCAGAGCATTTAAGTGATGCGGAGCTGTTGGCAGTTATTATCAAATCAGGAACAAAAGGAATGAAATCCATCGAGGTTGCCCAGAATTTTTTAAATCAGAAAAACCACAACCTGATGAATTTATATGAAGTTTCTTTTGAAGAAATGATGAAAATGAAAGGCATTGGAAAGGTAAAGGCAATTCAGTTAAAATGCATTGCAGAACTGTCAAAACGCATTGCGGAGACAAAATACAGCAGTAAAATGACGCTTAGTAATGCCAAAAGTATCGCAGACTATTATATGGAGCGGTTACGTCATGAGAAGCAGGAGCATTTGATTCTTTGTATGCTTGATACAAAGTGCAAATTCATTGATGATGCAGTAATCTCCAAAGGAACAGTAAACAGTTCCATAGTTCCGCCGCGTGAAATCTTTTTGACAGCGTTAAGAAAACAGGCAGTGCAGATTATTCTGATACACAACCACCCAAGTGGTTCGCCGAATCCTTCGAGGGAGGACAATCTGGTAACCGAGAAAATCTATGAGTGTGGCAGGCTTTTGGGCATTGAACTTGCAGACCACATCATCATAGGCGACCAGGACTATTTCAGCTACAGGGAAGCAGGTTTTTGGTCTGGAAAATGATAGTAAAAGAATTATAAAAAAGACGAATTCTTTTAAAATACGAGAGAAAGTTTAGGGAGAAGAAGCATGGTGAACAACGTTTACGGTATTGACCTTGGAACCTGCAATATGAAAATTTACTGTAAGGCATCCAATAAGATTTTAAATGAGAAAAATACAATTGCATTAGTGAAAAAAGACCAGATTTATGCATATGGTGATGCAGCATATGCAATGTATGAGAAAGCACCGGAATCAATCAATGTTACATTTCCGGTCAGCAGCGGCGTAATTGCAGATTACAACAACCTTCAGGCAATGATTCAGGAATTTCTTGAGAAAAATATGAAGGGTAAAATCAAAGGAGCAGAATATATTGTTGCTGTTCCAACAGACATCACATTAGTTGAGCAGCGTGCATTCTTTGAAATGTTCTATAAGAGCAAATTGAAACCAAAAAGTGTACTTCTTTGTGAAAAACCGATTGCTGATGCCGTTGGTCTTGGACTTGATGTCAATGAGCCAACCGGTATTATGGTAGTTGATATCGGTGCAGATACAACAGAAATTTCTGTAATTTCCTTAGGTGGACTTGTATTAAGCGAACTGCTTCATTTTGGAGGCAACCGCATTGACGAATCAATTATCACTTTCGTTAAGAGAAAATACAATCTTGTGATTGGTCAGAAGACTGCACAGTCCTTAAAAGAAGCATTAGGTTCTGGTATTCCGGGAAATACAGATACAATGGTAATTGTTGGACGTGACGTGGTGAGCGGACTTCCAATTGAGATGGAAATTTCCGGTGAAGTTGTATACGATGCAATCAAAGACAACTTAAACAGCATCTGCAACTCCATCAAAATGATTTTAGAGAAAACTCCACCAGAGTTAGCAAAGGATATTATCCATTCCGGTATTTATATTACTGGAGGAAGCTCTAAGATACATAACCTCGACCAGCTCTTTAAACAGATTACAGGAATTGAAATCAATACTTGTGAAGAGCCTGAGGAATGTGTAGTGCGCGGACTCGTAAAAATTGTTTCCGACAACAAATTTAAGCATCTTGCATTCAGCATGAAAGACAAAATTTTAAAATAGAAACTGAGGAAAGTAATGAGACGTAAATCAAAACATGTACTTCCTGCAAAATACCTGTTAATGCTTTTATCAGGTGTCTGCATAGTGGCAATGTTACTTTGTTTCACATTAAATATATCCGGCGGCCCGCTGAATACGGCGGCCGGTTATGTTTTTATCCCGATGCAGGAAGGAATTAATAAAATCGGGACATGGATTACTGACAAAGCCGACAACTTAAAGAAATTAAGTGACGTAATGGCAGAGAATGAAGAATTAAAAAGTCAGGTAGACAAATTAACAACAGAATTAAATACGATTAAATTAGAGCAGTACGAGTTAGATAATCTGCGGGAACTTTATGAGTTAGACCAGAAATACCCAAGTTATGAAAAGGTTGCCGCAAACGTTATCGGAAAAGACAGCAGCAACTGGTTTAATACGTTTACGATTGATAAAGGCAGCAACGATGGCATTGAAGTGGATATGAACGTTATGGCTGGAAGCGGCTTAGTAGGTATTGTAACAGATGTCGGACCTAATTATGCCAAAATTACTTCCATTATCAATGATACAAGCAAGGTCAGCGGAATGGTATCAACAACCTCAGATAATCTGATTGTCAACGGAAGTCTTCAGAGCATGAACAAGGATATGGTCATTGAATTTTCAAACTTAAATGACAAAGATGATGAAGTTATGGTGGGAGACCCGGTGGTAACTTCTTATGTTTCCTATGATTATCAGCAGGGAATTTTAATTGGTTATATCAGCTCTATTGAAACAGATTCCAACAATCTGACCAAATCAGGAACGATTACGCCAGTGGTTGACTTTGAGCATATTGAAGAAGTGCTTGTAATTTTAAATAAAAAACAGACAACAGAGGATTAGTAAGGGTAGTATGAGAAGAAAAATAATTGTTGCTATCATCATAATTGTATGTTATATCCTGCAAAGTACCGTATTTCAGGCACTTTCCTTTGCATCCATTTCCCCAAATCTGTTAATCGTTGTTGTTTCAGCCTTTGGGTTTATGCGTGGGAAAAAAGAAGGTTTATGGATAGGCTTTTTCTCTGGTTTGATTGTCGATATTTTCTGTGGCAGCATCTTAGGTTTTTACGCACTTGTATACATGTACGTTGGTTACATCAACGGAATGTTTCGCAAGCTGTTTTACCCGGAGGATATTAAGCTTCCGATGCTTCTTATTGCAGGAAGTGATTTGGCATACAATTTTATAATTTATTTTTTACAGTTTCTGTTTCGTGGAAGATTCAATATTGGATATTATGTATTTCACATTATTATTCCAGAACTGGTATACACCATGTTAATTACGATTTTCCTCTATATGATTATCCTAAAAATCAATCGGAAACTGGAATTGCTTGAAAAAAGGAGTGCTAGTAAATTTGTTTGAAAAAATAAAAAGTCTGTTCCGATACATCTTTAAATCACGTCTGTTAGTCGTGGGTGTATTATTTATGGGACTTTTTTTCATCCTGCTTTGGCGAATGTTTGATTTGCAGGTTATCAAGGGTGAAAAATATCAGGACAACTATACATTAAAAATTGTCAAAGAACGTACTTTAAACAGTACGCGAGGCAGTATTTATGACAGGAATGGTGAGCTTTTAGCATATAATGAGCTTGCGTATACCGTTACGATTGAGGATAACGGAACATACGATTCCACCAGCAAGAAAAATGAACAGCTGAATGCTGAAATTGCCAAGATTATTCAGGCATTAGAGAAAAATGGTGATGAAATCACCAATAATTTCAAAATTTCTTATGAAGACGGAAATTATGTTTTTAATGTCAGTGGAACATCCAAAAACAGATTCCTTGCAGATGTTTATGGCGCAACATCTTTTGATAAGCTAGGATTCGATGAAGACCTTGGATATGATACGTCACAGGCAACCGAAGAGCAGGTTATGGATTATCTGATGCATGGCAAAAACCGTTTTGATGTCAGTGATGATTATGATAAGGAGCTTGCTTACAAAATTACGGTTATCCGTTATGCGATGTTTGAAAATGGCTATCAGAAATATATTGCAACCACAATTGCAACTAATATTTCAGAAGAATCAGTTGCATTTATTGCAGAAAATGCTTCGGAACTGCAGGGTGTAGAAGTGGTTGATGATACCATTCGTAAGTATAACAACAGCGAATATTTTGCATCTATTATTGGATACACAGGTATGATTTCTTCGGATGAATATGCAGAGCTTTCTGAGACCAACAGTAACTATACTTTAAATGATGTTATTGGTAAAGCCGGAATTGAGCAGGTGATGGATGCCGAATTACAAGGCTCTAAGGGCTATGAAAAGCTTTATGTAGATTATCTTGGAAAAGCAGTTGAGATTATTGAGCGAGAAGAGCCTACTGCGGGAAATGATGTCTATTTATCCATTGATGCCAAATTACAGGTGGCAGCCTACGATTTGTTAGAGCAGGAAATTGCCGGCATCGTATATTCCAATATTGAAAATCCATATTCGGACATTAGCATTCCAATTACAGATGTATACTTTGCGTTAATTAACAATAACGTCATTGATATTGAAGCTTTTTCAGAAAAAGATGCAAGCAGCTATGAGCGTGAAGTATTACAGATTTTCTCTTCACGCCAGAGTACTGTACTTGCAGCAATTGAAAATGAGCTTACCGGGCCAAATGCCAAAAGCTTTGGTTCTATGGACGAAGAAGAGCAGGATTATTATACCTACATCATCAAGATGTTGAAGTCGGATGGAATCCTTGATACTGAAAGTATCGATAAAAATGATGAAGTATATTTAAAATGGCAGAAGGAAGAAATCAGTCCGCAGGAATATTTAGGACATGCGATTTCAAAGAACTGGATTGATATTACACAGTTTACGATTGAAGAGAAATATTCGGATTCCACAGAAATTTACGCAGCATTATGTGATTATATTATGGAGCGTATTTCTACCGAAACAGATTTTTCTAAAATCATTTATAAGTACTTAGTTCAAAACGGCACGATTACTGGAAAACAGCTTTGTCTGATTTTATTTGACCAGGGCGTACTTACTTATGATGACGAAGAAATTGCAGCATTAGAAAATAATACAGTTTCTGCCCTAAACTTTATTCGTGAAAAAATTAAAAATATTGATATTACTCCGGCACAGTTAGCATTAGACCCATGTTCCGGTTCTTGCGTTATTACCGATGTGGATACAGGCGAGATTTTAGCACTTGTCAGCTATCCTGGCTATGATAATAACCGATTGGCAAACAGTGTCGATGCAGAATATTATGCAAGCCTGCAGAAGGATTTATCCAATCCATTTTACAATAATGCGACACAGCAGAGAACCGCACCGGGTTCTACTTTTAAAATGATATCTTCAACTGCCGGATTAGCAGAGGGTGTTATTACAACCTCTACAACGATTCAGGATTTAGGACAATATGACAATATCAGCAACAAACCAAAATGCTGGGTATATCCGTCTACGCATGGAATCATTAATGTTTCCGAGGCAATTCGTGATTCATGTAACTATTTCTATTATGAGGTTGGATATCGTTTAAGTACGAATAATTATTTAACCAGTTATAGTGATTCACTTGGTATTGATAAGCTTGAAACCTATGCGGCTATGTTTGGTTTAGATGAAAAGACAGGTATTGAGATTGAAGAAAATTCTCCTCAGATTGCAGATGAATATCCGGTCATGGCAGCCATTGGTCAGAGTAATCATAACTATGCAACTGTTCAGTTATCGCGTTATGTGACAGCAATCGCTAATGGAGGTGATGTATATAATTATACATTGCTGAATAAAATATGTGATTCGGATGGAAATGTGGTAAAAACCTATGAGCCAACTATACGAAATACCGTTGATGTGTTAGACAGCTCTGAGTGGCTTGCAATTCATACTGGTATGCGAATGGTAGGAGAGAATTTATCTTCTTTTGATAATTTTCCAATTGCAGTTGCTGGTAAAACGGGTACTGCACAGGAGAATTTAAAGCGTGCCAACCATGCGTTATTCGTAGGTTATGCGCCATATGAAGACCCACAGATTTCGATTGCAACACGTATTGCATTTGGTTATACTTCCCACAATGCGTCAGATTATGCAAGAAATGTATTAGCATATTATTTTGATGTAGAAGATGAAGACGAATTATTAAGTGGACAGGCAGAAGAAGTGGATGGAACGACAAACGCTATCAGTGATTAAGCGTTGGCGTTTACAATATATTTTATATTAATTTTAGGAGGTCTTCCTTTATGGGTGAAGTAATTACATTTACTTCAGGAAAAGGCGGCGTTGGCAAGACAACTACTACTGCCAATGTCGGAGTTGGACTTTCACTATTAGATAAAAAGGTTGTGTTAGTTGATACCGATATCGGTTTACGCAATCTTGATGTAGTCATGGGATTAGAAAACCGGATTGTATACAATCTGGTGGATGTATTGACAGGAAGATGCCGATTGAAACAGGCATTAATCCGGGACAAGCGTTATCCGAATCTTTCTATTATCCCGTCTGCCTGCATCAAAGAATCTGTTCAATTGTCCACTGTTCAGATGAAAAATCTGACAGACAATCTGAAAGAGGAATTTGACTATGTTTTAATCGACAGTCCGGCTGGAATTGATGAGGGCTTTGAATTAGCTCTTGCCGGAGCAGACCGGATTGTTGTTGTAACAACACCACAGGTAACAGCAGTACATGATGCAGACTGCGTTTTGCGTATTCTGCGCAGGAAAACAGACCAGAAGGTATCACTGCTTGTCAATTCATTTCAGGTACAGCTGGCAAAAGAAGGAAATATGCTTCGCGTAGATGACATCTGCCAGTTGTTAGAGACAGAACTGTTAGGAGTGGTTTTAGAGGATACCCACATCCAGATAGCCCAGAATCATGGGGATTCCATTCTTGGAAAAAAATCACCGTCTGATATCTGCTATCAGAACATCTGTAGACGAATTATTGGCGAAGAAGTTCCAATTCCGGATTATTCAAAGGAGCGTAAGCTGTTTGGACACCTTCTTTGGAAGAAAAAAGCAGATGGGAGGGTTACTGTATGAAAGAGGAATCCTGTCTGGTTGCAAGAGAACGTCTTCGAATGATGATTGAAAAAGAACAACAGCTGCCGGATGATGATATGATGGATGCCATCCGAAGCGATATTAATGATGTCATCTCAAAATATGTAGACATTGAACCCGAAAATATTGAGATTAAAATTATACTAAGAGAGTACAAAAAGAGAGAACAGAATGCTTAAGCAATACAAATTAAAAAACTATAAGTTCATATTGATTTTTTATGTAACTGCTCTGACTATTATTGGTGTTTTTCTGGTTGGAAGTGCCAAGCCATCCTTGCAGTCAAAGCAGCTGATGGGATTTCTGGTAGGATTCGTTATTATGGTTAACGTATCCCTGGTAGATTATAACTTTATCTTAAAGTTTTCCTGGCTGATTTATATCTTTTTAGTAGGAATTCTTGGGGCAGTAATTGCCTTTGGTGACAATTCTGGTGGTGCACAGCGTTGGATTGATTTAAAATTCATGCGTTTTCAGCCATCGGAGCTGGCAAAAATACTTGTAATACTGTTTTTTGCATATTTCTTTATGAAATACGAAGAAAAAATAAACAGTCCGAAAGTGCTTTTGACATCTTTCATCTTAGCAGGTATTCCATTGGCAATGATTTTAATGCAGCCAGACCTTTCGACAACGATTGTAACGGCATTAATTTTTATTGCCCTCTTGTTTGTTGCCGGATTAAGTTATAAAATAGTATCAAGTGTTTTGATTGTTTGTGTCCCGACGGCAATTATTTTATTTACACTGCTTGTACAGGACAAACTTCCATTTATCCGTTCCTATCAGGTAGGACGTGTTATGGCATGGCTTTATCCTGAGGATTATCCTGATTTAGCTTACCAGCAGCAGAACTCCATTATGGCAATTGGTTCTGGCAGAATCTGGGGCAAAGGTTTAAATAATACAGACCCGACTTCTGTAAAAAATGGTAAGTTTTTATTAGAGCCGCAGACAGACTTTATTTTTGCGGTTGCAGGCGAAGAACTTGGATTTATTGGTACAGTGACAATCATTCTACTCTTGCTTTTGATAACAATTGAGTGTATATTAATTGCTAGAAAAGCAAAAGATACCGCTGGCAAATTAATCTGTAGTGGTATGGCTGCTTTAGTAGGATTTCAAAGCTTAATCAATATCAGCGTGGCAAGCGGGCTTCTCCCAAATACCGGATTGCCATTACCATTTGTAAGCTATGGACTCACGTCTTTATGGTCTTTATACATAGGGGTCGGACTTGTCTTGAATGTCGGGCTTCAACCGAGAAAATATTAATAGGGGGTAACCACGTAATGAATATAGGACTTATAGCGCACGATTCAAAGAAAAAATTAATGCAGAACTTCTGTATCGCATATCGAGGAATTCTTTGCAAGAATGAATTATATGCAACAGGAACAACAGGAAGACTCATCGAGGAGGTTGCCAACTTAAATATCCATAAATATTTAGCAGGTCATTTAGGTGGAGCACAGCAGTTAGGTGCTCAGATTGAACATAACGAGATTGACCTTGTTATTTTCCTGCGTGACCCATTGACACCAAAGTCACATGAGCCGGATGTAAATAACGTTGTCCGCTTATGCGATACACACAATATTCCATTAGCAACAAACCTTGCAACAGCAGAGTTGCTGATTAAATCTTTGGATAGAGGAGATTTAGAGTGGCGTGAAATGTACAAATAGAAAACGTCTGCTATGTCTATTAGGCATAGCAGCTATTTTTATGTCAGGCTGTGGAAAAGAAGAAACAGCTGCTTTAAAAGAACCATACGATGCATACGAAACGGCTTCTACATATGGAATTTCTGAATCGTCCATAGATGTCCAGAAAAACTATTTTTCAGAGGACTTATGCGTATCAGATGGCACGAACTTCGGAATGGAATCTACCGATTCTCAGGTTGCATCCGGTGCAGGTGTTTTTAATCTTGCAACAGGAGAAGTCTGTTATTCGCAGAATATTTACGATAAACTTTATCCGGCGAGTACTACCAAAATTTTAACTGCATATATTGCATTAAAATATGGCAATCTCGATGATTATGTTACAGTCAGTGAAAATGCTGTTGACCAGGCATCAGATTCTTCTGTATGTGGACTTCATGCAGGAGATGTTATTCAGTTGAAGGATTTGTTATACGGTTTAATGCTTCGAAGCGGAAACGATGCGGCAGTTGCAATTGCCGAGCATATTTCAGGCAGTGTCGAAGAATTTGCCGTATTAATGAATAAAGAAGCCGCACTTATGGGTGCAGTTACTTCTAATTTTGTCAATCCGAATGGCTTACCGGATGAAAATCACTATACATCTGTTTATGATTTATACCTGATTTTCCAGAATGCCGTTAAAGACCAGCGTTTTGTTGATATTATCAGTACCTTATCCTATACAGCAGCTTATACAGATGCAAATGGAACACTCGTAGAGACTTCCTGGGAAAATACCAATTATTACCTCAACGGCAAAGAAAAAGCACCAGAGGGAATTACAGTCGTTGGTGGCAAGACAGGTACGACAGGAGCAGCCGGATATTGTCTTGTGCTTTTATCCTATAACAGTTCGAATCAGCCAATTGTTTCGATTGTATTAAAGGCAGACGGCAAATCCAATCTTTATTTATTAATGAACGAAATGTTAGACGGTTTTGCTAATTTATAGTTGTTTTTTATGTGCATATATACTATAATTATTTTATCAAATCAACTGTTTTTATTCAATTTTCATAAAACAGGGAAAATAGGAGGAAATGGCAATGATAGAAATTATAGCTGGAGAAAAGGGTAAAGGAAAAACAAAAGAACTGTTAGCAAAAGTAAATGCTTCTGTAGAAGCTGCATCAGGTAATATCGTATATCTTGATAAGAGCCAGAAGCATATGTATGAACTGAATAATAAGGTTCGTTTGATTAATGTTATGGATTACCCTATTACAAATTGTGATGAATTCCTTGGATTCCTTTGTGGTATCGTATCACAGGACCACGACTTAGAAGAGATGTATCTTGACAGCTTCCTTACTGTTGCAGCTGTTGAAACAGACGAAGAGATTTGCAAAGCAATTGAGAAGCTTGATGTAATCAGTGAGAAATACAATGTGAAATTCGTTTTAAGCGTATCCAAAGACGAATCAACATTGCCTGAATGTGCAAAAGCAAAAATCGTCATTTCCTTATAGTTTTATAAAATCGCCGTTATGCGGCATAAAAAAGCGTCGCCGCGCGACGCTTCTAAAAACGCTTCGCGTTTTCACTTGGCGCACACTACATACGAGCAATTTCCTATACCATAAAAAGGTCTTAAGTAGCGTTACTTAAGACCTTTTTTAATGATTTGATTACATCTCATCATAGGAACGGATTCGTCCGAAAAAGCTAATCATGTATAAGCCGGCGATACCGACAAGAGCATAAATAATACGTGAAAGCCATGACATTTCGCCAAAAATAAAGGCAACCAGGTCAAAACGGAAGAAACCGATTAATCCCCAATTAATTGCACCTATAACCACAAGCACAAGAAGTGTATAATCCAGCCAATTTGTTTTCATGAATAAAACCTCCTTTTGCAATTTATTATCTACAAAAAACATTGTTTTATACAGAAAATTTCTACTTTTCATAAGTTGTTTTCTTACTATGAAAATGATAGAATAAGGTGCAGGATTATTTGAAAATGAAAAGATTTCGCAAGGCAGGAAGATTGAGTGAAAAAAAACAGTAAAGTTGTACGATATAAAAAACCGTTTCATTTCAATATCGGTGTCGTTATATTTGTTATTATTTTCATTTATCTGGTATTTAATGTATTTGCCTATCTGACAGAGACACATATATCTGTTTATGAGATAGAGCAGGGAAAAATTGCAGTAAATAATGTATATAACGGATTGATTTTAAGAAATGAAAAAATATATACCGCGAATTATTCCGGAGAAGTGAATTATTATGTCAAAGAAGCATCGCGTGTTGGATATCAGAATCTTATTTATTCAGTAGATGAAAATGGTAATGTTTCTGAAAAAATAAAACAAGCAAGTCAGGATACTTCTTCTCTTGACAAAGAAAGCTTAGCAGAAATTGAAGAACGTATCAGTGATTTTCAAAACACCTACAGTGCCGACAGCTTTTACAATGTTTATGCTTTTAAAGAGAATATTAACGAAGCATTAAATGAAGCGTTAAGCATGAGTGCTTTAAATTCCATTTCTGATTATATTTCCACCGCAGAAGGAAATAATACGTTCCATAAAACGTATTCAGATACATCAGGAATTGTGGCTTATTACACAGATGGTTTTGAAAATGTGACGGTAGATAATTTTAATGCCTCCATGTTTGATGCGTCTGCTTATAATAAAGTCAGTTTAAAATCAAATAAAGAAATTTCTGCTGGTTCGCCAGCTTATAAATTGATTGACAGTGAGCTTTGGAACATCATTTTACCAATTTCTTCTGAAACAGCTGCAGAATTAGCAGAGGATACCGTCATCCGCATCCGTTTTTTGAAGGATTCCAAAGAAATGTATGCAAATTATACCATTCAACAGAAGGACAATCAGTATTATATGATTCTCTCCTTAAAAAGTGCTATGGTGCGTTATGTCACAGAGCGTTACGTTGAGGTGGAATTGATACGAAATGAAGAAACAGGTTTAAAAATTCCAAATTCTGCCATCACAGAAAAAGAATTTTACACGATTCCAGTGGACATGTTCTTAAAGGGTGGTGACTCCAGTGATGATGGCCTTCTTGTAAAAAGAACAGATAAAGAGGGCAAGACAACAACTGAGTTTATCAGTCCGACGGTTTACTATGAGACAGAAGATTATTATTATATCGATAGTGAGAAAATATCAGCCGGAGATGTTTTAATCAAGCAGAATTCCAGTGAGGAATATGTGGTCGGCAGTGATACTGCAAGCTTAAAAGGTGTGTACAATATCAACAAAGGCTATGCGGTATTTAAACAGATTGACATCCTTTATCAGAATGAGGAGTATTCGATTGTCGAGACAGGCACAAAATATGGTGTGGCATTATATGACCATATTGCTTTAGACAGCACCAAAATCAATGAAAATGAATTAATCAAATAGATGAGAATCAGAGCAAAATAGAAAGGCATGAAATTATGTTAAAAGAAAATTTAGCAATTGTAGAAGAAAATGTAAGAAAAGCTTGTGAAAAGGCTAGAAGAAAAAGAGAAGAGGTCACACTGATTGCAGTCAGCAAAACAAAACCGGTAGAAATGCTTGAAGAAATTTATGATGCAGGCGTTCGCGATTTTGGTGAAAATAAAGTGCAGGAGCTTACCGACAAAATCGAAAAAATGCCAAAAGACATCAAATGGCATATGATTGGACATTTACAGCGCAACAAAGTAAAATATTTGGTTGGCAATAACATTGCTTTAATTCATTCTGTAGATTCTTACCGTTTGGCAGAAGAAATCAATATTCAGGCAAAAAAGAAAAATGTGGTAGTTCCAATTCTAGTAGAAGTAAATATTGCAGAAGAAGAATCCAAGTTTGGAATTTCTGCAGAAGATGCCATTCAGTTAGTAGAAGAAATTGCAGAACTAGAAAATGTACAAATTAAAGGGTTGATGACAATAGCACCATATGTTGTGGATGCCGAAGAAAATCGTCTATATTTTCGAAAAATTAAACAATTATCTGTTGACATAAGAAATAAAAACATCCATAATGTATCTATGGAAATTCTGTCTATGGGTATGACAGGAGATTATATGGTAGCAATTGAAGAGGGAGCAACCTTGGTTCGAGTAGGTACTGGAATTTTTGGTGAAAGAAATTATAATAAATAGATTCCTGCTTCTTTTGAAAAGAGTGTAAGGAGAAATAGAAATGAGTTTTCTTGATAAATTTTTAAATGTAATGCGTCTGAATCCTGATGATGATGACGACGATTTCTATAATGAAGATTATGATTATGAAGAGGAAGAAGAAGTAAGACCTAAGTCTTCCTTTAAAGCTAAGAAAGAGAAAGAAGAGACTTTTGCAGACGAATATGTAGAAAAGCCTGTAAAAACAGCTCCAAAGGTAACACCTATCCGTCCTTCCAAGAAATCAACCGGAAGCAGCATGGAAGTATGTGTTATCAAGCCAACTTCTGTAGAAGATGCAAGAGAGATTACAGAAACATTATTAAATAACCGTACAGTTGTATTGAACGTAGAAGGCTTAGATGTAGAAATCGCGCAGCGAATCATTGACTTTACTTCTGGCTCTACATTTGCAATCAGCGGTAATTTACAGAAGATTTCCAATTATATTTTTATTATTACACCGGCATCCGTTGACATCTCAGGTGACTTTTTAGGATTAGTAGATTCCTTTGATACACAGGGACTACATAGTAATTTTTAATTATGAACGAACAGGAACTTTGTAAGAAAAGATTAATTGATTTATCAAAACAGGCAAATCGTAAGGGAATTGTTTTATTTAGCGATTTCCTTAATTTGAATGAATTAAATATTTATCATCAGTGCGAAAAGCTTTTTGAAACAAAAACAGAGGCTTTTGGCGGTGTTGAATTTGCAGAGCGTCAGATAATTGCCTTTATTCCTGATGCTCTTTATTATGAGTGGACATATCCGATTGCAGTATTAGAAATAGCACCGTCCTATCCGAAATTTGCGGAAAAGTTAGGGCATCGTGACATATTAGGCTCGCTGATGAATCTTGGCATTGACCGCGGCAAGGTGGGGGACATCATTATTTCGGATGATAAGTATTATATTATCTGCGAAGAGAGTATGGCTTCTTATTTTATTGAAAATTTAGATAAAATCCGTCATACCGTTGTAAAGCTTCGAGAAGTATCCAGTGAAGAGCTTACCATTCAGCAGAAATTCGAAGAAAAAGACGGAATTATCACCTCCAACCGCCTAGACAGCATGATGGCATGCGTTTATAAGCTGTCCCGCAGTCAGGCACTTGAGCTGCTTCGTGCAGAAAAAGTTTTTGTAAACGGCAAAACCATGCAGAATCCGTCTTATCACTGCAAACCGGATGACATTGTTTCCGTACGCGGATATGGCAGATTTGTTTTTGTAAACGAATCCGGTGAAACAAATAAAGGACGTCTTAAAATTCGTTATAAGATTTATGGAAATTAGGGAGATAATATGGCTAAAATATTACCAGTAAAACAGGATGGACAGCTGATTTATGAAATTAAATTAATGAACAGCTTTTTAGAATTAGGAAAAGATATTGCCGCACTTGGCTATGCAAAAGATATTAAAATCTGCATCGTTTCCGATACAAACGTTTCTGCTATTTATGGAGAAACCGTAAAAACGGAACTTGAAAAAGAATTTGCAAATGTATTTTTATATGAATTTCCGGCAGGAGAGGAAAGTAAAAACGTCGAAACTGTAAATGGTGTCTATGAATTTTTAATTCAGAAGCACTTTGACAGACGTGACCTTTTAATAGCATTAGGCGGTGGCGTTGTTGGTGATTTAACTGGATTTACTGCAGCAACTTATCTGCGTGGAATTGATTTTATTCAGATTCCAACCACGCTTTTATCGCAGGTAGACAGCAGCATCGGCGGAAAAACAGGCGTTGATTTTATGCAGTATAAGAATATGGTTGGTGCATTTTATCAGCCAAAGCTTGTATACATGAATCTTAGCGTATTAAATTCTCTGCCAAAAGAGCAGCTTATTTCAGGTTTTGGCGAAATATTAAAGCATGGTTTAATTAAAAACAATGATTATTTTAACTGGATGAATGAGCATTATGATGCAATTCTTCAATTGGAATATGATGTTATTGAGGAAATGATTTATGCAAGCTGCGACATCAAGCGTGGTGTCGTTGAGCGTGACCCAAAAGAAAAGGGAGAGCGCGCACTGCTGAATTTCGGTCACACAATTGGACATGCCATTGAAAAGTTATCAAACTTTGGTTTGGCGCATGGTGTTTGTGTAGGTCTTGGAATTGCTGGAGCATCTTATATTTCCATGCAGCTTGGAAATATTTCCAAAGACGAGCTTATACATATTGAAGAAACACTGACACATTTTGGGCTGAAAACAAAAGTGGATGGATTTGATGCGAAAGAAGTTCTTGCGGCCACAAAGCTTGACAAAAAAATGGTTGGAAATAAAGTAAAATTTGTTCTATTAGAAACACCGGGAAATGCTTATATTTACAAAGAATTAACAGATGAGCAGATTTTAGATGGAATTTCCTATGTATTGAATGAATTATAGAAAGCAATTATTCTTATGCTTCATTTTAAAGACTGAATTTTAAGGGGATTTATGACATGAAAGAGAATTTATCCAAAAATATCTTATTAAAAAAAGCTGGAATCGGCATAATTTTTACCGCTGTTCTTGTGTTACTTGACCAGCTTACCAAAAAGCTCGCAGTTGCGAAATTAATGGGAAAAGCGCCATTTGTGATTATTGATGGTGTTTTTGAATTAAGCTATTTAGAAAATAAAGGCGCAGCCTTTGGACTGTTTCAGGGAGCAAAAACATATTTTGTTATTTTTACAATTGTTGCTTTGCTTGCAATTATTTTTATTTATCTGGTAAAAATTCCTTCCACAAAACGTTTTTTACCTCTTAATATGATAGCAATTCTCTTTTTTGCGGGGGCAATTGGAAACTTCATTGACCGAATTTGTTATTCCTATGTCATTGACTTTTTCTATTTTAAACTGATTGATTTTCCAATTTTTAACGTTGCCGATATTTATGTGACAGTGGCAACTGCACTGATGATAGTTCTGATTCTTTTCTATTATAAAGATGAGGATTATGAACTGATTTTTCCTTCAAAAAAGAAAGCGTAAGGAAAGGCATGGTTTAATATGCAGAAAGAAACTTTTGAAGTTGAATACGAATATGAGAGCGAGAGACTGGATAAATATGTCAGCATTCTTTTTCCAGAGCAGTCCCGCTCTTTTTTTCAGAAAATTATTAAAGATGGGCATGTAACTGTCAATGACCGCGTTGAAAAGGCGAATTACCGCTTAAAAGCGGAAGATTTGGTCACTGTTGAAATTCCTGATGCAGTAGAAACGCAGATTCTGCCGGAAGATATTCCTTTGGATATTCTTTACGAGGATGATGATTTGTTGGTTGTAAATAAGCCAAAGGGAATGGTTGTGCATCCATCTGCCGGGCATTACAGCGGAACACTTGTAAATGCAATTATGTTTCATTGCAAAAACAGTTTATCCGGCATCAATGGCGAAATCCGCCCAGGCATTGTGCACCGGATTGATATGGATACTACTGGCTCTTTAATCGTGTGTAAAAATGACGAAAGCCACGTAAATATTGCAGAGCAGATAAAAGTACATTCTGTCAACAGACGTTACCGCGGCATTGTGTATGGTGTAGTGAAGGATGATGAAGGAACGATTCATGCACCAATTGGCAGACATCCAATTGATAGAAAAAAGATGGCAATTAATGAGAAAAACGGCAAGGATGCCATTACGCACTATAAGGTGTTAGAGCGTTTTGGAAAATACACTTATATGGAATTTAAGCTTGAGACAGGGCGTACCCACCAGATTCGCGTGCATATGGCAAGCATTGGTCATCCATTATTAGGAGATACGCTTTATTCTAATGGAAAAAGTCCTTATAAGCTGCAGGGGCAGACACTTCATGCCATGACGATTGGTTTTATTCATCCAAGAACAAACGAATATATGGAGATTTCAGCACCTTTGCCAGACTATTTTGAGAAAATTTTAAAAGATTTGCGATTAAAGGATTAATCATAAGTTGATTGAGAAAGGAGTACAAAATGCCGACAAAAGAAGATTTTAAACAAGCATTAAATGCAACAAAAAATATTTTATTAACAAATGACAGCAATACAGAATTTGTGTTATCAAATCCTGAAAATGACCCACAGGCAGAAATGAAAAATGGTTTGAAGTCATCCAGAATATATTTCCTTCTATTAATTGTTTGGATTTTTATATTTTTTATGGTTGATGTAGCTCTTTTGCTGATGAATGGTGGTGAAGTTCCAAGCTTTCTTATGATAGTAAATTTTATTGGTGTGGCAGTTGGAGCATTGATTATTTTAAAGTGGTCAAAAACAGTTAAAAATTCAACTGACAGTTATTATACTGAGATTGTTATGAAAGCAGTACAGGAGCTTTTACCGGATGCTGGTTTTGAAGAAAAGAAATATATCAATCCACGTAAACTTTATGAATATGGTGTTATTCCTGCATATACAGATGCAAGTGGAAGCTGCCTGATTCATTTTTCCAAGAATGGAAACTCCTGTTATTTTTCTAACCTTTCTTTAGATTATGAAATCATGGATGCGGAAAGAACAAATGGAAGTAAAGTGAATACAGTTTTTACTGGTCAGGCATATGTTCTTCCTTATCACACGAATTTACAAGGAAGTGTCAGAGTGACTGCAATTTCTAATGATGGATTATTCGGAAAAACAAATCTGAATGGTTATCGTAAATTAGATAAAGAGCATGAGCAAAAGATTTATATAGAAGACCAAGAATTTAATAAAAATTTTGAGGTATATGCAGAATATGATAAGGATGCATTTGCAGTACTTACACCTTCTGTAATAGAAAAATTGCTTAACCTAAAACAGCAGTATGGAAACTTTGGACTGGCACTTAGCAATCATGAGCTTGTAATTGCTTTTAACACAGGACATCAGCTGTTTGCCGCACCATTAAATTATCAGGAAATTGATAAAATATCAATTGATACTTCAAAACAGCAGTTAAATGAAATGCTACAGTTTGCATGGTACATTGAAAATGCAATAAATAATATTTAAACTGTCTTTGCCAGACTATTTTGAGAAAATTTTAAAAGATTTGAGATAAATTCAAAAAATTCTTCCACTTTTGTACAAAATATATTATAATATAACTAATCATTATCGTTCATTTGTGCCATAAATAAAAATATTTTATGGAATGAAAAAGAGAGTTTCGTACATAAGAGAACGCACATATGATACAATATGAAATTCTATTATAAGGTGGGGATTTGTATATGGCAAATGAAATTTATACAATCGGAAGAGAATTTGGAAGCAGTGGAAGAGAAGTTGGCGAAAAGCTGGCTGCAAAACTGGGTGTAAAACTTTATGATAAAGAATTATTACAGCAGGCTGCAAAAGACAGCGGTTTTTGTGAAGAAATTTTCGAAAATCACGATGAAAAGCCAACAAACAGCTTTTTATATTCCTTAGTAATGGATACATATTCTATGAATGGTTATTCTTCAGCACCTTTTTTAGATATGCCATTAAATCACAAGGTCTTTTTAGCACAGTTTGATACAATCAAAAAGATTGCAGAAAAAGAACCTTGTGTTATTGTTGGACGTTGTGCGGATTACGCATTAGCAGATAATCCAGAATGTATCAATGTATTTGTAAAAGCTGATTTAGCTGTTCGTATTAAGAATGTCAGCCGCAAGCTTAATGTTACTGAAAACAAGGCAAAAGACATGATTAACAAGACAGATAAACAGCGTGCAAGCTATTACAATTACTACACCAGCAAAAAATGGGGAGATTCCAAAAGCTATGACCTCTGCTTAGATTCTGGTAAACTTGGTACAGATGGCTGTGTAGAAATGATTTTAAAATTCCGCGAAGTCATGAATGCAAAATAAATAATGTAATGTAGAAAGGCTCTGCTGAAAGATATTCATTTTATCTTAGGCAGAGTCTTTTTCATTTTATAGGAAAGACCTTTGTCAATTGAAGTAAACTTGGCACATAAGTAAGGTTAAACAATGTCTTAAATTCAGTATTATTATATTATAAGTGCTAAATATTCTTCAATATTTTTTGAAGAATATTTAGCACTTATTTTCATTTTAGAAACTTTTTTCAAATGTATTATATGTTGTGAAGAAAACTTAACACATATTTATTTTATAACAATTTACATTGGTCAAAAGTTGTTGTAAAATAGAATATATATTCACAGAAAGAAAGCACTAACAATGCCGCCCTAGGAAAGTGAGATTGTTAATGCTCTTATTAAAGTTACCTTTTTATTGTTTATATTCTTAATATAGCATATCTTTATTATCTATGCAACAATAAAGTAACTTTACTCTGTATGCTTAAAGGAGGAAGTACTTAATGGCATATTTATATCAAACTCCCGTTGAAATGCCTCGTGGAACTCATTATGGAAGTGATTTTTGGATAACTTATAGTTATAAACTGAAACGCAAGGCTCATTTTTACAGTATGTTGGAATATGTAAATTTCATTACATTGGAAATGGATTCTAAAGTAAAGTATTTTTGTGAACAACCTTTAAGGATAGAATACAAAGATACTGCCGCTCACAAAAAAATATCAGTATTCGATTTTTGGGTTCAATACACAAATTCAGTGCATGAATTTCAGGAAGTAAAGTATTCTTCTGAACTCACAGGAAATACGGATTCTTCAATCCGTTCACAAAAGCAGATAGATTTTCAGCGTAATTGGTGTTCGGCTAATGGACATAATTACAAAATTGTTACAGAAAAGGATTTGTATGCTGGGCAATTTTGGGTTCAAAATTTGGAATTATTACATAATCATTTATTGCGGTACAACAAAACACATCACATTGAAATAGAAGAATTATACAAAATGTTAGCAAATAATTCTCTCTCCATTAACGAAATCAAAACATTAGAAATTTTACCAGAAAACTATGAGATAAGTTTTTTAGCTCATCAATTTTATTTAGGTAATATTTATATGAATATCAAAGACAGACCTTTAGATAATTATACAGAGGTGCATTTATGCGAAACAAAAAATATAATATCCTAGATTTACGGCAGAATAGAGACGAATGGTCTCCTATAAAAACTGAATTATGGGAGCAGATAAAGAAAGATACTTATGACAAACGGAAAAAAGCTGTCGATATGTATATTGATGATTTTTCCGCTCAAGAAATTTTTGCTGCAACTGGAATAGCTCATGATAAAGTCGCAAAATTGGTGGCTCGCTGTATTAAACTTGATTCAATAACTGGGAAACAGTATGGATATGCTGGTCTAATTCCAAATAAAAAGCTTAATAATAATATACCGACTGATTTTAAAAATTCTACCTATAAAACGAAAGGTTCTTTTAAAGCACTGTTGTTAAAATATCCTAGTTTAGATATTTTTATAAAAAATACGTATTGGGGAAAGGGAAATAATTCATTGGAAAAATGTATTTCTCCATCAAATCTACATAAAAAGTTTTTGAATGAGTGTAGAAAACTCAAAATACAAGATTATGAATATCCGTTTAATACTGTTGATAATGCGCAACGAACATTTTATGCGTATTTAAAAAAAATAGAAAAAGAATATCCTGACTTAGCAATAACAAGAGAAAATCAAAATGTTCAACAAAAATACTTCTCAACAGGTATTGGAAAGAGTATACGTCCGGTACCCCTTGCTCCTTTTTCTGTAGTACAAATAGACGGGCATAAAATAGATATGCTATATACGGTAGAAGTTATCAATAAACATGGTGAATTAGTTCGCATGCCGGCAATGAGAATGTGGCTGATTGCTGTCATTGATGTTGCAACCAGAGCTATTCTCGGATACAGTCTTACCACTAACGAAAATTATAATCAAACTGATATTTTGCGTGCCATCCGGAATTCAATTATCCCTAAAACGCCAATAGAGTTCTCATTACAAGGTTTGAAGTATCCTGATAATTACGGCTTTCCTTCGTTGGCGATTCCCGCGGTTGAGTGGGCATTACCGAACACTATTATGTTAGATAATGCAAAATCTCACTTAGCAGAAAATGTAATTGATAAATTATGTTCTCAGTTATTTTGTTCCTTAAACTTTGGTTCTGTCGCAACTCCTGAAACTAGAGGTATTGTAGAGCGTATGTTTAAAACATTAGAAGAAAATGGATATCATCGAATGGTATCTACAACCGGTAGCAATATAAGCGATGTGCGGAGAACAAATGCGGAGAAAGATGCTGTTAAATATCAAATCACATATAACGATATAGCTCAACTGACAGAATATTTTATTACCTTGTATAATAATAGTCCCCATTCTTCTTTAGACAATCAAACACCTATTCAATGTATGCGACGAAGAATTGTAGACGCGGGAATGCAGCCATGTATAGCCGATGCAGAAATGAAAAGAAAAATCTATGAACTTACAAATATTACTGAAATAAAAACAATACGTGGCAGTGTTAAGAATGGTAAGCGCCCTTATATTACGTATAAAGGTACCGAGTATCGCAATGATATATTGTCACAGTCGCTAGGACTTATTGGGCAAAAATTAATAATTGACGTAAATCCAGATGATATACGCACTATACGAGGCTTCTTTGAAGACGGTACAGAACTTGGCATATTAACTGCCGTAGGAGAGTGGGGGAGACGTAGACACTCTTTAAAGACCAGAGAAGAGGCTATGAAGCTTGCAAATTATAACAAGCAAAAGAATAATCCTTTCTATGCACCATTGACAGAGCTGGAAAATGAGTTGAGTGAACGCGCAGCAAATGAGCGAAGAGCAAGAACAAAAGCTGCTCGTATGCGTGCAGAACAAGGAAAAGAACTGAAAGAACCTAGTCAAGAACCCGTAGAAAATATTGTTCCAATATCAGCATCATGTTCTATAGAAAATATATATACAGCAATATCCGAAGAAGAAGCTATTCGAAGAAAAAAAGAAAATTACACCCCGGAAGAAATGGAAGCAATAATGAATGCTGGTTCATTAGAAGAAGCCTATAGACAAGGATTAATATAATGGAGAATACAAATGATAACATCACATGACACGCTAGATAATTATTTTGTTTCAAATGAATTTAATATTACAACACCCGCGATAATGGAGCTACAAGAACAGGTCTTAAAATGGGTATCCGATGGAACACCGGGGTCTATTATATATGGTCGTCCGCGAATTGGGAAAACTCGTGCTATTCTTTATATTTCATCAATTTTAAAAGCAAAATATGGACGTGAGCTGCCTATATATGTACTAAATGCAACAGAACATATTCCAAAAGATAAATTTTTTTATTCGGAACTATTAAAGGTTGTGGGACATCCGGAGTTCGATAAGGGCACTGTAAGTATGCTTAAAGAACGATTATTGAATTCTCTTTTTACGAGTGCATGTAATACAAAATATCGTAAAATTATACTCTTTATTGATGAAGCATACAACTTTGCTGAAAAGGATTTTAAATGGCTTATGGATATATATAATAATCTAAATCTAAAAAATATCCATTTATATGTATTTTTGGTTGGCTCTGAGGAATTAATTGCCAGAAAACAAGCATTAATCATGGCGAAACAGCATCAGATTGTTGGAAGATTTATGGTAGAAGAGTGTCATTTTCATGGAATACAATCGGCGAAAGAAATGTCTATTTGTTTAGCAAATTATGACCGTCCATTATCAATAGCAGGAGAACAAGTTTCTTTAACAAAGGAATTTTTTCCGGATGCATATTTAGATGGTAAACGTCTATTTTCTTGCGCAGATGTGCTAATGGATGAATATTTGAAAACGATGAAAGAGATTGGTATTCCACCAGCATCAGAAATTCCTATGATGTATTTTGTTAATACCATAAAATACTGCTTAAATAACTATGGAATCACTGGGGAAAAATTGTATTTTCCAACAGAAGAAACATGGAGAAATTCTATTCATAATTCAGGCTATGTTGCTGCAGAAAGGTTGTATTTTAATGTACCCATTGGATAATGAAACCGCAGGTTATACTTGGGATAAACAATTTGTATTGCCATATGAATCATTGTGGGGGATAATTGAAAAATTTAGATATTTTAATGCCCTTAAAACATTAAAAAGTAAAGAATTACCGTTTAAAGTAAGTTACTTTAGCAATCTTTATGATAATGAAGATGGTTATATATATTATTACAATGTATCTTATGATACGAAAGATGTTTGTAATTTTTTGAAGATAAATTATCTTCATCATTTTAAACCATTGGAAAAGTTAGCGGGCAACAATCTATCATTTCTTTTTGAGAAAAAAGTACAAATATGTCCCCAATGTATACGTTATGGTTATCATTCGTATTTTCATCAATTATGTTTCGGAGACGGGTATTGTTTTATTCATTCAACTGAAAAGTTAGTTCAAACCGAAATTCCATATTACATTTCGTACAGCGAAGATGGATATTTTTTTGACAATGATATTATTCATAAATATTTGTTGCCGTCACAAGATATAATATATAATTTGCTTGTTGAAAAAAACTTTAAATTTCCTGATATGATCCATTGGGAAGATAACATATGTAATTTAAAAATTTACAATTTCAATCCTACAAGCTTTATATTTCCAAAAATATCCCTACAGCATTTGTGTCATGATATTAACAACCTATTTAAGGAAGAAAAAATTGTCTATGGCACTGAAATTTATTCTATCGATAAAGAAACTGCTCAAAAAAAATGGGAAAGTTATCATTTTAATGAATCTTTATACGATATACCATATGAGATGTATCATAATTGGTTTGCGGATTACTGCTATTTTTATTCAAAAAAATTGTATGCCATATGTGAGGAACAGAAGATAGAAGATACATTAAGAAATTTTAGAGGGTCATTTTTAGCTGAATATCACCGTAATTTACATTTTGATTATGATGCTGGTTGTATATCTACGATTTTAACAGCAGCAAAAATAACTGGATTTTCCAAATATCCAGACATGACAGAGGTTTTTAGTTCAAGATGGAATTTTAGAAATAATTATCGCTTTTTAGAAACAGAATTTAGTCAATGCATAAAAAGATGTACAGAAAATTATGAAAAAACTATAATGTTAGAACTTTATAAGTGGATTATAAAAGATGTTCATGATATTATACAAAAAAATGCTTATGCTGGTTACTTTTCAAAAAAGACATATTTACAAATATCTTTGGAAATCGAATTACCTATATACATGGTTATCGAAGAACGAGAGTGTTTTAAAATTGTCCGAATATGCATATAAACCAGTAAAAAAAAGGAGAACCGACAAAACTTATGAGTGAACTTAGAGAAAAATTAGCAGACTTTGTAAGTGCTGCAACCGGACCAACATTAGAAATAGTATCTGAAACATTACTCGATGGAACAGTAGGAGCAGTAGTTCCGGGCGTAGGAAATGCTATTTTGTCATATAAACAAAATAGAATGGAAAGACGTATTGAATCGACGTTACAAGCTTTAATTAATAGACAAGAAGAGTTTAATGCAATTTTGTCTACTATGCAGGAACAATTTCATCTGCAAAATGTAAAAGGTAAATACTTTGAAATGTTGATGGATTACGCCATTGATGAACCACAGGAAGAAAAAATAGATTATTTAGTAAATGGATACATCAATATTGCAAGGATTCCATCTATACGAGAAGATGTTGCAAGAAATTATTATGATACGTTATCCCAGATGAATTTGCTTGATTTACGAGTATTTAAAATTTATATGCCCAACAATAATGATGATGCATATTCAATAATGAAAGATTATGACATTGATTCTTATGAATATGATATGATTCGTGAAAAATTGGCAAGATTAGGACTAACTTATTCCATTAATGACGTAAAACGTGATGAAAATATGGATGCAATCGTAAAATATTTAGATGATATTAATAAAGGAAAACGAACGAAACTCCGAGTTAAAAGTATATCGCGGGGTAAATCATATAGACTTTCAAGTTTTGGAAATAGATTTATAAAATTTATTGAATCAGAGTACAATGGAGAAAATATCAATTTTACCGATGATATAGAAAAATTTTTATAGTTATTCACTCGCTTTAAGTTTTGAAGAATACTTGGCACATATGATAGATATGTGCCAAGTATTCTTCAAATAAATAATGTATCTACATTATATAAGTGCTAATATAATAGTGAATATTTCAAAAAAAGTGCCAACTAAAATTCAATTGTCAACCTTGTCACGCTAATGCGTGAAAACTCTTCCTATAAAAATAATACGCAAGAAATATTTCGTAACTGCGTCATACTGGCTCATGGCAAACTGTTCGCAAAACACAAGTTTAACGAATAGTTTGTTGCAAACCGCAATCTAGCATGCTATAATAATCATATATTACAGATTTACACGTTATTTGCGGGTTTTAGCTTTAGAAATGCTTATCAGGGGTTAGATTTAACAGATTTCGTCTGAATCAAGAACGATTGTAAATGGTCCATCGTTTAAAAGCGAGATTTTCATATCTGCACCAAAGATTCCTTTTTCAACCACCGGAATCTCTGATTTGCATTTTTCAATGATGTATTCGTATAATTCCTTTGCCATGTCAGGCTTTCCTGCGTTGATAAAGGATGGACGATTTCCTTTTTTACAGTCTGCGTACAGGGTAAACTGGGAAATTAACAATAATTCGCCATTTACGTCTTTTAAGGACAGATTTGTTTTGCCGTCAGAATCCTCAAAGATTCTTAAGCCAATCAATTTCTTAACCATTTTATCTGCAATTTCCGTTGTATCTGTATTTGAAACACCAATTAGGACAAGAAAACCTTTCTGAATTGCTCCGGTAATGTTTTCTTCGACCTTGCAGGATGCAGATTGTACTCGTTGAATCACAAATTTCATAATAAGTATACTCTCCTGTTTGTTAATTTTTTAACATAAAACAATTTTTTGCTAAAGAGGAAGCTTGCTTTATGCAGCTGATTCATATTATAAAGCTTTCCATAAGGAAAATACACTATTTTTTATATTGAAAGGAATAAAATTCATGGAATTACAACGACTTTTAAGCTATACGCGCAAAGCAGTTGACACTTATCAGATGATTCAGGAGGGAGATAAAATTGCAGTCGGAATTTCTGGCGGAAAAGACTCTCTCACTCTTCTATATGCCTTAAAACACCTTCAACGCTTTTATCCGGCGCATTTTGATTTGATTGCAATTACGGTTGACCTTGGTTATGAAGGCTTCGATTTAACCCCGATAAAGGCTTTGTGCAAGGAATTAGATGTAGAATATCATATTGTTCACACAGATATTGGGAATATCATTTTTAATGAGCGCAAAGAAGCTTCTCCATGTTCTTTATGTGCGAAGATGCGTAAAGGCTCGTTGAATGATGCTGTAAAAGAATTAGGCTGCAATAAAGTGGCATATGCACATCACATGGATGACATTATCGAAACAATGATTCTTTCTTTAATTTTTGAAGGACGTTTCCACTCCTTCTCTCCAGTTACTTATTTAGACCGCATGTGCCTGACCGTTATTCGTCCTTTAATGTTTGTACCTGAAGCTGAGGTAAAAGGTTTTCAGAACAAATATCAGCTTCCAGTTGTAAAAAATCCATGCCCGGTTGACGGAATTACAAAACGTGAATATGCGAAGGAACTGGTTCAGAAAATCAATTTAGACCATCCTGGCGCAAAAAAACGAATGTTTACCGCCATTTTAGATGGAAATATTAAAGGCTGGCCGGAACGTCATGAGCATGTACGTGTTTCATCAAAGAAAAAAGAGGAATCTTGAAAATGAAAGAAAAAGCCTATTACGAGGACGTAAATAAAAAGAACGAAATTAAGCTGAGAAAACGCTTAGAGCGGCTTCCTGCTTTCTGTAAAACGTTTTTTATTGGGATTGAGCCAACAACAGCGTCAAGAACAAGAATTGCATATGCCTATGATTTAGGCTGCTTTTTTGAATATATTCACGAAGTTAATCCAACCTATCAGAAAATGGAAATACGTGATTTCCCTCTGAAAATGTTAGAAGAACTTACTCCAATGGATATCGAAGAATATTTATCTTATCTGAAATATTATGAAAAAGACGGCGTTGAATATACTAATGATGAACGTGGACTTAAACGAAAGCTGGCTTCTTTGCGCACTTTTTACCGCTATTTTTATAAGAATGAATTGATTAAAGAAGACCCTGTCATTAAAGTTGATATGCCTAAAATTCATGAAAAAAATATTGTTCGTCTTGATGTGGATGAAGTTGCTATTCTTTTAGATGAAGTAGAATCCGGCAACAGTTTAACGGAGCGTCAAAAGAAATTTCATGAAAAAACAAAGGTACGTGATTTAGCAATGATGACGTTATTACTTGGAACTGGAATCCGAGTTTCTGAATGTGTTGGTCTGGATATGGATGATGTCGATTTTAAGAATAATGGCATTAAAATTCATCGAAAAGGTGGCGCTGAGGTAATCGTATATTTTGGTGACGAGGTTCGCAATGCTTTAATGGAATATATGGTAGAACGCCAGAAAATTACTGCTGAGGACGGAAGTATTAATGCACTCTTCCTCTCCATCCAGAATAAACGAATTACCGTACGTGCGGTAGAGAATCTTGTAAAAAAATATTCCAAACTTGTGACAAATTTGAAAAACATCACACCTCATAAGCTTCGAAGCACCTATGGTACGAATCTTTACCGGGAATCCGGTGATATTTATTTGGTTGCTGACGTACTTGGACACAAAGATGTTAATACGACCAGAAAGCATTATGCTGCAATTGATGATAATAGCAGACGAAGTGCTGCAAAATATGTGAAATTGAGGGATGTGTAAATAAAAGGTATACTTCTCTAGTAAAATAAAGAGGCAGAAAAACATTTTATAATGCTATCAATTACAGTTTTTTATAAAATGTTTTTACTGTCTTTTTTGTTTAGTTTCTATTTTTTTAATGTCTTTGCTATAAGTCTCTTACAGGTTTCAATAGGTCGTTCATTTTCAAGTGATGTTATGTCTGGAATTGTACCATACTCACTGTTAAGACTGCCTTCTAAATTTGCAACACAGGTTGTTGAAAATCTTACTAATAAACCAGTATTTTCTAAAGTAATATATACAGATTCAAAACCATCTCCGTCACCCAATGTATTTTGTCCAACCAATGTCGCCCAATTACTTTTTTGACAAAACATCGCGAATTGGTCTGCAGATGAAAATACACAATTATCAATTAAAACCCATTTTTTTACATTCGTCCATTCTGTTTCAGGATATGAAAATGTATTTTGACAAATTACATAATGTGTTAATCCTAACTCATTTACAAAATCTGGGATAGAATCTTTCGTTGTGTTTTGATTAATCGGAATGAAATTATAATCATTAAAAAATTTTTGATTTACTGGGGAATTTTGAGCATAAACATAATATTCTAAATCATAATTGCCGCCTAATGGCGCAACAATCACTTCATTCCAATATTGTGTTGCACCACCAGTATTTCCTGTGATATCAATAATTATATTGTCTACATTATCGAGTGTTGCTAGATAATTATTCATTAAATTTCTATCTCGCTCAATTAATGAATAATGAAATGTTTTAAAATGAAAATATGCAGTGTGTATATCTTCAAAATAAGCCATATCAACTTCTGGTAGGTTTAAAGCATTATCTGTTGTTTCTGCTTCGTCGGTGTTTAAATATTGATATATCACTTTTGTTTGTTCATTAGAAAGAATTTTAAAACGTTCTTCATTTGATACATGCGATTCGCAGTCAGTATTATAATACTCATACAAAAAATTATATAAGGTCGTATCTATAAGAGATAAATGTGCAAATTCATCCATTTGACCAAATATTGAGTTTAATAAAATAACATATTCATCGATGGTGTCTACATCATTTTCTAATTTTTCAAGTCCATTCTGATATATTTGTTCTATATAAATTCCCTTCTTTTCTAATATTGGAAAAAAAGGATAATTTACATATAATTCATCCCATAGCTGCGTATAATCCGCTATAAGTTCTTCTTTTGAAAATTCAGTTTTGCATCTAGTATCATTAGAATTTGAGCATGAAGAAAGGAATAGAGACATCGCTATTATCATTACACACAAACTTTTTTTGAAAATCCCTTTTCTCATGCTTCAAATCCCCTTTCCTTAGAATCTTAAAAAGACTTGAAAAGCAGCTCATTTATACTTTTCAAGTCTTTCTTATATTTATTTACTTCCTAATACTTCATCAATTTTCTCGCGAATACGGTCTCTGACAAGGTTTGCGATTTCCTGTGTTTTTAATTTGCCATATTCTTCGTATGTGATTGGTTTTAAGTAATGAACCTGTGTTGTTACTGGTCCAAGTGTAAAGCTGTTAAATACTTTATAAGAATCAATCAGTGCCACTGGAACAATTGGTGCTTTTGATTTTAATGCAATCTTAAAGCTTCCTGCTTTAAAGTCGCATACATGGTTGCGGTTGTTATAGTCATAACCGCCCTCTGGAAAGAGGATATAACTCTTACCCTTTTTAACATCCTCAGAAACTTCATTAATAATTGTTAATGCCTGGCGGACATCTTTTTTATCTAAACGTTTTCCCTCTAATAAATCGATAAATTCACTTACTAATATGGTGTGTGACTTGGCTCTGTCCATAACGATGGAACATGGCTTTCTGTGTGTATGAACGATTCCAAGTGCGTCATATTTTCCCTGATGATTCGGATACATCATATAACCGCCCTCTTCTGGAAGGTTTTCGATACCATATGCTTTCGTGCGGATAGCACCAGTGGTTTTCATAAGACGAACACAAAGCCTTGCAAGCTCATAACGTTCTTCAACGGAATATTTTTCTGGATGGTCTGCTTCTCTGCGCATTTTGGAAATCATGTATGGCGCTCGGAATAAATTCATCACAATAACATATATAAATTTTATCATAACTAACTCAAATCTCCTATGTGAAACTCATAATAAATACACGCTGCATTCGGTATTATACATTATTTTTACAAAAATGACAACCTTGACAGCCATTGCATTCTCATAGAAAGTAACAGTTCAGCCATAGAAAAGTCATGGTAAAATTGACAGATAAATGTATGTTACTGCTACTGCATGATTACGTTCGAATAATATGGAATTGTAATATATTGTCCAGAATGAATCTCGTTTTCAGAAATATGGTTAATCTCACATACTTCATTAATATATTCATCAATATTTTTATAATCTTCTGTCATATATTCTGATGCAATTGACCATAAAGTATCTCCGGACTGAATCTCAACACTGGTGTAATATTTATAACTAAGTTCTGCCGGGGCTGCCTGAGTATTCACCGCACCGAATGTAATAATACAGATTGTGACTACAGCTAAAACAAAAATAACAGAACCTAACAGAATCTTTTGATTTCGAACGACTTCACTTCTATTTCTCATAACAGTACCTCCGTTTTCTTAATTACTTTATCGAACACTTGTTGCGAACAACTGTTTGTATTGTTATCATACTGCATGAACACCTGTTTGTCAACAAGAAAAACGAACAAATTTTCGGAATATACGTTTGCATTTTGTTTTTTAATATGTTACTATATATTTATGAAAACTCTAACGGGAGGTAATTGCTATGTCATATGGTAAAATTAGTGCAAAGCAGAGAGAGATTTTAGAATATATCAAACAGGAAATTCTGAATAAGGGATACCCACCAGCAGTACGCGAGATTTGTGAAGCTGTACAGCTGAAGTCTACTTCTTCTGTTCATTCACATTTGGAGACATTAGAGAAGAATGGTTACATAAGAAGAGACCCGACAAAGCCGCGTGCAATTGAGATTATCGATGATAATTTTAATTTAACAAGACGTGAGGTTGTAAATGTTCCTATTGTTGGACGTGTTGCAGCCGGACAGCCTATTTTAGCAGTCGAAAATATTGAGAGCTATTTCCCGATTCCGGCTGAATTTATGCCAAACGAGGAATCTTTCATGCTGAAAGTAAAAGGTGAAAGCATGATTAATGCCGGAATTTTTGATGGTGATAATATTCTTGTCCAGAAACAGTCAGATGCTAAGAATGGCGACATTGTTGTTGCATTAGTGGATGATTCTGCTACGGTTAAGACATTTTATAAGGAAAACGGACATTACCGTTTACAGCCGGAAAATGACACTATGGAGCCTATCATTGTTGAGGACTGCGCTGTTCTTGGCAAGGTATTCGGTGTTTTCCGTTTCTTTTAAATAAAAGCAGCCAGTTTGTTTTTGAACCATTCCCAAAAGATAGACCGAAATCTAACAATTGGGATGTTGATTCATTTATCAAACTGGCTGCTTTTCTATGAAATCATAAATACTCCTACAACAGGACATATCCTTTTTTATAAATCAGCTACATCAACCATTTTTCCATCTCTCCAGATTCTTTCTAAATCATAGAATAAACGGTCTTCTTTTGAGAAAATATGGATAATGATGTCATTGTAATCCATCAGAATCCAGGTGGAATTCTGGTTTCCTTCTACCTGCTGAACTTTTACGCCAGCTTTATATAACGCTTCGTCAGCTGCATCACGCATTGCCTGAATCTGATTCTGGTTTGTACCATTTGCAATGATAAAATAATCTGCGATTGGAGATACCTCGCGAATATCAATTACTTTTACATCTTCTGCTTTTCTGTCTTCTAATGCAGCTACTGCAATTTTTGCTAATTCATTTGATGTCATTATAATTCCTCCTTATATTGTTTGTAAAACTCATAGGTTACTTGTGTTGCCGGGTCAATACTTCCTTTTCGTCCAGATAAGAAAGTCAGCGTGTCGTGCAGTATTTCCGCCATACAGGCATCTAAATTACGGAAAGCCAATTCTCTCACATGAGTGAGATTTGGGGCTTTATCGCGGTTTGGTTCGATATAATCGGCAATATATACGATTTTATCGAGCATGCTCATATTTGGCTCACCCGTTGTATGAACGCGAATGGCATGCAAAAGCTCTGGATTAGTAACATCATATTCCTTTTCTGCAAGCAATGCACCTAATTTTGCGTGGAGCAGACTTGGATTCTCATATTCAATCGGTGTAATGTGAATCTTATGTTTCTCACATAAAGAGATTTTTTCATCATTTGGAATACATTTTGCGCAATCATGTAAAAGACCTGCAAGTCTTGCATCCTCCATATCGCAGCCATGTGCCATCGCAAGGCAGGATGCGGTATACATGACGCCAAGCGTATGCTCAAAACGCTCTTTATCCAATGCTTTTTTTAATTTCTTTTTTCGTTCTGCATAATTCATTGCTGTTGTTCCTCGGCTTATTCTATCTGCCAGCCATAAAATAGGTTAAAACTGTCTAAAAAGTTGACTTTATTCTAACATTTAACTCATGCTAACGCTGGCTGTGACAATATAAATGATTTTTCTTAATATATTCAATTACTTTTTTCGGAAGCATTTCAGTCACTGGAAGATTTTTTTGAATCATATTCCTGATTTCACTAGAAGCTGCATCTACTTTTGGACAGGATAACGGATAAATCTCTGCCGTAAAAAGCTGTTTTAAGCTTTCGATTTTGTCTTTTACTTCTGTCTGACCTAATTCATCACGAACTGCTGTCAAAATAACTGCTTTTTGACAGATAATCTCAGGATGCCTCCATTTTTCAAAATAATCCAAAGAATCTGCGCCCATGATAAAATAAAAGGTTGTATTCGGATACATTTCTTTGAAATGACTTAAGGTCAGATAAGTATAGCTTGTCCCTTCTGCTTTTATTTCATAATCGCAGGCATGGAAATATGGATACTCCTCTAATGCCAGTGCTGTCATCTCATAACGAATCTGGGCAGGTGTCATATCAGATTCCTTTTTATTTGGGGAATGTCCCGCCGGAATAAACCAGACCTCGTCTAAGGAAAAATCCTCATATGCTGCCCTTGCAATTGCTAAATGTCCGTTGTGAATTGGGTCAAAAGAGCCTCCGAAAATACCAACTTTTTTATCAGCTAATTCATTCATGAAATTTTCCTTCTTCAAGAAATTTTAGTTTGGCAGTTCGTATTTGGAATTTTTCTTTGCCTGACGGAAAAGAATGATTTTTTTGCCGATAACCTTTACAACGATGGAATGTGTTCTTTCTGCAATCACACGTGCAATTTCGTTTGGGTCATCGATGCAGTTTTTTAATACAGATATTTTTATTAATTCTCTTTTTTCTAATGCTTCATCTAAGGCGGTAATAATTTCCGGTGTCAGACTTGCCTTTCCAATCTGAAAAATTGGAGACATTGTACTTGCCTGTGCGCCTAAGTAAGCACGCTGTTTACTTGTAAGACTCATTTTATCCCTCATTTCTGCGCTGTTGCCCCATTTCCAACTTGTGTACAGCGCGAGACACAAGTCTGCTATAACATCTTTTTATTTGTAGTAATCAAATTCGTGGCCATACATTCTTACGGTGTCACCATCTTTTATTCCACGTGCCTCTAAATCATCTAAAATGCCCTGTTCTTTTAAGAAACGCTGGAAGAATAAGAAACCTTTTTCTGTTTCAATATTTGTATAACCAAGCATTTTGTCAATCTTTGGACCTTCCACAACAAAGGCTGCATCATCTGCTCTTGTGATGGTATATGGGTCTTCTTTAAAGAAACGTAATGCAGGGTCAAATTCCTGTTCATAAACAACAGGCTCTTTGCTGCAGGTTTCTAAAAGATTATTTACATGATAAAGTAATTCCTTTAAGCCTTTTCCGCTGACAGCTGAAATAGGGAATACTTTAATATCATCTTTTTCAAATTCTTCTTTTAAAGCTCTGATAATCTCATTTTCGTCACCGTAAATGGCATCGACTTTATTCGCTGCAATTA
Source organism: Roseburia sp. (assembly GCA_045121975.1). Lineage (GTDB taxonomy): Bacteria > Bacillota > Clostridia > Lachnospirales > Lachnospiraceae > Roseburia. The sequence goes on from JBGVHB010000059.1 coordinate 206,982, forward strand.
CCTGTGGCTTCTTTAAAAGTTCCGGGTCATAGGCAGCTAATTCTTTTTCAATGGCTCTGATGTCCGCGATTGGGTCACGTCCCTCTGTACCAGCGGCATCCACAACATGAATCATGACCTTGGTACGCTCAATGTGGCGTAAAAATTCAAGTCCAAGTCCGACACCTTCGGAAGCACCTTCAATCAGTCCAGGAATATCTGCGATGACAAATCCCTTTGCACCCTCTAAATCGACTACGCCAAGGTTTGGCTGTAAGGTCGTAAAGTGGTAATTTGCAATCTTTGGCTGTGCATTGGTTACTCTTGATAAAAGTGTAGACTTACCAACGTTAGGGAAACCTACCAGACCTACGTCTGCAATAACTTTTAATTCAAGCTTAACTTCAAGCTCAATTGCTTCACCGCCTGGCTGTGCGTATTTTGGTGCTTGCATGGTTGCTGTTGCATAATGCTGGTTTCCAAGACCGCCTCTGCCACCGCGTAAAATGACCTGACGTTTATTATCACCGGACATATCTGCAATGACTTTACCGGATTCGGCATCTTTAATGACAGTTCCTGCTGGAACTTTTAAGATTAAATCTTCACCATTTTTTCCATGACAGTTTTTCTTGCCGCCTTCCTCGCCGGATTGTGCAGAAAATTTACGTTTATGACGGAAATCAGTTAAGGTATTTAAGCCTTCATCCACGACAAAGATAACATCGCCGCCTTTTCCTCCATCACCGCCGTCAGGACCGCCGTTTGGAACGTATTTTTCACGACGGAAGCTGACATGGCCGTTTCCGCCTTTTCCTGATTTTATAATAATTGTTGCTCTATCTGCAAACATAATTTTCTCCTTCATTGCCATACTATTCATACGAAGCAGAAGCCTTCTTAGTATGGGGTGTCACACTTCATCCGTAACATAATGAAATGTGAGTAAACATGAATTGAACCCGCCTATGTTACATAGTCGGGTCCATTAAAATATCTTATTCAGCTACTGGATATACGGAAGCCTGTTTTTTATCTCTTCCTTTTCTTTCGAATCTTAAGACACCATCTGTTAAAGCGAATAATGTATCATCTCCACCGATTCCTACATTAACACCTGGATGAATCTTTGTTCCACGCTGTCTGTAAAGAATGTTACCAGCTTTTACAAACTGTCCGTCTGCTCTTTTAGCACCTAATCTCTTAGATTCAGAATCACGACCATTCTTTGTAGAACCTACTCCTTTTTTATGAGCAAAAAACTGCAAATCAATTCTAAACATGTTTTACACCTCCCTGAATTGAAGTTTTAGAAATTTCTTCCCGTAGGAAGACTGTATTTCCTGTAAGCCCAAAATCATTGTATCAATTAATAATGCTGCATCATGTCCTGCCGGTGCATCAAAACGAAAATGTACATCTCCGCTCTGCTTGTCCGCTTCACCCGAAAAATCCTCGTCTGTATATTTCTCAATCGCATTCATTGTATTGAATACTAAAATCGAAATACCTGCGCAGACAATATCTTTTCCACGAAAAGCAAATCCCGCATGACCTGTACAGTCAAAACCAAGATACTCCTGATTCTGGTTCTTGAAAATCGTTATCTTCGTCATAACAATTTTCCTATCGATTACGCGTTGATTTTTTCAATCTTAACCTGTGTAAACGCCTGTCTGTGGCCGTTTTTCTTGTGATAACCGGTTTTTCTCTTATACTTGTAAACGATAACTTTTTTGCCTCTGCCTTCTTTAACTACAGAAGCTTCAACACTTGCATTAGCTACATCTGCTCCAACTTTCATTCCGTTGTCAGAAACTGCTAATACCTGGTCAAAAGTTACTTTCTCACCAGCTTCAACACCAAGTTTTTCAATGGTAATGATATCACCTTCGGAAACTTTATACTGTTTACCACCTGTTGCGATAATTGCGTACATATGGCACCTCCTATTATCATTACTCGCCAGTTATGGTGCTGTTTTGCAATAAAACAGACTTTTAGACCTCACTGTGCGGCATACTTCGTAATCTTAGCACACACATGATGTTACGTCAACCCCTTTTTGAAAAAATTTCTAATAGTTCCGTCATGGCTCATTGCATGTGCAAATACTACATTTAACTGCTAGAATGCTTCTAAAACCTCGCGCAAAGATTTTTTCACTTTTTTACGGGTGACTTCAACTAATCCAAGCTTTGTCATATCAATCAGCTGCGTTGGAATCGGGTCTTTTTTTAGTTCTGCTCGAAAAACGGACATAAGTTCCTCTTCTGCTCCTTTTTTCTCAAGGTTGATAAAGTCAACCACGACGATACCTGAAATATTGCGAAGCCTAAGCTGTCTTGCAATTTCAATGGCAGCTTCTTTGTTGACGCGCAGGAAGTTTTCCTGAGCATCTTTCTTCGCAATATTTTTGCCTGTATTGACATCAACCACAGTGAGTGCTTCTGTTGGCTGGATGATTAAATAAGCACCTGATTTTAACCAGACTCGCTCTCTTAATGCATTCTCTAAATTTGCCTTAACACTGTAAAGCGAAGCTAATGATACTGCCTCATCCTTATAATAACAAAGCTTTAAATTGTCTTTTGTAAGAACCTCGTTTACCGGAACGGAAACGCTCCCGGATGTCATTAATGCTGTCTTTTCAATATGATGCATCTGACAAAGCTCCTCAAATATGTCTCTATCATCTGTGATGATTTCTGCTAACTGTTCCGTACGCAAATCCTTTACGTGCTTTAGGCAGGCAGCCTGTTCTTCATAAAGCAGGCTGTAGCAGGTCTGATGTGCTGCTGTTTCCACAAGCTTTAAATAACGTTCTTCTAACATCTGAAGTTCTTCAAGGATTGTTTCGTCTGAAGCTTCTGTAGCATTCGTACGAACGATTACGCCATAGTCTGTTCCCTTAAAGTATTTTTCTAACAACTCCTTAAAGTGTTCCTTTAACTCCTTAGAAAGTTTCGAGGAGAGTCCAATTCTACGATTTCCAGTAGTAAGTACCACATATTTCCCGGTAAAATTCAAGTTTGTAGTAACTGCCGGGTCTTTTGTTTTTAATGCTTCCCGCGATATCTGCACAAGCAGTTCATCACCAGCTGCAAATGGAAGCTTTTTGGAAGCTTTTTTTGTAAAAATCGGATGCTTCACATCCTCTAAAGGCAGATAACAATTCTGATTCTGACCGATTTTAACAAAGGCTGCATTTAGATTTTTTACAACATTTTCGACTCTTCCGATATAGATATTTCCAAGTTGCGAAGCACGCTCCACCGGCTCCGGCTGCACTTCTATCATTTTTTTATTGCTATCATAAAGAGCAGAAATAAAAAATTCCTGCTCTCCACCCGCAGTACGAAGTGTCTCCTGCGTAATTATATAGGTTTGTTTATTCAATGATTTCTCCCATGTCTCCAAGTGAAATAAAGCCTTTGTTATCTTCTAAAGCTGCATAAACATCTACGCGGTGAATCTGGATTGCTTCTGGACGATATTCTAATCCAAGATGCTTATAAAGTGCTTCTACTACAAGCTCAGGCTTTAAGTTATCAGAGCTTCCTGTACATACATGAAGATAAAAAGCAGGCTTTCCATCTTTTTCATCCATATGAAAATCATAAACTAACTGCTTTAAATCCATGACTTTTTCACTTTTCTTGGTCTGCTTGGTAATGAGAACCTCTGCAGGCTTTGTGAAAAATGTGTCAATCCCCTCTGCAAATGCTTCTTTGGAAAGAGGAGCTTCATAGCCTTCTTTAAAAGAAAGTGTATAATCAGCAGCCGCAACAATTGACATGGCAGTTTTGGCATTGTCTGGAAGCTTCACATATTCGGTAATCTCTACGCCTTCAACCATAGCAGCGTTTAATGCCTCTAAAGAATCCTTAGTAGAACGTGTGCTGTGTACTTCAATATCAAGATATTCGCCATCACTTGTGATTCCTACGCCAAGCGGAGCTGCAAAAGACATAATCTGATGCGGCGAAAAACCTTCCGAATAGCAGATATCAATGTCTGCGCGGCGCATTACCTTCTGGAAATAGCGCATGATGTCCAAATGTCCGATAAACTTCATAACTCCATATTTGCGAAACTTAATTCTTATCTTCATAACAGACACCACCTCCAAATTTTTTCACACCACAGCCAGAACAGCGCATACGGCAGTTTGGTGTAACACTTTCGTTCATTGCATTCTGCCACTCACGTTTTAAAAATTCCTTTGTTACACCTGTATCGATGAAATCCCAAGGGAAAATTTCGTCTAAATCACGTTCACGCATCGTGTAGAAATCTGTATCAATGCCACATTCTTCAAATGTCTCTAACCAGCGGTCATAATCGAAAAATTCGCTCCACGCATCAAAAATACCGCCTTTTTCGTAGACCTTTAAAATAGCCTGTCCTATTTTTCTGTCGCCTCGTGCAAGGATTCCCTCTAATACGGTAACATCTGCTTCATGCCAGTTGTACTTGATGCTCTTGCGGTTTAACTGCTCATGAACAGTATCATTTACAATTTTCGCACGTCTTAAATATTCATCCGGCTCATACATTCTTGCCCACTGGAATGGAGTAAATGGCTTTGGAACAAAGAAAGAGGTACTGATGGTAATCTGACATTTTCCATTGCGTTTTTCCTTTGGAACTGTCTCGTAATAGCGGACTGCAGTTGCATTTGCAAGCTCTGCAATGGCTTTCATATCCTCTTCTGTTTCAGTTGGAAGACCAAGCATAAAGTAGAATTTTACTTTATTCCAGCCGCCTTCAAATGCCATCTGTGCACCATTTAAGATAACTTCCTCTGTTAAACCTTTGTTAATAACATCACGAAGTCTCTGAGAACCAGCTTCCGGTGCAAAGGTTAAGCTGCTCTTTCTAATATCCTGAACTTTGCTCATAACATCAAGTGAAAATGCATCAATTCGAAGAGAAGGCAGGGAAATATTAACGCCTTTTCCCTTAAATTCATCAATTAAAAATGTTACAAGTTCTTCTAACTGTGTATAATCTGAAGAGCTTAATGAACTTAAAGAAATTTCTTCATGTCCGGTGGACTTCAACATCTTGTAAGCTAAATCTTTTAAACGCTCCACATTCTTTTCACGCACCGGGCGGTAAACCATGCCTGCCTGACAGAAACGGCAGCCTCTGATACAACCACGCTGGATTTCAAGCACAACTCTGTCCTGTGTTGCTTTAATAAAAGGCACGACCGGCTTTTCCGGGTAAACAGATTCTGTCATATCCATCACAAGCTGCTTTTGAACAGTTGCCGGAACATCTTCATAAATTGGTTTAAATTCTTTAATAGTGCCGTCTTCGTTATAAGAAACTTCATAAAGAGATGGTACATAAATGCCAGCAATCTTAGAAGCTTCATGTAAAAATTCCTGACGTGATTTGCCAGCAGCTTTCATTTCTTTATATAAATCAAATAAGGCATTGTAAGAAATCTCACCCTCACCCATATAGAATAAATCAAAGAAATCTGCAATCGGTTCTGGATTATAAGTACATGGGCCGCCACCAATTACAATCGGGTGCTCCTCTGTTCTGTCCGAAGCAAGAAGCGGAATCTGGCTTAAATCAAGAATCTGTAAAATATTGGTGTAGCACATCTCATACTGGATTGTTACACCAAGAAAATCCATATGTTTGATTGGCTCTTGAGACTCTAATCCAAACAGTGGAATCTCTTGTTCTTTCATAATTTTGTGAAGGTCTGGCCAAGGAGAATATACTCTCTCGCACCACACATCTTCACGTTTATTGAACATATCATATAAAATCTGAATGCCAAGGTGTGACATACCGATTTCGTATACATCAGGAAAACACATAGCATAACGGATTGCTACGCTGTTTTTGTCTTTTTTAATACTGTTGAGCTCATTGCCGATATATCTTGCCGGCTTATCAATCTGCATCAGTATTTCATCTGATAATGCTAATTTCGTCATTCGCTAATCCTTTCTTTCTCGAAGAATATTGTCTGTCCATCTATCTTAACATAATTCTGCAATTTTGTATAATACTGATTATCCGCAATTATGTCAATGACTTCTTGGGTATCATATTCATAGAATGGTGTATTGGTAAATTTACAGAGCAGAAATGCTGCAAAAATACAGAGTGCAAGGAAAAAACGCACCTTCAAAAAAAGAATGGAAGAACTGTTTTCTTTTTCATTATCGGAAACAGTATCTCCCATTTGTGAATCATTTGTGTCAAAAGAACGGCGGATTTCTGCTATATACTGCCGCCTTTGTACGACATAATCGTCTATCTCCATATGTTGTCTGACTTTCCACTTTTTGAGATTATATGAAAAAATCAGTAAAAATATGTATGCTGCGTGTCTGCTTAGACAATTTATGATTTTACTGCTAATAATTTCGCTTCTAACTTCTGATAAACAGCTGTTCCAAAAATCCATTTGACAACTATGCTTAATATTTTAGATGCTGCTAAAATAACCGTAAGAACTACTAGAAATTCAATTAATTCTGCGGCAGCCGTTTCTGGCATAAAAAGCTCTACTGCCTGCAAAATCGTTATGTGATGCAGTAAAAATATCGGAAATGAAAGCTTGCTGATTTCTGAAAGTGCTTTTGAAAGATAAGGAACTTTCATTACATAATCACCCAGATAAAAAAGTACTGTAAAAAGAAAAATTCCAACCAAGTGATAACGTGTCACCGGATAAATCGGAAGTCCCATCTCACATGCACACACAAGCACCGCCAGTGCAAGTGAAATCAGACAGACTGCCAAAGTGCAAAGTCTTTTTTTGTATTTCATAAACAGCATGCCAAGCTCAAAACACATCAGGCAGGACAATAAATTTCGAAGTGGGTCAATAATAAAAATACCACTTTGCAGCATGAAAATATAGCCTGCAATCGCAAGAAACGTCGTTAATGCTGCTGATTTTCGAAAAAGCCATAACACCGCCGGATATAGCAGATACAATAAAATAATCGCACCTAAAAACCATTCTCCCATCATGTAATAGGTGTCAATCCGGTAGCTGAAATATCCGTCCACACCCAAAAAAGATAGTAAAAGTCCAAAAGGATGTCCCAAATAAAAAACGGATTTATAACGAATCACATTTAGCAGAAATTTGGGAATAAAAATCAGATAGAAAAATGGAAATATGGATTTCCAGCGTTTATAATAAAAGCCTTTCAGTGAAGAAATCACCGGATAATTATAAAAAAGCATTGCTCCTGAAATCAGAAAGAAAATCGTTACAATTACATCCGACCATTCAATCTGGCAAAAGCGAAAAACAGACTGTAGATTTTCATCTGTTATATGTACGGAATAATGATACAATACGATTCCAAGCGCGCAGACTGCGCGCATGAAATCGCATGCTTTAATATGTTCTTTTTGTTGTTTTTCCATTGGCTTATTCCTATCGCTGTGATAATTCCTGTGTAATCTCTTTCCAGGTTACGCCTTTTTCTGCCATTAATACCATTAAGTGATAAATGAAATCAGAGATTTCGTATTTGAGTTCTTCCGGGTTTGGATTTTTCGCAGCAATTACGATTTCGGTACACTCTTCACCGCATTTCTTTAAAATCTTATCTAAGCCCTTATCAAACAGATAGTTGGTATAAGAACCTTCCTTTGGATTTTCCTTGCGGTCTAAAATAATCGAATAAACCTCTTCTAATACCTTTAATGGATTCTTTTCTACATATTCTTTTTTCACAATCTCATTAAAGAAGCAGGTTCTGTTACCTGTATGACAGGCTGCTCCCACCTGGGATACTTTTGCAAGGATTGTATCATAGTCACAGTCAGCTGTTAAAGATTTCACATACTGGATATGACCGGAGGTAAGTCCTTTCACCCAAAGTTCACATCTGCTTCTGCTGTAATAAGTCATTTTACCGCTGTTAATTGTGGTATTAAATGCTTCTTCATTCATGTAAGCAAGCATTAAGATTTCGTCGGTACGGTAATCCTGTACAATAACAGGAACCATGCCATCGGAATTTTTCTTGAAATCTTCCCACTTTAACGCTGGCTCAAAATTGTCCATCTTGATTCCGGCTGCAGAAAGACTTGATTTAATTCCCATAATATCGGTTGCAGAGGAATTAACAAATGCTCCTGCGATACCACGTACATTTTTTCTTTTTAAAATACTTAAAATAGTCTCGTAATCACCCTCTGATAAATTTACAATATATGGAACATCCGTAATTCCTTCAATTGCATCTAAAATATCTGGATTTAACACATAAAGTTCATGGAAATTCTCATTTAATGCTTTCTGATTTTTGAAAATGAAATCCACGTTGTCAATAGATACTAAAATACGGTCTTTTCCAAAACGGCTGCTGGCTTCTACTGCAAGCTCCATACTGCTTAATTTCGAGCCGTTGACAAGTACCTGTAAGCATCCTGCATAAATCAGCTTCTTAATATCTTCCATGCGGTTGATGTTTCCACCTGCACAGACTTTGATTTCGACGTTGCGGTTGATGTTTTTAATCATATTGATGTGAAGCTCATGTTCTTCATCATCGGTAGACAAATCAAGAATTAAAATTTTATCAATTCCGCTGTCGTTATATAATTTTGCGAGCGCAATAAAATCGTCGTATGGAGTAAAATCCTCGCGGCTTTTTACTGCCTTTCCATTTTTTAAATAAATGGTTGCTACAATATTTTTCTGTTCCATTATGTACCCTTCTTCCTTACGCAAAAAAGTGTGCTATAATTTCGCACCAACGTATATTATAGCACAAATCTTTGTTTTTGTATTATAAAGTTCCCTTTGTAGATAAAATATCTGTAATTCTTGGGTCAATCTGAGTTGCTTCGTCTAAAGCCTTTGCAAACGCCTTAAACATTGCTTCTATCATGTGATGGTTATTGCCACCGGAAAGCACCTTAATATGAAGATTCATGCCTGCAGTATAAGAAATTGCATAGAAAAATTCCTTTACCATTTCAGTATCCATATAACCAACCCGGTCTGTGGTAAATTCTCCATCAAAAACAAGATAAGGTCTGCCAGATAAATCAATTGCGCAAAGCACTAATGTCTCGTCCATTGGAAGGATGCAGCTGCCATAACGCTTGATTCCTTTTTTGTCGCCGATTGCCTTTTTGATGGCATTTCCTAAAACGATTCCGGTATCTTCGATTGTGTGGTGGCAGTCCACTGCCAAATCACCTTCCACATTGACCTCTAAATCAAAAAGTCCATGTCTGGCAAACCCTTCTAACATATGGTCAAAGAAGCCTATTCCGGTAGAAATGGTGGATTTCCCAGTTCCGTCAATCTGAAAAGAAAGAGAAATATCGGTTTCTTTTGTTTTTCTGATAAAATCTGCACTTCGTTCCATATAATACAAAATTCCTTTTCTAAAAATTAATCTTCAAAACGAACACGAATTGAATTTGCGTGTGCTGTTAATTTTTCACATTCAGCAAACTGTACAATATCCTTATAAACCGGCTGTAATGCTTCTCTTGAATAAGAAATAATGCTGGATTTCTTAATGAAGTCATCTACACTTAATGGTGAGAAGAATTTTGCTGTTCCGTTTGTTGGAAGTACGTGGTTTGGTCCTGCAAAATAATCTCCCAATGGCTCGCTGGAATATTCGCCAATAAAGATTGCACCAGCGTTTCTGATTTTAGTCATTACCTCAAATGGATTCTTTGTTACAAGCTCTAAGTGTTCAGAAGCAATTTCATTTGCAGCATTAATTGCCTCATCCATATTGGAAGCCACCAGAATATATCCATAGTTATCTAAGGATTTGCTGATAATCTCTTTTCTGGAAAGCTCTGCAACAAATTTATCAACTTCTTCGGATACTTTCTCTGCAAGCTCCTCGCTTGTTGTGATTAAGATTGCAGAAGCCATTTCATCATGTTCTGCCTGTGAAAGTAAATCTGCCGCAACAAAACGTGGATTTGCTGTCTCATCTGCAAGTACAAGGATTTCACTTGGTCCTGCGATAGAGTCAATGCTTACGTGGCCGAATACTGCTTTTTTGGCAAGGGCAACATAAATGTTACCCGGGCCTACGATTTTATCTACCTTTGGAATGCTTTCTGTTCCAAATGCCATAGCCGCAACTGCCTGTGCACCGCCGACTTTATAAATTTTATCAACGCCTGCTTCGTTAGCTGCAACTAACGTAGAAGGATATACTTTGCCGTCTTTTCCCGGTGGTGTTGTCATAATAATATTGTCAACACCTGCAACTTTTGCTGGAAGTACGTTCATTAATACAGAAGATGGATAAACTGCTTTTCCACCCGGAACATATACACCAACGTTTTTTAATGGTGTTACTTTCTGTCCTAAAATAATGCCGGAATCCTGAGAATCAAACCAGGAAAACTGACGCTGTTTTGCGTGATAATCGCGGATATTTATCAGTGCTTTACGAATTACATCTAAAAGCTTTGGGTCAACCTGCTCATAAGCTTCTTTAATCTCTTCTTCTGTTACAAGAATATTGTCTGCATTAATAGATGCACCGTCAAATTTTAATGTATAATCAAAAACTGCTTCATCCTTTTTCTCGCGGACATTTGCAATAATATCGTTTACACGTGATTCAAATTCACCGTAGGAATTTGGACTTCTTTTTAATAAATTTTCCAGAATATTATTCTGTGTTTCTGCTGTTAATTTTAAGATTCTCATATTATCCTCCATTCCGAAATGTTTTTGCGATACTTAAGCTCCTTCGTTCAAAACATTTTTTAAATCAGAAATCAGCTTTGTAATACGCTCATTTTCCATTTTCATACTTACCTGATTAACTACCATTCTTGCAGATAATGGACAAACCTCTTCTAAAACGGAAAGACCGTTTTCTCTTAAGGTTGAGCCTGTTTCAACAATATCACAAATAACCTCAGATAAACCAACGATTGGTGCTAATTCAATTGAGCCGTTTAATTTGATGATTTCAACGGTCTGATGCTTTTTGTTGTAGAAATAATCCTTTGCAATATGCGGATATTTTGTTGCAACACGAATTAATTCATGATGCTGTAATAATTCTTTGGCACTTTCAGGGCCACAGATACACATACGGCATTTGCCAAATCCAAGGTCTAATACCTCGTAAATATTTCTGCCTTCTTCTAAAATTGTATCTTTTCCTACGATACCGATATCGGCTGCACCATACTCAACATAAGTTGGTACGTCCGGTCCTTTTGCAAGGAAAAAACGAAGCTTTAATTCTTCATTTACGAAAATTAACTTTCTGGTATCTTTATCTTTCATTTCTTCACAGGTGATACCAATCTGTTCAAATAATTCTAATGTCTTTTTTGCAAGACGGCCTTTGCCGAGTGCAAATGTTAAATATCTCATGTCTTCCATTGTTTATTCCCCCATAAATGTGATTTCTGCGATGCGGTTTCTTACTGCATATGCGCGGTAATCCTCTTCTGTTTTGGATGCATCACGCGCGATTAATTCTACCTGAAGTCCATGACTTCTGTGCTCTTTTGCAATCAAAATAGCTTCGCTCTGATGGTCTGGTGTATAAACAATCAATTCCCCATGATTTGTCACTGGGATTGAGATTTTCTGTCTGGAAAGTGCCATCATTAACTGGTCTACCACAATGGCAAAACCAATAGATGCTGCATTTTTTCCAAAGTATGTTAAAAGTTTATCATAGCGTCCACCACGTACAATTGGTTCACCACTTCCAAAGGTATAGCCTGCGAAAATGATTCCTGTATAGTACTGATAGCTGCTGATAATTCCTAATTCAATCGAAACATATTTGGTGATTCCATAAATCTCTAATACGGAAACAATACCTTCTAAGTTCTCAATTGCATTTAAAATGCGAGGATAATTCTTAGATAATTCTTTTGCTTTCTGTAAATCCTCTGCGCTTGTGTCGATATTTCCAAGCATTGCAAAAAGCTGTTTTAATTCATCATTTAAGTTAAGAGTTGCAACAAACTCTTCCACTCCAAAGAAGTTCTTGTTGGAAATTAAGCTGCGAAGTTCTTCTTCCGCTTCTTCTGTCACTCCGGCTGCTTCTAATAAGCCCTGGAAAAAGTCAGCATGTCCGACGCTTAACTGGAATTCTTTTAAACCAGCAGATAAAAGACAGTCTACTACCATGCATAAAATCTCGGCATCGGCATCTACACTGCTGTCACAGATTAATTCTGCACCTAACTGTGTGCTTTCTTTTAAACGTCCCTGATAGCTGCTGTTATTTGTAAAAGTATTACCCATATACCAAAGACGGATTGGCATATCCTCACCCATAAAATATTTGGCTGCGGAACGGGCAATCGATGGTGTAATATCTGGTCTTAAAACTAAAGTATTTCCCTCTCTGTCAAAGAACTTATAAAGTTCTTTGGAAGGTGTCGTACCGATTTCTTTTCCAAAAATATCGAAAAATTCAAACGTTGGTGTCTGAATTGGATGGTATCCATATGTATTAAGAACTTTCTGTAATCTGTCCTGAAGAATTAATTTCTGCTCACATTCTTCGTTATAAATGTCACGTACGCCTTCTGGTGTATGTAATAATTGATTTCTCACTGTAAACCTCCATGTGGATTTTATTGGTATATATAATTTTTTGCATCGCGCACTTTAGTGTGCTACCATGCTACTAAATTAAATCATGTGTCTCATTATAGGGGAAGGAGCAGTTCTTGTCAATCCCTGATTAATAAATCCTTTTGCAGGGTATCAAGATACGGAACTAACACACCTCTGCTTTTCGGCAGGAAAAAATCCTTTTCCAGTTCTTCATAACGAAAGCTTTTTCTGCCGCCCTCCTTGGCACGCTGCCAAAATTCTAATAATTTTTCATATCTTAAATAATAGAATTCATCCCGGTGCGTATAGCTGATTAAGAAAAATGCCACACCGCCCTGTTTTTCGAAGTTTTCCATAAACACGACCTGATGCTCATGTATATTTTGAAGTGGGAAAGTATCCGTATTACATTCTTTTGCATCAAAACAGACAGGAATTCCCTGTACAGCCCCAATATAATCAACGGTACTTTTCTGGTCAAAATATGCCAGCGTAATGTGACGTGTTTCTTTATCAATGTTAATCGGAGTAATTGGTGTTGGCACTTTCTGAATCAATGCAAGACCATTCTCCAGATATTTTTCGTTTGTCCGGTTAATAAATTCCTCTAAAGTAGAACCTCTTAACCCTCTTGAATTCCAGGTTGCCATAAATTCTCCTTATTGCTGTCCATGAATAAAATCCCATGCACGCTCATATTCTTTTCCAGTTGGTGCAATAACCTCTCTTCCATCTGTAAATACGATACGGTAAGCATGAAGCATCTGGGAGCGGATATTTGCTTCTTTGCGGAAAATATCATTGATTTCCTTTTTGCCATACTTCATATCGCCGATAATCGGATGGCCAATCGAAGCTAAATGTGCACGAATCTGATGGGAGCGTCCGGTAATTAAGTGTACTTCAAGCTCTGTATAGCCCTTTGCCACAGAGATTGGACGATATTCCGTCTCAATTGGAACGAACTCATCTGCCGCATCTTTTTGAGCAGGAAGTTCTTTTAAAACAGTTACTTTATTTTTTGCTTCATCCTTAGAAAGATAGCCTTTTAAGTAAGTCTTTTCCTTTAATTCACCCTTTACGATACAGCGGTAATATTTCTGTACACTGCGCTGCTTTAAGGCTTCTGCCATCTCCTGTAAACCCTTTAGGGATTTTCCCGCCACTAAAAGCCCTGAGGTATTGCGGTCTAGGCGGTTGCAGATGGACGGCTTAAAGGTTTTTATCATATCAGCATGAAGTTCACCCTTATGAATTAAGTAGGATAAAATATATTCATTTGCTGAAATATCCTCCGGTTTTGCCTTTTGGGAAAGCATACCGGATGGTTTATTGATAATAATCACATCAGCATCTTCATAAACTACTTTAAGCTTGGATGAATCAATTGACTTTAATGCCTGAAATTCATCCATAACTGTATCGTTTGTAGAAAATTTATCAAAGGTTTCATCAGATAAAAAAAGCTTTACCATATCACCGGAATTTAATTTTTCTGTTCCGTCGGCTTTTTTCCCATTTAGGACAATATTCTTTTTACGGAGCATTTTATAAATAAAGCTTGCGGATGCGTTGGATAACAGTTTCTTTAAATATTTATCAAAACGCTGTCCTGCTTCATTCTGATTAATTGTAAACTCCTTCATGTGTTACTCCATTTCTCTTCTATCATAAATTCGAAATTTGCTGTTTAATTCATAGGCTGCAATGCTTTTTCCTGCTTTGGCTTTGAATTTTGATTACTTTTTACCAGCTTTCTTCTTATGCACGTTACGAATGGTCTTCTTTTTCGAAGAATGCTGTTTCTGCTCTGCCTCGCGCTTTCTGGCAGCATTTTTTGCCCTGGTATCGTTTTGTCTTGGGCGAATCAGACATTTCTTGTCATAGCCGATTAAGTCCGTTCTACCAGCCTTTGTTAATGCCTCATAGACCAAATCATAGTTCTTTGGATTACGGTACTGGATTAAGGCACGCTGCATTGCTTTTTCATGCGGATTAACCGCTACATAAACCGGCTGCATGTTTCTTGGGTCTACACCTGTGTAATACATACAGGTGGAAATCGTAGATGGTGTTGGATAAAAATCCTGTACCTGCTCCGGCATATAACCTAAATCGCGTAAATATTCCGAAAGCTCAATCGCTTCCTTTAAGGTTGAGCCCGGATGGGAAGACATCAAATATGGTACTAAAAACTGCTTTTTGCCAAGCTTTGCATTCATATCCTTATATGCCTTTACAAAGCGGTTATATACCTCAACGGATGGCTTTCCAAGTTTCTCTAAAACGGCATTGGAAATATGCTCCGGTGCAACCTTTAACTGACCGCTGACATGATGCTCGCACAATTCTTTTAAGAAGGTGCGGTCTTCATCATAAATCAAATAATCAAAACGAATGCCGGAACGGATAAATACTTTTTTGACATTCGGCAGTTCTCTTAATTTGCGAAGCAATGACAGATAATCGGAATGGTCAACTTTCAAATTCTGACATGGCTTTGGAAACAGACACTGCTTATTCGGGCACGCACCCTTTGTAAGCTGTTTGTCACAGGCTGGTGCTCTAAAGTTTGCTGTAGGGCCGCCGACATCATGAATATAGCCTTTGAAATCCGGCTCCCAGATAATTTTATTTGCTTCTGCTAAAATAGATTCATGACTTCTTGTCTGAATAATACGTCCCTGATGGAAAGTCAGCGCACAGAAGCTGCAGCCGCCATAACAGCCACGATTGCTGATAAGGGAGAATTTCACCTCTTCAATTGCCGGAACGCCTCCTTTGGCTTCATAGGATGGATGATAGGTACGCATATATGGCAGTGCATACACCTGGTCCATTTCATTCTGGGAAAGTGGCTTTGCAGGTGGATTCTGTACCACAAAAAGCTTCTCGTCATAAGTCTCAAATAATCGTTTACCGGAAAACGGGTCGGTATTGCAATATTGGGTATAAAAACTTTTTGCATATTCTAATTTATCTGCCTTTAACGCTTCATAATGCGGCAGTTCAATTGCATCGTAAATACTTTCCTTGTCTCTTGTCTTGTAAACAGTTCCATCAATAAAAGTAATATCTTTTACATCGAGTCCACTGTCTAAGGCATCCGCAATCTCAACGATGCTGTGCTCGCCCATACCATACGAAATAATATCCGCACCGGAATCTAACAGAATCGAACGTTTTAACTTATTTGACCAGTAGTCATAATGCGCCAAACGGCGTAAGCTTGCTTCAATACCCCCGATAATAATTGGTTTATTTTTATAGGTCTGACGAATCAGATTACAGTAAACAATCGTTGCATAGTCCGGTCTTTTTCCCATTTCGCCGCCCGGTGTAAAGGCATCTGTGGCACGTCTTTTTTTTGAAACAGAATAATGGTTTACCATAGAATCCATATTTCCCGCGGAAACCATAAATCCAAGACGTGGTTCTCCCAACACATTGATAGAATCCTTATCTCTCCAGTCCGGCTGCGCAATAATGCCGACCTTATAACCATGCGCCTGTAAAATTCTTGTAATAATGGCATGTCCAAAAGAAGGATGGTCTACATAGGCATCACCGCTGACATAGACAAAATCAAGCTGCTCAATTCCTTCTGCTTTCATATCCTCTTTGCTGATAGGTAAAAATCCGTTACTCATGTATCCTCCTTAATGCTTCGAGTTCTGCTTCTGTTAAAGCTCTATATTCTCCTGCTTTTAAATCCTCTGGCAGTTTTAAATTTCCCATAGAAATACGTTTTAAATAAATTACTTTCTTATCAACTGCCTCAAACATGCGTTTCACCTGATGAAACTTGCCCTCAGTAATCGTAAGCTCAATTTCTGAAATGGCATCACTTTTTAAAATCTTTAATCGACCGGGTTTTGTGAGCTTCTCTTCTCCAATATCTACGCCTTTTTCAAAAAGTGCCACATCTTCTTCTGTCACTTTTCCTTCAATTCTCGCATAGTAAGTCTTTTCTACGTGCTTTGCAGGGGACAGCAGCTCATGGGCAAGTGCCCCATCGTTTGTAATTAATAAAAGCCCCTCTGTATCAATGTCTAATCTTCCCACCGGGAAAAGGTCACTTCGTGCTGTATCGGTCAGATAGTCCATAACCGTTTTATGCATGGCATCTTCCGTTGCCGTTACGCAGCCTGCCGGTTTGTGCAACAGATAATATTCAAGTGCCTGATAGCAGATTTGCTCGTTTTTATAGCAGACAACATCCTTATTTTCATCAATCTTTGTCTCCGGCTTAATGGTTACTGTGCCATTGACGGTAATCTGTTTTGTTTTTAATAATTTTTTTACTTCGGTTCTCGTTCCAAGTCCCATTTCAGCTAAAAATTTATCTAGTCTGATTGCCATAATCTATTTTCTCCATGATTCCAGAGATAACATAAGAATGGATAAGAATTCACACTGTATTCCTCTCCATTCTCGTCCTTCATATAAATTCCAAAATGTAAATGCACATCGAATTGTCCTACTGTTCCCTCGTCACCGTAACCGCTGTCGCCCATAAAACCAAGCAGCGTTCCTGCCATAACCTCATCTCCAACAGAAAACTCTTTGGCATATTCCGCCAGATGCGCATAATAAAAATAAGCACCCTGCTCTCCTTTTACAAAAATGCGATAACCGCCAAGGGGTAGCCAGCCGATATTCTCAATCACGCCGTCACACACACTGTAAATCGGATAAGCACCTCTTTGATTAAAAGAAGCCATTACATCACAGCCTTCATGTGTTCTGTCACCGCCATAGGTTCTTGCCTGATTCCAACTGTCGCTGTAATTTACCGTTGCATCGGAAAGATTTGTAATCGCACCTACCGGAAAAACCTCTGCACTTTGATAGATTTTTAACAAATCCTCTTTTACAGAGTTAAAATTCTCCGGCTGATACTCTTTTGCAAATGCAATTTTTTCTTTTAATTCTTCTGTGTCTGTGCAAGTATAATCGGATGCGTAATACATCGTTAATAATTCGCAGAATGTATCCAAGTCGCCTTCACAAACCTCATAAAACTGCTCTGACAGCTCCTTATCCAGCTTTTGTTCCCTGAAATGCTCTCTTGCTAATTCATAGGGAAAGCAGTTTATCTGTTGTACTTTTTCTTCTACATAATTTAGCAAATATGCATTCAAAAAAATCAGAAGACTCATTAGTATCAGAATTCGACTTCGATACCCACGCATACTATTTACATCTCTTTAAAAATTCAATTAATAATTTCCAAACCTTTTCCGTTGAGGAAATACTTAAACGTTCCTTTGGTGTATGAATATCATAATTGTTTGGTCCAAAGGAAACACAATCTAAGTTTGCAATCTTGCCGGAAAGAATACCACATTCTAAGCCTGCATGAATTGCTTCAAATACCGGCTCTTCGTCAAATAATTCCTGATATACCTGACTGATAGTGTCCCTGATATCAGAATCTGCTTTATATTCCCATGCCGGATAATCACCGTTTACACTGACTTCTCCGCCTAAAAATTCTGCTAAAAAGATAAGCTTATCCTTTAATTCTTCTTTTCTGGTAGAAACACTGCTTCGTACAGAAGTTACAAGGCTTAAGCCTTCTTCGGTAAGCTCCATAATACCAAGATTTAAGGAGGTTTCTACTAAGCCCGGCATAACGCGGCTCATATGCTGCACACCGTTTGGTACGTTGCGGAGATAGAAAATCACCTTTGCCATAGAAGCAACTGTTAAAATATCTGCTTCTTTTTCGCCGTTTTCTGTTACTTTGATGCATACTCCTTTATCGGAAGCTGCATATTCTTTTGCAAGAACAGCATTTAAGGAAGTAACAATTTCCTGTAATTCAGAAAGGCTTTCCTTCTCAATTAAAAGCTCTGCGGTACATTCTCTTGGAATAGCATTGTCTTTTAAGCCGCCTGCAAGAGAAATCAGTCCCATTTCCATAGCATCCATTAAAGTTTTTAGCACACGTCCCATGATAATGTTTGCATTGCCATGCTCTTTATCAATTTCGCTGCCGGAATGACCACCCTCTAAACCGGTTACCTGTAATGTCACAGAAAGACCGGCTGCAGCTTCATAAGAAGCAGGAAGTAAGGTTTCAACTGTCATACCTCCGGCACAGCTTGTTAAAAAATGTCCCTCGATATCCGAATCAATATTTAACATTTTATGACCTTTTAACATGGATAAATCAATGGCATCTGCACCAAGCATTCCGATTTCTTCATCTACGGTAATGACAACCTCTAATCTTGGATGGGCAATTTCTGGCGTATCTAAAATTGCAAGTGCATATGCTACTGCGATTCCATCATCACCGCCTAAGGTCGTACCTCTTGCCTTTAAAAAGTCTCCATCCACATATAAATCGAGTCCATCCTTTTCAAAATCAATGGTACAGTCACTTTCTTTCTCGCAGACCATATCCATATGTCCCTGAATAATGATTGCTTCTGCGTTTTCATAGCCTTCTGTTGCTTCCTGAATCATTACCACGTTATTCGATGCATCCTGATAATACTCAAGCGCATGGGTTTTGGCAAACGCAACAAGATAATCACTGATTGCCTTTGTATTTCTTGAGCCATGTGGAATGGCTGCAATTTCTTCAAAATATTTAAATACCTTTGTCGGCTGTAAATTTAATTCACTTAAGTTACTCATAGATTCCTCCTGTTTTTAATATATTTTATTATGAAAAAGAAATTCACATTGTTTATCATTCTTATTTTTTGTTTTTATATCCTTCTTTATCCAGCGGAGGCAGTTACTGCCTCTGCGAATGGACTTGTGCTTTGGTATAACAAAGTACTTCCGTCCTTGCTGCCCTTTTCTATCCTGTCAAATATTCTGATTTCTTCGAATCTTTTGACTTACATTACCGGATTTATCTCTTCGCTCTTAAAACATATTCTTCCGGTCAGTGAAAATGGCTGTTTCGTGCTTTTTTCCGGCTTTTTCTTCGGGTTTCCGATGGGAAGCAAAAATTGTGCCGAACTGTTAAAGCAGGGGAAAATTTCACCCTACGAAGCAGAGGTCTTATTTATCATTACTAATAATATCAGTCCTGTGTTCATTAATAGTTATATTCTCTATCAGCAGTTAAAAATGTCACAATTATTTGCTTTTTCGATTCTGATATTGTATCTGCCGCCTATTATTTTAGCAGATATTCTGTTACATAAAAAGAAGTCATTTGATAACACAAAAAAAACGGCATCAAGATCCAAAATGAATTTTCAAATCATCGATGCCGGCATTATGAACGGTTTTGAAACACTTACCAGAATTGGCGGTTATATCATGCTTTTTTCCATTTTAAGCTCACTTGTATCACTGCTTCCGCTGCCCGAATCTGCAAAAACACTTATGATTGGCTTCTTAGAAATCACAAATGGAATCAGTCATTTAGCAACAGCAACTCTGCCACCAAATATCAAATTCATTCTTGCAATGATGTTTACTTCTTTCGGTGGAATCTGTGGCCTTGCACAAACCAGTTCAATGGTCAGTGGTACATCACTTTCCATGAAAAAATATATCTGCTATAAGCTTTTATTAACCGCAATTTCAACACTTGCTGCTGTGATTCTGACGATGTTTCTGCTATAGGATAAAAATACCCTATCATTAATTCAACATGTCAGATGAAATTTCTACTTTTGGTAATTCCGGTTCTTCTGCAGGTGCTGCAGCAGTTTCTACTTCATCGCCGGTTGGATTCAACTCTGCGCGGTTAGAAGAAACAACATCATAGAATTCCTGTAAAGAGCTTAAATAGCTGTCATGGCGGACTTTAGCAGCCTCCATAGAACGTGAAATTGTATTCTCAAGATTTCTTAAAATATCATCAGTATACTGCATTGCACCCATACGGATATTGTTTGCATCATTTGTTGCATTGTCTAAGATTTCCTGTGCCTGCTTAGTTGCAATCATAACAACTTCATTTGCCTGTGCATATGCTTGCTGCATAATCTGATGCTCACTGACAAGCTCATCTGTTTTCACCTGTGCCTGTGCGATAATTGCATCTGCTTTTGCCTGTGCATCTGCTAAAATGGCTTCTTTATTGCTGATAATCTTCTGATAACGTTTGATTTCTTCTGGAGTTTTGGTACGAAGCTCATTTAAAAGCTCTTCCATCTCCTCTTTGTTTACAATGATTTTCGAAGAAGATAATGTCTGATATTTACAACCATCGATATATTCTTCGATTTCTTCAATAATCTGCTCGATTCTACTAGCCATAGTAAACACTCCTTATTTTGTAATATTGTATTTTGCATAAATTCTATCGATAAACTGTGGTGGAACAAATTTGGAAATATCACCACCATAAGACGCAAATTCTTTTACGACTGTGGAACTCAAATAGGAATACTGAAGGCTTGTTGTAAGGAAAATTGTCTCAACCTCCGGGCTTTCCACATGATTTGTCTGTGCTATCTGTAACTCATATTCAAAATCCGTAACAGCTCTAAGTCCACGAATAATAATTGTTGCATCAATTTCTTTCATATAATTGACAAGCAGTCCATCAAAAGAAGAAACTGTTACATTTGGCATGTCCTTTGTCATCTCTTTAATCATACTAACACGTTCGTCAAGAGAAAACAACGAATTTTTTGCACTGTTATGTAAGACACCAACGACCAGCTCGTCTACAATTTTGGCTGAACGCTCAATAATATCAAGATGTCCTAAAGTCAGTGGGTCAAAGCTGCCTGGATAAATGGCTCTTTTCATTTGAATCTCCTTATTCTGCTTTATGGATAAAAGCATGTTCATTTGTTTTATAGGTTTTTAATTTACTTAAAGTATAACCCATTTCTTCTAAATACTCAAAAGTTGTTTCTAAAGAAGCTTCCACAACGATGAGTGTATCTTCTTTTAAAAGAGAAGAAGTTTTTAAATATTCAAGTACTTCTTTTTCATGAAGCTGATTATATGGTGGGTCCATGAAAATAATATCAAACTGATATTTGCCTTCCATACTGCGGAGTGCTGTGATGACATCACTTTGAATCAGCTTTGTTTCTTTCTCAAACTTTGTAAAACGAATATTGTCTTCAATACAGGCTGCCGCCTTTTTGTTATTTTCTACAAAAACGGCATAACGTGCGCCGCGGCTGACCGCTTCTAATCCAATCTGTCCGCTTCCTGCGAACAAATCAAGGAAGTATGCGCCCGGCACATCATTTTGCATGACATTGAACAACGTTTCTTTGATTCGGTCTGTTGTTGGTCTTGTATCTAATCCCTCCACTGTCTTTAATGGAAGGCTTCTTGCTGTTCCTGCAATAATTCTCATATATGCATTTCGCCTTTCTTTTTTAGTTATAGGAAATTTGCTCACAAAGCAGCTCTAATGCCCGATTTGCAGCGGCTGTGCGCACCTGCATCCTGTCTCCTTCAAAAACATGGTGTTCAACAACTGTACTACCATTCAGAAAACATCCGATGTAAACCGTTCCAACCGGACAATCTTTTGTTCCTCCGTCTGGTCCTGCAACACCTGTAACAGAAAGAGCAGCATTTGTTCCTGCTGTCCTTGCGGCGGATTCTGCCATATCGGATGCTGTTTCGCGGCTTACCACACCATAGGTATCAATTGTTTCCGGGTTTACGTGAATCATTTTGACTTTGGCATCATTTGAATATGTTACATAGCCTTCCTGAAAAAATTCAGAAATCCCCGGTACATTGATTAAGGTTGAAGCTATCATTCCTCCGGTTGCCGATTCTGCAGTTGTTAAAGTAATATTATATTCTTTTAATAACTGATAAACACGATATTCTATGGATTCGTTCATTTTAACTCTCATTCTGCCGCTGTTTACGGCTTTTTATTCTGTTCTTATCGTATTTTACTTTATAATTGTTTTGTTTATTTTTGCTCTTTTAAGACATCTTTATTCTTTACAACATAATCAATCAAAGAAATAACTGTTAATGCAAGTGAAACATAAGTTAATACCACGCCAAGAACCTGGAAAACCTGATTCTGAATATCTAAAATAAGTACAATTACCATTAACATCTGGAAAGTTGTTTTGAATTTGCCCCAGTAGCTTGCTGCGATAACGATTCCGTTGTCAGATGCAATCAGACGGAAGCCACTGATAATGAATTCTCTGGCAATGATAATGACAACAATCCATGCTGCAAGTTTACCTGTCTGAATCAGACAAATCATAGCAGAGCATACTAAAAGCTTGTCTGCTAATGGGTCCATAAATTTTCCGAAATTTGTGACAAGATTGTATTTTCTTGCGATTTTACCGTCTAAAAGGTCTGTTAAGCTTGCAACGATAAAGATTGCTACTGCAATATAATTGCTGTATGGTACAACATCCGGAGCTAATAAGAAAAACACAAAAAATGGAATTAAAATCACACGAAAAATCGTAAGTTTATTAGGTAAATTCATGATATCCTCTTTTCTACTGGCAGATTTCGCCAATCAAATCATATTCATATGCACCGGTTACTCTTACTTTTACAATGTCACCGGTCATTAATGTTTCTTCTGTATTAATAAAAATGTATCCGTCTACGTCAGGTGCATCGCGGTAGGTTCTGCCAACATAAGCGTTGTCATCACTCACCTGTCCTTCCACAAAGACATAAAGCTCTCTGCCTTTCATTTCCTCATTTTTATCGAAAATCACTTCTTCCTGAAGCTCCATGACATCTGCCTGCCAGTCTTTTTTGATTTCTTCCTCTACCTGATTATCAAAGGTGGCAGCCGGAGTCCCTTCTTCCGGGGAATAAGTAAACGCACCAAGGCGGTCAAATTCCATATCATTTACAAACTGCATTAATTCCTCGTGCATTTCCTCTGTTTCACCAGGGAAACCGCAGATTAAGGTCGTACGCAGTGTAATATCAGGAATTCTGTCTCTTAAATGGGTAATGATTCTCACTAAATCATCATGATTTGTGCGTCGTCCCATGCGTTTTAAAATCGTGTCGCTGGAATGCTGAATCGGCATATCCAGATAATGACAGACTTTTTCATTGCGAAGCATCGCATCTATTAATTCTTCATAAATCTCTTCCGGATAACAGTACATAATACGAATCCAGAAAAGACCATTGATTTTATTTAATTCATCTAAGAGCTTATGAAGTGATTTTTCTCCATAAAGGTCAATACCATAAAGAGTTGTCTCTTGTGCTACAAGAATTAATTCCTTTGCTCCTGCAGCCACAAGCTCTTTTGCCTGCTCAATTAATTCTTCCATTGGCACACTGCGGTAATTTCCGCGGATGGATGGAATAATACAGTAGGTGCAGCGTTTATTACAGCCCTCGGCAATTTTTAAATATGCAAAATGACCTCCGGTTGTGACACTTCTTTTGGTATTTAAGGTTGGAAGTCCTTCTAATGTCTTAAAGTTCTGATAGAAATGACCTTCTAACGCCTCATGAACCGCATTTACGATATCTTCGTAAGAATTTGTACCTAAAATCGCGTCAACCTCTGGAATCTCTTTTTTGATTTCCTCCTGATAACGCTGTGCAAGGCATCCTGTTACAATTAATGCTTTTAATGGCCCGGTCTTTTTGTACTCAGCCATTTCTAAAATAGTATTAATGCTTTCTTCTTTGGCATCATTAATAAAGCAGCAGCTGTTGATAATGATAATATCAGCTTCTGTTTCATCATTCGTCATCTCAATTCCGTCATCCCTAAGCATTCCAAGCATAAATTCGGTATCTACCAGATTCTTGTCACACCCAAGGGAAACAAATAATAACTTCATTTACTTCTCTCTTTCTATTTTATTTTGTGCCGCCTGCCTGCTTAAGAAACATACAAAGTACGGTTCTTAGATAAACATAAAATCGCCCGGACGAACGCCGGGCGATAAATCAACACACAAAGCGGTACATCCTACCAGCAAGCGTTGTCTTTACTGCTGTCCTTCTGGAATGATTTTTACCTTTCCTTCATAAATCTCTTCTACTGCGTAAGATAATGGTTTTGGACAGGTAGATTTCTCGTTCATAGGGTCATCGCCTGAGATAATCTGACGAGCTCTTTTGGCTGCAGCGATTACGATAGCATAACGGCTGTTTACCACTGGTTCTTCTCCAATTACTACATCATTGTTTACAACTTCCATTAATTCTACATAAGATGGATGAATCATATTTTACCTCTCTTCTGCCTGATTTAAAGGCATCTTTCTATTTTCATAATTTAAAATACTTCTATATGTTCGTCTGCATAGCAGATGAATCCCTATACAATCTATTGTACACAAATTCCTGTTATTTTGCAAACTCCATTAACTGGCTGCGCATATTTGCAATATTTTCGGCATTACGGAATACGCGGTTCTTCTCATTTTGGATAATGGAATGCACTTCTTCTACACATTCTTCTAAATCATCATTGATGACTAAATAATCATATGCTTCGATTCCTTCTGCTTCTTCTACTGCTCTGGACAATCTCGATTCGATAACACTTAATTCCTCTGTGCCTCGTCCGACAAGACGATTCTTTAATTCTGTTGCACTTGGAGGTGTTACAAAAAGTAATAAGGTATCCGGGAATTTCTCTTTTACCTTTAATGCTCCCTGAATCTCAATCTCTAAAATAACATCCTTACCGGCATTTAACTGCTCATCAACATAAGCCTTTGGTGTGCCATAATAATTGCCAACATACTGGGCATATTCAATCAGCTCACCAGCTTCAATCATAGCTTCAAATGCTTCTTTTGTTTTGAAAAAATATTCTACGCCATCTGTTTCTCCAGTTCTTGGTGCTCTGGTAGTCGCAGAAATGGATAATGCGTACTGATTGGAATATTTTTTCATTAATTCCTTCATAATTGTGCCCTTACCTGAACCAGAAAATCCAGATACGACAACGAGAATTCCTTTATTCTTTTGCATCACATTCTACCTCTGCTGCATTTCCATTAAAACGTCCGGCAAGTGTTTCCGGCTGTAATGCAGACAATATAATTTTATTATTTTCTGTAAAAATCACACTTTTGGTTCTTCGTCCCTGCGTTGCGTCAATTAAGGTCTCCTGCTCTTTACCGCGGGAAATCATTCGTTTTGCGGGTGCAGAATCCGAAGAAATAATACTTACGATTTTATCGGTATTGACCATATTGCCAAAACCAATATTCATTAATTTCGCCATAAATTCTTCCTTCAAAAAATGAAACCTTACTCAATATTCTGAATCTGCTCACGAACCTTTTCAATGTCCGTTTTTAAGTTGATTCCTGTATCAGAAATTTCAAGGCTGTTTGCTTTCGAAAGAATGGTATTTGCCTCGCGGTTCATCTCCTGTGCAATGAAATCAAGCTTACGTCCAATGCTTCCGCCAGCTTCTAATGTCTCTTTCGTGCTCTTAATATGGCTTCTTAAACGGACAGTTTCCTCATCCACACAGATTTTATCCGCAAAAATAGTTACTTCTGTTGCAATTCTTGCGTCATCAATCTGCTTATCACCTAAAAGCTCGTGTACTTTATTTTCCAGACGCTCTCTATAATCTTTCATAATGATTGGTGAACGTTCCTCAATAAAGTCAACATAAGTAAGCATGTTATCAAGCTTCATGCAAAGGTCTGTCTTTAAATTCTCACCCTCTTTGATTCGGCTCTCTACAAACTGCTCTGCCGCACCGCGGATAGCTTTCTCAAGACCATGCCACAGCTCCTGCTCATCGACTTCTACCTGCTCCATAGTAAAGACATCCGGATAACGCGATAATGTACTGACACGAACGTCATTATCTAAACCAAACTTCTCTGCCATAGCATTTAAATGCGCAAGATACTGTCCAGCCAGTTCTTCATTATATTTTAATGAGAACTTCTCCTCTGAAAAATCCTCGAATGTGATATATAAATCTACCTTACCACGCTCCATATACTCTTTTAAAAGTGCACGAATAGTGCTTTCAAAAAAGTTCAGTGACTTTGGCATTTTGATATTCACATCTAAGTAACGGTGATTGACAGATTTCATCTCAACGGTATATTTACGATTCCCTTCTGTCACTTCACATCGACCGAAACCGGTCATACTTTTAATCATGTTTTCCTCCTGACCTGATATTTGCCAAAATCGTTTATCAGAAAAGCTTTGATTCTCTCAAATATCAGCTTTGCGTTCCTCGCATCACATTTCTCATATTATTCTGTATGCATAGGTCAATTTATTATAAAACCAAATTGTATCGAAGTCAACAAAACATTTTTTCAAAAAGGGGTATCCAATGGCGGACACCCCTTTTATCACTTTTACTACTTTTTAGTTGTAACTGTACTTGTTTTTGACCAGTCAGAATAAAGCTTTGTAGATTTACCATTTATCTTTACAGTTTTGTAGGTACGGATTCTTACATAATATTTTTTCTTTGCAGAAAGCTTAGAAATTGCTTTCGAGGTTGTCTTACTGCTTGAAACAGTAACTGTCTTTGTTGTCTTTTTACTAAACTTGCTGTTAGTTGAATACTGAATCTCGTAGCCTGTAATCTCAGAGCCTTTTTTCCATGTTACCTTAAAGCCTTTAGAGGCAGCAGATACCTTGGAAATAGAAACACTCTTTGGAACAATGGTAAAGGTTAATGTTTGCTTCTTCGTTGAGGAATAGTTACCTTTGAATTTTACTGTGACAGTATACTGTCCCGGTTTCTTACAGCCGCTAGAATAACTTACTGTATAGTCCGTATTCTGTTCTAAGGTATTTCCTGCTTTATCTTTTACTGTAACAGTTGGTTTCTTTGCTTTTCCATTATAAACATATTTTGTTTCTGAAAGCTTGACAGATTTTACAGCACTTAATTTGCCTTTTTTATCTTTTGTGATAACTGTTACTGTATCAGACCAGTCAGAATAAAGCTTTGTCTCTTTGCCATTTATTTTTACTGTTTTGTAAGTACGGATTCTCACATAATATTTCTTTGTTTCTTTCAAACTGGAAATCTTCTGTGAAGTAGTTCCACTCTTTGAAATTGTCTTTGTTTTGGTTGAACTTCCAGTAAATTTACTGCTGGTTGAATACTGAAGTTCATATCCGGTAATTGAAGTACCTTTTTTCCATTTTGCAGTAAAGCCTTTCTTCTCAGCAGTCAGTGAAGAAATTGCCACACCTTTTGGAACAATCGTATAAGTTAATTCTTTCGTTCCTTTATAATTGCCCTTAAAGGTAACAGTTACTGTATATTTACCCGGATTCTTGCAGCCATCAGAATAGCTTACAGTGTAAGCTGTATTGACAGCAAGTGTCTTACCCTTTTTATCCTTGACGGTCACAGAAGGCTTACATACTTTTCCATTATAGGTAAAGCTTGTATTCGACAATTCTACCGTAGAAATTGCAGCAATTGCAGTTGTGGATGCAACGTTCTTACAACGTGTACATACGCTTTCTATCTTACCATCTTTGCCAATTTCTGCTTCTGTCAACTGGTCTTTATAGTCATGTCCTAATGCCTTGGTTGTCTGCTGTGCAGTTAATACTTTATTACATACAGAACAATGACTTCCTTCTGTCAAACCAGTCTTCGTACAGGTTGCTGCTACTGCTTTGTCTGTTACTGGTGTATGTGCTGCTAAAGGCTGTTTTTCTATTTTTTCATGCTCACATTTTTTACATTTATATGTGATTGTGCCTTGTTTCGTACAGGTAGATGGTGTAGATGTTGTCTGCTCATACTGATGTTCACATACAATTACAGTAGCATCTGTTTCCTCACAAATCTCATCACCATTTTCGTCTGTTCTCTGCGCATAAATATGTACCGCAACTTCCTCCTGCTCACTGTCGGCAGTAACAATGCCTGTTGCAATTTCTGCACCTAATCCTGATTCATCTACTACGATTAAATCTATATAAGATTCCATTCGGAAAGATGCGTCCTGCATTACGATTCCATCTGGAGCATCGAGAGAAATCCGTCTTAATTCTACCGGAAGCTCTACACGCTCACCCGGTGCTGCAATAATCGTATCGGAAACTGCCTGATAATATACTTCATTTACATAAATCTCGTATCTAAGATAAGCCACTTCTTCTTTGCCATTATCACCATCAGCATAGACTCTTAAATCAATCGGTATACACCAGCCATTGCTATTTTCGGAATTAATGCTTACATGAAGTACTTTTGGATTTTCGCTATCCTCTTCTAAAGTTACAATGTCATTACAGTTTGCATCTGCAAGTGTCCACTCGTAAGTAAGATTATCTGTAGTTCCTTCATACATTCCGTCATCTTCATTATAGCAATAATGTACGATATCAGCCGTTAAGTCAAGACTTCCACCCGGCAATACATTACATGTACCTGTATCAGACCATACATCCAACATATAGAGTTCTGAATTTACATAAATATCCAATGTATTTACTGCTGTTGTTCCGTCTTTTGTATTATAGGTAATCGTTACAACTGCATGACCTAAACGTGCAGCGCGGATGTTCCAGCCATTGCCGCCTTCCCACTCTTCAATAACTGCTACATCACCTTCGCCCTCATCATCCGCTGCATTCTCTACAGTAATAGAAGTAATCTCGATATCAAAATCTTTTCCGTATGGATATTCCGGATTTTCTACATAAACATTCTGAGATTTTGAAATCATGAATCTCCATTTTGGAAGTATTCCAACTTCTCCTTGCGGCACACTATAATCACATACTTCATTTCGAATCTCTACACTGGCATCTGTAACAGATAATTCTATATCACCGATGCTGATTGTAGCACGCACATGAAACCAGAGTGTTTCACTTCCGTCTTCTACCTGTGTGCTAAGTTCATCCCATAATCCATTTGCATATAAAGTTACAGAGGTTTTGTCAGAGTTCACTGTGTAAGTTGTAGCAGATTCTGTTACGTTATAAGTAAAGTTTCCATCTTCGTCACATAAGCCAACCTGCCATGTGATATCACAGGATTTGCCAGTGATATTATCCTTTGCTAATGCAACTTCATAAGTCTCACCAGAAGCATCATTTCTATAAATCCATGTATCCCCATCACCACGCAAATCTTCAAACCATGTTGAATAATCTACTTCGTAGAACTCCCAATTACGGCGCGTCTTTTCTTCATAATCATCATTATCATTTGGAAGTTCTGCTAAAAGATTAACACCAGTCTGGTAATTCTGCAGCTTTTTCATAGTGAATGGTGCTGTTACTGTTGCATTTCCACCTGACAATGTGCTGCCATTATTTGTGACTTCAATTGCATTTTCACCCCATTCTAAACGCCACTGGAGATTTTCTGTAACCTCTGCGGTTTCCTTTTCAAAACAATGATAATACAGCTTTGGTGTAATTGTTACTGTTTCTCCAATTTCAAGAGAAGTATCTTCTAAATAAGCCGGAGAAATTGCATAATAGTCATACCCTACATATATGTTAAAGTCTTGGCGGATGACTTCCTCTGTTTCTTTATAAACACGCAGAGAAACCGGAATATTCCAATCCATCGCATTTTCTGAATTTGTAACATCAATCTCAAGCACTGTCGGATTGCTGACATCCGTTGTCATTGTCATAATATCTTTACAATTTTCGTCCTCAAGCACCCATTCATAAGTGAGTCCATCGATGCTGCCCTTATAGTGTCCCTGTTCTTCATCATAGCAGTCATAATCTAATTCACCTGTTAATGTAATGCTTTCGCCCGGTACAACAATATCCATACCCGTATCAGAAAGAATATTCAGGTTATATACTTCATTGCCAACCCAGATATTAATTATTTTTTCACCGGAAGAACCATCATGTTTGGTATAGGTAATCGTAGCAACTGCATGACCATAACGCTCTGCATGAAAATTATAACCATTTCCATCATCCCACTCGGATAATGTAATAACATTTCCTTCGCCCTCGTCATCAGAGGCATTTTCTACTGTAACGTTTGTAATTGTGGTATTGAAATCTGCACCATCAATATTATCTTTATCTTCTACATGGTAATCAAAATTCTTATTAAATCCACAATCCCAATAAGGAAGCATTGCAACATCATCATTCACTGGAAAATGGTAGTCATATACTTCTTTTCGAAGCTGTACTCCTGTTTCTGCCCTTGAAACTTCTTTTCCACCAGCTTTGACAATTGCACGAACATTAAACCAGATATCTTCCGGCTCTCCATCCACCTTAGCTGCTAATGCATCCCAAAGTTTATTTGCTTTCAAGGTAATGGCAGTTTTCTCTGTATTAAGAGCATATGCACCATTGGATGCTGGAATGGAATAAGTATAATTTCCTTCCTCGTCAGCAAGACCAACTTCCCATTCGATGCTGTAGGTTTTTCCTTCCAGATTACATGTTTCTAAAGGTAATTCAATTTCTTCGCCAGTAGTATCACCTTTATAAATCCATGTCCATTCACCGCCACGCAATTCGTTAAACCATACGCCATAATTTAATTCGTAAAAATCCCAAAAACGGCGTGTCACTTCGAAATAATTACCTTCTTCGTCTGGTAATTCGGCTATAAGATTTATGCCCGATGTCCAGTTTTCTAATTTTTTCAAGGTAAATGGTGCTGTTCCTATTGCGTTACCATTTGTTAAAATTTTACCACTCTTATCTGTTATCTGAATCGCATTTGTATCCCATTCCAGACGGTACTGTACCTTATCTGTTACTGTCTGTACCTCCTGTCCATAGCAATGATAGTACATCGTTGGTGTAATTGTAATTGTGTCGCCAATTCCAAGTTCATAAGTATCTAAATCAATTGGCTCTAAACGATAATAGCCGCCACAGACAAAAATATTGATATTCTGATAAGCAACCTCTTCATTTCCGTTATCTCCCGGCATATAAGCACGTACTGCAACCGGAATATTCCAGCCCATATTCTCTTCTTTGTCTACTACATCCAAATGAAGAATTTCCGGGTTTGTACTATCCTGTGTAATTGTTACAATATCGTCTGTACAATTTTCATCTTCAATTATCCATTCGTAAGTAACGCCTTCTGTACTGCCCTGATAATGACCATCTTCTTCACTATAACACTCGTGACTGAACGATGCAGACAAATCAATACTTTCGCCCGGCAGTGCATTCTCTACGCCTGTATTAGTACAAATATTTAAATTGTAAACATCCTGGCCAATCCAGATATTAAAGGTTTTCTGTGCGTTCTGTCCATTATATGCTGTATAAGTAAGAGTTCCAATGGCATGTCCAAAACGTTCCATGCTGATATTCCAGCCATTGCCGTCGTCCCACTCGTAGATAACAGCAGCATTTCCATCTCCCTCATCATCATCAGCATTTGCCACTTCAACACTCGTAATAGTACCAGTAAAATTCTCACCATATGGATATTCCGGATTTTCTACATAATAATTAAACTCTTTGCTAATATCAAAACTCCAATAAGGAAGCTGTGAAATATCATCACCTACCGGAAGCTGATAATCATATACTTCATTTCGCACATCAAAATGTACCCATGTATCAAGTTCCGTATCACTGTCTTCCTGGGTTACCGTTGCATGAATGGCAAAATCTCCCGCTTCCGATACCCCGGTAAGTGTTAAAGTGTCATCAGACACTTGATAGGAAAATGCTCCATCCTGTGAGGTGATTGGTGTGAAATTGTCATCAATCATTGTTCCAACTTCCCAGGTAAGTGTACAATCACCGTCTGTTGGGTTTACAATATCTGCGGTAAAGGTCTGTGATTCCCCAACATACAGCCATGTATAACAATCATCTTCTTGACGAAGACCAACTTCATCCGGTCCAAGAATGGAAATGGACCATTCGTCACCACTTCTTACTGCACATGGATTTATGCCGTCATCTTCTTTATTTTCAAGGAGAATTTCGTTTGATTCCGTTGTTTTTAAGTTATCTGTTTCTATTTCAGAAACTTCTTCAAAATATACAGTTTCCGGTTCTTCGATAATTTCCGAGTCAAAAGCTGTTTCCGGCTCTTCGATAGTTTCCGATTCAAAAAATGTTTCCGAGTCTTCTGTTACTTCACTGGCGGCAGACTCCGTCACCTCTGTAGAGGAACTTTCCACACACTCTGTCTCCTCTAAAGTGCTGCACTCTGTTGCACCAGCTTCGGTTTCTAACGTATCAGCTTCTAAAGTGTCGGTTTCTGTGGAAATTTCGCCAGATTCTTCCGTTTCTTCTGGTATTTCTTTTTCCTCAGTGGTTTCTGCCGGATACTCTGTTGCTGTTACAGTAATACTATTTCCTGTAATCTGTGAAAAAATAGTAGTTACCGCTAACAGCATAGCTAAATATCTTTTTCTCATACGCGTCCTCCCTCTTATTGTTGATTTTTTCATTATCTTGATTACAGTACGTTTTTCCTAAAAAATCAACTATATAGAGTTACTATTAGTATATTTTCTGGTATTCCAATAGTAGAACTTCATTATTATATAATTTACCAAGGAGTGTGTATCATATGATTTTACTTGGAAAAAGAATTAAAGAATTAAGAAATAAATATAAACTTACACAAACAGAATTAGCTGAACAAGTCGGTGTAACCAAATCAACGATTGCTGCTTATGAGAATGATTCAAGGCTGCCTTCTTATGATGTCCTTATTAAAATGGCAAATGTTTTTAAGGTCAGTATTGATTCATTATTATTAAATAGAACGGAAATCATGTTAGACGCACATGGACTTACCATAGAACAAACAGATATTCTTAATATTCTCATTACGAACTTTAGAAAAAGTAATCAATTAGAACATTTCTTTTCTAGTTATTCTCCAGAAATACAAGAATTAGCAAATGATTATTTCCATGCCAAACCAGAAAGTGAGTGATAGAGACCATTTTTGCAGCATATTTTTCTTACCATTGCGCAAACTAATCAAAAAGAAAGAAAAGAGGTTTGCAAATGGTAAACGATGATACCGTAAAATTATTAAGGGAATGCAATTCTGGTATTCAGATGGCTGTTTTTTCCATTGAAGAAGTGTTAGACAATGTAAAAGACAGGAAACTATTAGACATTTTATCTGCTTCAAAGGCAGAACATCAAAAGCTTGGAAATGAAACCCATGCACTGCTTGCTGCCTGCGGCGACTCCATTAAAGAGCCTAGTGCTATTGCAAAGGGAATGTCATGGATGAAAACAACAGCGAAGCTTGCCATGGAAGAAAGCGACTCCGTAGTAACCGATTTAATCACAGATGGCTGTAATATGGGAATCAAAACCTTATACCGCTACCGAAACCAATATCAGGGGGCAGATTCCAAAGCAAGAGAGCTTTCTGAACGTTTAATTCGTGCAGAAGAAGATTTAAGACATGAATTAAGGGATTATCTGTAAGCAGATAATCCCTTTATCTAGCGCTAATAAGCTACAACGTCAAAATCTTTTACAAACCAATCTCCATTTTCCGTCCAGTCAAACAAAAATCTCGCATAGCCTTTTCCGTCATTTACGCCTGCTTCTCCAAAAAAATATTCTTCGGCTGCTAAATATTCCAGTCCATCGATTGTGACAATTTCAAAAGTATAATAACCTCTGCAGTTTGCACCAGCGATTTCTCCTTGTATATGCTTTGGCACAAAAAAGCTGCCATCCTCATAGGTGGAATATCTCGACTGAATTTCTCTGCTTTCTCCAAGAGACGGACAATTTACCAAATATGTTCCATCCTTATCTCCATAAGAAATCTCAAGTGAAAAGCCTTCGTCCTGCCCTGTTTTTTCTTCCTCGGAAAAATCCCCCGGAAGCTCCATTGGTTCAAGGGAATCATTTTTATATTTCAAGATTCCCTTTGCATAACTCCCGCTGCCGCCATTTCCTCCAGTATTTGCCAGATAGATAATCTCTGTGTTTCCATCATGGTCTATATCCCCGGATACAATATCAACAAACAAGCAATTCACTTCTGGAATCGTCACTTCGTAGACCGGAGCATCATTCATGTAAAAATAAAGGGTTGTAGAATCCTCTGATTCATTTACTTTCATCAGACATAAATCCTTTTGTCCAGACCTGTCAAAATCCTCTTCAACGCGGTCAACAACATTTGGTTCAGCGCTTCTTTGTTCTGTACTTCTTTGCTCTGTATTTCTTTGTTCTGTGCTTTCCATATCATTTTGAGCGTTACCAACTGTGCTATTATGTAATTTATACATCAAAAACAAACCTGCCACAAGAATAAAGAAAAGTAGTGCAACAAGAGCTATCCATGTATTATGCTGCCTTTTTTTCATATTAACTCCTTTGTAATTTGCTTCTGAAATTTCAAAAGTGCTGTTTTAATTATTCTGGTTTTGATTTAGAAACAACAACATTGAAATTAATCTCAGAGCTTCCATACGCTCTTGCTTTTACATAATAAGCGCGGCCTGCTGTACAATAATAACTCATCAGGAAATTATAACCAGAACCTGCATCATCATTAGATGTTAAGCTAGAACCACTTAAATTACACAAGTATCCATAAGTGTCATAAGAACCTGTTGAGTAGAAATAATACGTGCCACTTGTGGATGGTACAAACTTAAAGTATACACCTGTATTATCTGTTGTTACGCTTACTGGTGTATCTAAGCTGAGCACAGGAATATTTTTCTTTGTAACTTGTGCTGTCACAACATTCGCCTGCGCACCAACAGTAAATTTTGCATAAGCATCATACTCAATTGTATTCATGTGAAGATTATAACTACCCTTTTCCAGGAAAAGTGTATCTCCCTGACCATAAGGATTGCCATAATAGTCGTATGCACTTCCAGCTTCATTGTACCATGTGGCACTTGAGTCAATAACATTATTGCTGTTTATGGTTACTTTGTACAAATCAGAAAAACTATAATTATAATTTGTAGTTGATTGAGATATATTCACATTATAAAGATATCTATTTGTATTCTGATAGTAAAACCGAACATCATATGTACCAGTCTTCATTCTAATAGAATATGCACCCGTACTGTCTGTATAATCATAGGTATAACCACTTGCATTTTCATCATGATTTTCAAAATATACATAAACATCTTCCATTGGATTTCCCAATGCATCTGTAACAATACCGCTTATCGTTACAGAACCAACCACTTCAATTTTAACATTTGCTACCGCAGTCTTTGACGAATCTTCCTTATCTGTTGCACGCACTTTCATATTATATGTTCCAAGTGCACTTAAATAGCCATACATATAAATATAGCCTGAACTAGAAGTGTAAAGACTCAGACCATAGTTTTCACCTTCAAACTCATAGTTATAATTTCCACTTCCACCCACAGCATTGATATGTTCAGAAATATATACGCTTGAGGAAGAATCAGAAAGTGAATATACCTGGCTTATATCTGAAGTAAGCAGACTGCTTGCAGAATAAACATTCCATGTAATATTATAGGTATAACTGTCGCCATATTCATCTTTAAACTTACAAACAGTAACTGTCTTTCCTGCTTTTGTTGGTGTTCCATAAAATCTAACAGTATATTTGTTGCTCGCAGATGTGAAATATTTCATTCCTTCCGGCAAGGTATCAATTGATAAATCCATATATCCTGCAGCATCAGATTCTGTTAAATAAACACTCATTTCTTTGTTTACTTCGCAGTTATAATAAGTATTATATACATAACTCTTGCCACCATTATTATAGGTTGCCTCAATGCTCGAACTATCAGTTCCAGATAAATTTGTAGCAATAATTTCTACAATCTGATATTTTTTCAGTGCATATTTTTGATTTAATGTAATGGTATAGTTAATACTATCAGTTGTAGTAATACTGTCAATTTTTAATTCTTTTGCAGTATCTGATTTACGATATAACCATGTTTTTATTTTTAAATTGCTTGTAGAAATTGTATCTGCCGCAGTCAGTTTAATTTTAATTGTTCTGTCATTCTCAATAACTGCTGATTCAATTTGTGTAGGTGCTTTTACCGTAACTTTACAGCTTGCTGATTTTTTAGAACCATCCTTCGCTTTTGCTGTAATTTTTGCTGTACCTGCTCTAATACCAGTCACTTTACCGTTACCGTCTACAACAGCTATGCTATCATCAGAAGATGACCAGGTTAATTCTGTATTATCTGCTGTCTTTGGTGTTACAGTTGCTTTTAAAGTAAACGCATCCCCAACTGAACCGACCCCCAAAAGTTAGACCTAAATCTAACGATTGGGAGGTCGGTTTATTTATGTCCAAATATTGCTTTGAGTTTAAGAAAAAAGTAGTCGAAGCTTATTTTAAAGGTGAAGGTGGCTACACATATTTAGCTGAA
>JBGVHB010000060.1:0-1526 GCA_045121975.1 Roseburia sp.
AATTTATCCATTACCTCTAAACAATCCCCTTTATAAATTTCATAATTATCTGTTTTAATTTTCATTAAATTCTCCCTTTAAAACGTTAATTTTAATCGACTTTAAGAACAACAAAAAAGCCGCCTAAATAGCGACCTTTAACTTATTCATAAAATCTTCTAGTAAATCATCAACGTCTCTATCATCATAGACCGACACCATTTCAACCGATTCCCAGCCAACAATCTGACGAATCAATTCAGCCGGAAAGCCTAAGCGACCTAATTCGGTCGTGAAATTATGTCTTAAACAGTGAAAATAGAAACTAACATTTAGCGCCTTACCAAACGACAACGCCCAAGTCGATAACGTTTGAGCCTTCATCGGTTGCCAGTTGCCTTGTTTATCTTTATATACGAATAACTCTTCAATTTCATCCGGAACGCCTAAGCGATGGCGTTCTTCCATCCATAAATCAAAATAAGGTTTGAATTTATTGATTAATACATAGATGTAGATCATCTTACCATTTCTTCCTTGTCCTTTAGTGCGAACTTTCTCATGCGTCTTGTAGAACATATCCATGCGAATATTTTCATCTTTAATGTGAGTGTGTTTAATTCTCACTAACTCGCTTTTTCTTCTGCCCGATGCCCAAGCTAACGCAAAAGCACAAGCCTTTTGATATTTTTTTTGTTCTACCAGTAAATCTAAGAAATTTTGACACTGCTCATCTGTTAATATCGTGTTGTCGCGTACCTTAGCCATCTTAGGCGCTTCGATTTTCAAGATGATATTGCGAAAGTTTGCCCACTTTTCTTCTTCATCTAACATTGTTTCGATATAGTTACTAAGACTGGATAAGGTCGCTCTCACATTCCGAATCCGAGCAGGCGATAAATTCTCTGACACCATATACGTCTGAAATTTTAGATAATCATTCTTTTTCACTTCTGCAAAATCTTTGTTCTTACAATGATTTTTACACCACACAAAGAAAATATTCAAATTGCTCCGATACACCGTTAATGTGGTATCGGCTTTTCCTGTACCTTTCATGTAGCTGAGATAATCCTCAATCAATTCTAGGTTATCTTGATTAACACCTTTTAAATCATCGCAATCAGCGCTCATCACGCGTCTTGTCTTGCGTGTATTTACGTTTTTATAAGCCATATCAACACCCCCGCAACATATTCAATACATCATATGCCTAGAGTGTTGGTTTGATACCTATTAAAACCTAAATTTTAAAAGGTTTTAAGAAGAAAGGAGGCTTGGTAATTACAGCCTCCTAAAAAATATGCTCAACTTTCTAGCGTTAAATTCGGATTTTTCTGTTGTCCGCCAACTGTCTAGTCTAAGTTGAGTAAATATAATTAAATATCAATGGTGGATATTTAATGATCCCTCTACTAGTATATATAAATTTTACTCTATTTATGCGTGGGACACTGCCATTTTCGAAGAAAATGTATCCATCGCTAGTGAGATACGGTACAAATTATAAATTTTATTTCCAAATTTAAGAATTAGTGTGGGTACGT
>JBGVHB010000061.1:0-86947 GCA_045121975.1 Roseburia sp.
AGGATAAAACCGTTCAAAGACATCCTGTATCGTACATGATTTTTCCACGATTACTCACCACCCATCTCATCAAATGGGCTTTTAATACCGAGCAGAGTCTTATTGCTTACATGAAGATAAATCTCTGTTGATCTTGGATCACGGTGTCCCAAAAGAGCCTGAATATATTTCACGTCACACCCTGCTTCAAACAGATGGCTTGCGAAACTATGGCGCAAACAGTGTGTAGAAACACGTTTCTGAATTCCAGCCCTTTTTGCGCTTTCGCGGAAGAACTGAATGACGCTGTCCTTCACAAGATAATCGCCAGTCCATGAACTTGGAAACAGAATCCCTGTTGGTCTGCCACATTTAAACCAGTATTCTGTAAGTATCTCGAGTGTACGGTCAGCAAGCAAGGTATAACGGTCAAAGCGGCTTTTGCCATCACGGATGTGTATTGTTTTATTGGTGCGTGAAATATCATCATAGTGAAGGTGCGTGACTTCCGATACACGGAGACCTCCTGAATACATCGTAGCAATCATGGCCTTATGTTTCAGGTTTGGCGTTGCATCAAGAATCGCTGATATCTCTGATTTCGTAAGCACGGTTGGCAGGTTCCTGTCTCTTTTCATACGTGGGATATCATCGTCATCCCAATTCATCTTTAACACTTTTTTATAAAAGAAACGAATACCGGAATGATAGTGGTTGTATGTCTCTGGTGAAATCCCGGAAAGTCTTTTTTCGGTCAGAAATGTATCAACATCATCTGTTGTCAGAGCATCTATTGGCTTATCTGTATATTTTAAAAAGTGAGCAACACTTGTACAGTATGCATGAATAGTAGAATCTCTTAGATTCCGTTTGTTTGCAGCATTTGTAATCTGGCTAAATATTTCATCGTACATAATAAAATCCTCCATGTAAAATCAGTAGTTAATGAGAAACCCTGCTTACATGGAGGTGCATTAGCATAATAAAACCGCTTGTCAGAAAAGCGGTCAAATGGTATTCTTTTCATAGGCAGTGGTGTCTTTCTGTATTGAATTGTTTTGTGTGGTAACTTTACAATATCAAATATCAGCAAGAAATGCCATTGCCTATTTTATTATTGAGAAAAAAAGCTGCACCACAGCCTTGGCAGGCCATCGCGCAGCGATTTTGTTCAATGAGAATTTGTCAATTAAACGCTTACAGGTATCTTCATAGGAAGCACCAAATTCTTTGCAGGTTTCAATAAGTGCTAGAATACCTTGCTCAAGTCCCTTTTCAACAGCCTTTGCCTGGTCTTCTTCATATTGTAAAAGCCACCCATGTTTAAAGTCGCCCATATTATTGTCCCCCTTTTTCACTAAGGTTAAGAGCTCTTCTGCGACAGCAGTTTTGTCTTTGCAGACGCTTAGAAGAATATTATGTGCCCACACATCAAAACTTTCGATATCCTGGTCGTTTAGTGTATTAATACGCCTATATGCAGTCTGTAAAGCGGTAATAATTTCTGAATGTGCACGATATTTATCACAGTACATGATATTATCAATCACAGTGTTTGTATTTAAAATATATTCTTCTTCAAGCTCTGATAAATCTATTAAATAATATTTTAAGTTTAGCACATAATCACCGAAAATACTATTTTTTCAAAAATACAATGGAAAAATTGTCAAAGAATGATATGATAAATTTGTGCAAAAAGTGAAAGGAATGATAAAAACATGAATTACAAAACAATAGATGAAATCGCAAATTTCAATTTTTCAGAAACCTATATTGAGGATTTACAGATTACAAGCGGTTTTTTTCATATGATATTAGATGACGTAAAAATCAAACCGGAAAACAGCTGTAACCGCGACATTCGTGAGATGCGTGCAAACAACCTTTTTTTCAAAATTGAAGATGCAGTAATTGAATCACTCGTGGAAGAAGGTTATAAGGTATACGATGCAAATGGAAATTTAAGAGAAGCCTTCGAGGATGTGGTTGTTGCAGAAAAAGAGCGTCTTAATGTAATGAAAGAATTTGCAGATGGAAACCTTTATTCCTTAGAAAAGCAGGGGAATAAGTATATCTTTACCATTGATGCGCCAAACGAGCGTACCTACAGTCTTACAGTCAGTGGAAGTCATGATGTGGAAGAGTGGGACCGATTTTTAAATGTGTAACAGCTTTGGATAAAGTGATATCCACGAAGAACAATTAGAACTTCACGCACCTTATTGGAATTATGCAAAAGCCAACAAGGTGCGTGCAACTGGCTATATATCCCAGAAAAATATAGGGAGCAGGCAGCCAAAGTAATATTTCCCTTAGAACTGTATTTCAAAAAATATAATTTGGGAAAATATTACTTTGACTTATGTTCCTAAGCATTCTGTTCTTTCAGTAATTGGTTGATTTCGTCCGCTTCCAACTTTGCAGCGCGGTAAAAATAGTAGTGAACCAAAGTGGTTGCTGTAAAGCAGTAGATAGTAATAGGGCCAAGGCTCTGGAAGGTGAAGGAATACCAGTTGGCGAAATAACCAATTACCAAAAGCAGTACATAAATTAAAATTGCTTCCCATAAGAAATATCCCAGATACGTTTTAAATGGAACTTTTCCTAAAATCACGTCTAAAACTTGTATTAAAATAAAGTATCCGAATAAAGATAAAAGAAAACAAATATCAAGATAACTATTTCCAATAAACAGATTGTAAATACAACAGAATAAAACAGCTCCGGTAAAGGAAATGCCAAGGGAAGGCAGTAATGTCCGAATTATTTTTTCCATAAAATCAACTCCTTATTTTATCTTTTAAAGCTTCAATATAATTGCGAGAGATAAGCAGATACTCTCCATTTTTTAGTTCTGCTTTCATGCGGTGGTTGGCATATGGCTCGACACATTTCAAATAAGCAGTATTTAAAATACAGCTTTTGCTGATGCGCACAAAGGTCGTATTTTTAAGTTGGGATTCTAAGGCAGTAAGTGTCTGCCTGCAAAAATACGACTGCGCAGCATCATAGAGAAATGATTTGCCGTCTACCGAATCAATATAATAGATTTCTTCCGGGGCAAGCTGGTATTGTTTCCCCTCATTTTCCCCTCCCACAGAAAAAGTAAACTGTCGGATATAATTGCAAAGTTTCTGCAATCGTTTATCCATGCGGATGCAGTGAATGACAATTTCTTCTTCTTTCAACTCTTTATTTTGATGAATTGTAAGTTTCAATGAAAACTCCTTTCTGAAAAGCAGCGCGCGTTTTTTCTTTTTATAGGTGCATTATATTTTCTGAAAAAAAGGAAAGCAAGCGATTTGAGATGAAATACCCCAAGAAAGTGGTAAAATGCCAATATCAAATAAAATGAAAAAAATTTGAACCTGATAGAATGTTGTTACAATATATAAGTGAAGGGCAAAAAACCTCTTCAATAGACGTCTGGAAGTGGAGAAAAAAATGACAAAAAGTGAACTTGAACGATGCATTTATGAGCATGGGAAAGATATCTATGCATTTTGCAGATATCTCACCTGCAATAAACAGGAAGCAGATGATTTATATCAGGATACATTTTTAAAGGCAGTTGAGCTGGCTGAAAAAATAGAGTTTCAGAACAACCCCAAAAGTTATCTCCTTTCGATTGCACTCCGCATTTGGAAAAACAGAAAGCGGAAGTATGCATGGCGAAAGCGGATTACAGGTGGCAGTACAGAAATCGACATGCAGGAAATGGAACAGGTCAAATCATTAGAGCCTTCCCCAGAGGAATACATGCTTGGAAAAGCAGAAACAGAAGCTGTGCGGGCAGCAGTTAAAAAGCTGCCGGAGCGGTTAGAAATGGTAGTGTTGCTTTTTTATATGGAAGAACAAAGTATAGAAGAAATCGCATTTACCCTTAAGATTCCCGCAGGGACGGTAAAAAGCAGACTGCATCAGGCAAGAAAAGTTTTAGAAAAGGAATTGGAGGATGTTTTAGATGAGAAAAGACATAGATGATGTATTAAAACAAGCCCTTACTCCAACAGAAGAACCGGATTTCTGGTTAAACCAGAAAATCCTGAATCAGGAAAGTGATAGAACAACTATGAAGAGAAAGAACACAAAAAAAATACCAGCAGTAGTTTTTTCTGCACTACTTGTGCTTGGAGTAGGCTCAGTATCAGTATTCGCTGCATGGAAATATCTTGCACCGGACAAAGTAGCAGAAAAGTTTGAAGACAGCCGTCTTGCAGACGCATTTACAGAAGAAAATGCAGTGCTTGTCAATGAAACACAAAGCTACGGGGGATATGATGTTACACTGCTTGGTGTAATTTCCGGAAAGGAATTATCAGATTACACAGACGAGGCAAAGCTGTCAGAGGGAAAAACATATTCCGTTGTCGCAATTAAAAATACAGACGGCAGTCCTATGGCACAGATAAAAGATGACGCATATTCTGACACAGACTTCTTTGTATCACCTTTCATCAATGGATATGACCCAAGTCTTTATAATGTAACAACTATGACAGGTGGTTATCAGGATGTCGTGGAAGACGGAGTTTTATACCGCATAAGCATCTGTGACAATGTAGAAATTTTTGCAGATGAGAAGATTTACTTAGGTGTATTAGATGAAACATTTTATCAGGCAGATGCATATACATTTAATGAAGCAACAGGTGAAATTTCCCGTAATGAAGCTTATGAGGGCTTAAATGCATTATTCGAGTTACCTCTGGATGAATCAAAAGCAGATGCAGCCGCAGTAGAAGCTTATCTGGAAAAAATGGAACAGACTGCGTCAGAAGAGACAGAAATTGAGGCAACAGAAGTAGATGAATGGATGAGCAAAATTACAGCGGAAAATATTAATGAGTATGCAGTGCCGGTAGAAAGCACAGTCAAAGTTTTAACTCCAGATAGTGATGGCATGATTGCATATGATTATGAAATGGAAGGCGGAGACCGCGGTTATGGCAAGGTACTTGTTGAGGATATTTTCCCAGACGGTAAAACAGGAATGTGCGGGCAGTTTTCTTACAGCTCTTCCGGCACATTAGATACCTTAGACATTGAAACATTTACATTAAATGAAGACGGAACAGTTACTTTTGCAATATATGTTCCAAGATAAATAAGAGAAGTTTTTCGGGCAGATGTTATGTGTAAAGGCACAAAGCATCTGCCTTTTTGTGTGGGAACGTGCCAAAACACATTTTTTCAAATTTTTTTTAATTCGATGCAACACTTTCTTATATTTTTCCGTCTATATAAATAGATACAAAAACAAAGCATATGCAGACTCATATGAGAAAACGAGGAATCTGTGATGAAAATTACATCAGAAGGGA
This sequence comes from Roseburia sp., assembly GCA_045121975.1. Lineage (GTDB taxonomy): Bacteria > Bacillota > Clostridia > Lachnospirales > Lachnospiraceae > Roseburia. The sequence goes on from JBGVHB010000061.1 coordinate 5,307, forward strand.
TTGCAGTTCCAGAACTTTTGTATTTTGGAATGATAGCTATCACAATTTTATTGCTTGCCATCTCAATATTTGGGATAATCCTATATGAGAATAAAGGAAGAAAACAAAAGAAACTATGCTGTTACGCTGTTTTTGCGGCATCGTTGATTTTTCTGTTATTGATTTCGAAAGGAAAAATTATGGCAGATACGATGCAGGGCAATACCATCAGCCAGACAAATTTTTCTGAAGGCATTACCATATTGGAAATGGTTCAGAATCAGGAAACAGCAATGGATGAAATTCATTAAGGAAGACACATGAGGTAAGTTATGGAAAATTATCTGCAGCAGGTAAAAAAAGCAAAAAAAGGAGACACCAAGGCATTTGCGGAATTATACCGGCAAATCTATCCGGACTTGTATCGGTTTGCCCTGTACACATTGCGGAATACGGACGATGCGGAGGATGCAGTCAGCGAAGCAGTTGTGGATGCCTTTGCAGCTATTCCAAAGCTGCGCAGCGAAGAGGCGTTCCGGGGCTGGATGTTTAAAATCCTATCCAATAAGTGCAAGAACAAGCTTCGGGAGTATGCGAACAAAACTGTAGAGCTGCCGGAAGAATTGCAGGAGCAGGCATCCACGCAGAAGGTCGAAGAGGGTGCATTGGTGCGAAAGATTTTCTTTGAATTAGGAGAAGAAGACAGATTGATTATCAGTATGCATCTTTTTGCAGGCTACACCAGCAGAGAGATAGCAGAACTTTTACATATGAATGAAAATACCATACGTTCGAAGGAAAGCCGGGCGTTAAAAAAAATAGCAGAAAAGCTCAATTAAAAGTTAAATCAGCATTTAAACGGAAAATGGTCATAGAGAAAGGAATGATTTTATGACAGAGAAAGAATTATTAGAAAAAATAAAAAATTCGGCAGAAGAAATAGAAATTCCAAAGTCCTTAGAACCTGAGGAAATCGAGAAAATGCTAAATGCAAAGAAAATGAGTGAAAATTATCCGCAGGAAAATGAAACAAGCGGAGAAAAATATGATGCGAAACAGGGATTTTTCTCTCGTCTTGCCAATCGGAAAGTGATTGCGGCAGCGTCCGTATTTCTTGTTTGCGGTGTGTGTGGAATGGCAGCAGTAAAAGCAGGCATCTTTGGAAATGAAGCAAAAGTAGAAAATGCAGTCATTGGAGAGGATGCTGCGAGTGCAGAATCTGACAGCAGTGATATTGTTGCAGAAAGTGTTGAGACTGCAGATGAAACTTTCGATGGAATTGTTTCCACAGAGGGAAAGGATAATATTGGAGAATTATATCAGGTGGCATCCAGCTATGAAGAGGTCTATGCGCTGCTGGACAGCTATGTACGCGGCACTATGATAACAGAAGAGGGGTATACAAATAATCTCCGCGAAGAGACTGACGGAGCGGCAATAGAGAGCGAAAAGAGTGCAGATGTCAACCAGTTTTCATCTGGAAACACAATGGAAAGCGATATTGTCGAGGATGTTGTGGCAGAAGAAAGCACGTCTGGTTCTAGTACAGCAGCTGTAAGTTATTCCACGACGAATTTACAGACACAGGGCGTAGATGAAAGTGACATTGTAAAAACGGATGGCAGATATATTTATACAGTCAGCCGCAACCAGATTTTAATTACAGATATACAGGGAGAGAAATTAGAAGAAGCAGGAAGTATCAAATTAAGCATAGACACAAATGCAGAAACAATTCTTGAAATGTATGTAGACAATGGAAAAGTAATTCTGATTACTTCCAAATATGATACAAGTTTATCAACCAATGCTCCTTTCAGAGAGGAAATCGCATATGTGGAAGAATCTATTGTGGACGTTGATGATGAATTAGTGTTAGAGACAGAGCAGGCAGAAAGCATTGTAGAAAACAGTACAGTAGAGGATGTTACTTTTAATGAAGTAAGTGCGGCAGATATGGTGAAAAAAAACATCAATGAAGGAGATGCTGCATCCTACTATATCGAGAGAGAAATCAGCACCATTATCTATACTTATGATGTTTCTAACCCGAAAGAGCCGAAACTGCTTGGAAAGGTCAAACAGGATGGAAGTTATCACACTTCCCGGAAAATCGGTGATGTTGTTTACCTTTTTACCGATGAAAATCTGTATGATAATGCACAGCCAACCGATGAAGTTATGCGCGACAGCGGTGCATACCTTCCAATGGTAAATGATGAGGAAATTCCTTACGATAGAATTTATCTTCCAAGAGAAGGAAGTCAGGCATTGATTATTTCTTCTGTAAATGTGGGCAGCCCGGATGCCATTGTGGATAAAGCGATGATTTTAAACAATTATGTGAATATTTATGTTGGAAGTGAGTCCTGTTACCTCTATAATTCTGATTATCAGAATGGAAAAGATGTGACAGAAATTGCAAAATTTACATTTTCTGATGGAAAAATATCTGCAGTGAATGCGGCGACCATAACAGGTACGGTTTATGACACCTTTGCAATCAATGAGAAAAACGGAAAACTTCGCGTATTAACAACCGAATGGAACGACAGCTACAGCCAGCAGTCCAACAATTTATATTTGTTAGATGAAGAGCTTTCTTTAACAGGAACACTGAACGGAATTGCTCCGGGAGAAGACATATATGCGGCACGTTATATTGGAGATACGGCATACTTTATCACATACCGCAACATCGACCCGTTATTTGCAGTAGACATCTCAGATGAGACAGCACCAAAGCTTCTTGGTGAACTTGAGATTACCGGATTTTCAGAGTATCTGCATCCTTGGGGAGACGATATGCTCTTAGGAATCGGATATGAAACCGACCCGGATACCGGAATGGAAGAAGGAATCAAGCTTGTGATGTTTGATATCAGCAATCCAACAAAGCTAAAGATAGTAGATACGCTGGTTATTGAAAATGTGGATTATTGTGCAGCACTTTACAACTATAAATGCATTATCGCGGAAGAAAATGCAAATATTATCGGCTTTGCAACAGAGACATATACCTCTTCTTATACACAGCGGGAAATCAATTATCTTGCCTTTGCATGGGAAAATGGAAAGTTTGTAAATCTATTTGCCGAAGGATTAACCAATGGAGTGGACTGCTCAATTTATCGAGGCATCTACGCAGGCGACAGCTTCTATATCGCAAGCCCGGAACAGATTCGAAGCTTTGACAGAACCAATGGATACAAGAAATTAGATGAGATAGTTTTCTAAGAACAAAAAAGCACTTTGGATATTTCGTAAGAAATGATTCCAAAGTGCTTTTGTATGATAACAGGTTTAGTTTGCGCCTGACACATAATAATCATCTAAATATTCTTCAACAATATCGAATGGTGCAGGGCCAATTTCAAGGACTGCCTGGTGGAAATCCTTGTCGTTGTAATTATACAGGTAACGTGTTTTCGTGTATTCCTTTAACTCCTCAAATTCCAGATAACCAATATAATATTTCAGGTAATGCGCCGGTTCTTCTACTATCAGCTCGTAAAGCTCGCGGATAGCATCTTCATCGGTAATGCCGTAATTATTCCAAAACTTTACGGTATCTTCAAAAGTCCAGCCGTCATAGTGAATGCCAAGGTCGGTGGAGGCGTAAAGGCTTAAGATGGCTGACTGGTTTTTCTGCATCAAAGCAGCCATATCTTCATCAAGTCCGGTATAGGAATAAGAAATCATTTCTACATAGGTTGCCCAGCCTTCGACATAGCCCGGATAATTTAAAATACAGCGGGCTGGCGAAAGACCTGCTTCATAAGACATCACCGTCTGATAAAGATGTCCCGGATAGCCCTCGTGCGCAAGTGTTGTAAAATAGCTGATATCAGTTGCATCCGTTGATTCATTAATATAAATGGAATTGTTTTCATAGTTATCAATTGCAGAAGTAACATAAAAGGCAGGAGCAAGATAATCAGCTACGCATTCATCAATATATTGTACCGTAAATGATACATCCGGTGCTTTTGGAAAATCTTTCTGCATCGTCTGCTTTAAATTATTTAAAGTAGCAGAAGGGTCAACCGCGGCAATTGTTGCATCATTGCACAAATCCCAAAGTTCTGGATTTTCATCGGTTAAATCTGCGGCTTCCTGAAAATCCAGGGCACGCTGTTTACTGACCATATCCTGAATTTTTTTGACAGAATCAGAACAGCCTGTATTGTAATAAACAAGATGTTCGTAATAGTCTTTTCCGTCCGGGAAATAACAAAGTCCATTTTCATTCGTGCCGCTGCCAAGAAGCTCTGTTAAGGCACTGGCGAGGTTTTCGTAGGCTGGAACAATGTTTTCCTGAAAAATGGCTTCATTTTCTACTTTGTATGCTTCGCGCTCTGCATCCGTTAAGCCTTCGAAGTTGTCAATTTTCTTATTAAAAGTTTCAAGCAGATAGTGATTTTCGGAATCTGCGAGAAAATCTTCACATTGTGAAATAATCGTATCGCAAGAAAAATCCGACATAAAAAGCCCTGCATCTGCTTTTTTCTGCTCAAAGGCAATGACCTGCTCAAAATACTCATCTGTTAAAGCAATTAATTCCAGATAAGTCTCGATGTCTTCTTTGTCATGAAATCCATATTCCTGATACAAAATCGGCAGCTCTGCCTGTACACCGGTGGATGGACGCAGCGGTTCATCATACAAATAATAATCGGCAGTCTCTAACTGGAATGTCAGATAGTCTTTTAAAACATCGTAGGTTAATTGCTGGCTTGTGGAAAGTGAGTTGTAATGAAAGCCCTTTAAAGTAGACAGATAGTTTTCAAAACGCGCATTACCATCTTTAAAAGACTGCTCTGAAAGGTCGCCAAGTGTAACTTTTGTGTCGGTAATTCCATAATTCTCCGGGTTAGCGAGTGTATAATGAAGATTAATCGTGTTAGAAGAAACTTCGGCACAAAAGAAGTCGTTTAGAAAAGCGTCAAAAGCTGCCATTTCTTCTGGATTTTCGGTATCAGAATCCAGAAAATCTATGGATGCGTCTTTGGCACAGCCAGAAAAAAGTATCAGTCCAAATAAAAGACAAATACCAGCGGAAATCTTGTTCTTAGTTTTTGCGTGAGAAAAAGATGTATGGTGAATCAAATTATAATTACCTCATTTCTTTTTGCTAAAATACTATCTCTATTATAGCGAATTATCACATCATATGTAAAGCAGTCATTAAATATGAAAAAGTTGGAAAATATCCGTCATAGCACCGACAAAAGTGACATATATTGCAAAAAAATAAAGGATAGCATATGAATTATCTTTGGGCATTTATGATTTTAGCGGGTGTCATCTACGCTGCATTTCATGGCACGCTTCCGGATATCACGACGGCAGCGTTAGATTCTGCTAAGGAAGCGGTGACACTGTGCATTACGATGACAGGTGTTATGGCATTTTGGGTTGGTTTAATGAAAATTGCGGAAAACGGGGGCTTAATTACGAGTCTGTCAAAAAAGTTAAATCCTGTTTTAAAGTTCATTTTTCCTGACTTGCCAGACAATCATCCGGCAAAAAAATACATTGCAACCAACATGATTGCGAACTTTTTTGGGTTAGGATGGGCGGCAACACCGGCAGGATTGAAGGCAATGGAGGAACTTCAAAACCTGAATCTGGAGGAATGTCAGCGAAAAGGAGAATCAAAGTTCCGCGCAAAAGACCTTGCCACGAAAGAAATGTGCAATTTTTTAATCATAAATATTTCCTCCCTGCAGCTGATTCCGGTCAGCATTATTGCATACCGGAGCCAGTACGGAAGCGTAAAACCGACAGACATTGTAGGGCCTGCCATCTTAGCGACCACGTGCAGCACGCTTGCGGCAATTATTTTCTGCCGGATAATGCTGCATCGGAAGTAGTGTCTTTTTCGCGAAACGCATTGAAGAATAGGAAGTATACATGCTATAATCTAAGTATATAGTACTAGATTTGTGAAGCACGATTATGGGGAAATTGGTGGGTGATACAAAATGAGGAAAAATAAAATTTTAGTAGTGGATGACAGTCGTTTGTATCGGAAAACAGCTGCTGATATTTTATCGGATGAGTACGACATCGTAGAAGCAGCAGATGGTGCAGAAGCGCTGGAAATATTGAAGAATGACAAAATCAGAGCCTTTACAGTAGCCGTTATTTTGGACTTAATGATGCCGGTCATGGATGGATACGACTTTTTAGAGAGATTCCATGCAGAAGAGAAATATAAACATATTCCGGTTATCGTAGCAACCTCCGAAGAGCGGCAGGAGAATGAAAAGCGCTGTCTGCATTACGGTGTCTGGGATTTTGTGCGCAAGCCATATGACCCGGAAATTTTACGCATGAGAATTGTAAATGCAGCAAAAAGAGCATGGTCACACAGCATGGAGCATGACCCGCTGACAGGCGTTTACAACAAACAAAAACTTCATCAGTCAATGCGAGGACTCATTGACCGCAACAAGGACAAGGAGTTTGCGTTTATACAGATTGATATTGAGCGTTTTAAAATGATTAATACCTTTTATGGAACGGCAGAGGGCGACAGACTGCTTTGCTTTTTTGCGCAGGTCATCCGCGAAGTTGTCTGGGATTACGAAGACTGCTGTTATGGGCGGATTTCTGCGGACGTTTTTGGCATCTGCCTCGTGCGCGACGATGAAAAAATTGATTTTATCGAAGAGACAGTGCGCAAGAAATTGAAAAAATATAAGGCAAATTATTTCATTAATACAACAACTGGAATTTACATCGTAGAGGATAACCGTATGGAAATTCCTGAAATTTGCGACAAAGCGGCAATTGCGGCGAAACGCTGCAAAAATAATTACAGAGTGCACAAAGCAGTGTATACACGCGAAATGAGCGAGGTCTTAATCCGCGAGCAGAAAATAATTAATGAGATGGATAACGCCCTAAAAAGAGAAGAATTTATCGTATATTTTCAGCCAAAATACAATTTAGAGAACCGGAAACCATCCGGGGCAGAAGCATTAGTCCGCTGGCGTAAGGCGGATGGAACAATGGTTTCACCGGGCGAATTCATTCCAATTTTTGAAAGCAACGGATTTATTGTTGAACTTGATTATTATATGTGGGAAAAGGTATGCCAGTTTATCCGCAGGGGACTTGATGCGGGGCAGGAGGTGGACCCGGTTTCCGTCAACGTATCCAGAGTAAATCTTTATAATCCGAAATTTTTTGAATCGCTGGTGGGACTTGTGGAACGCTATAAAATTCCACCAAAATATCTGCATCTGGAATTGACAGAGAGCGCTTTTTCAGATGATGCGGCAATGCTGCAAAAAACCGTTGATTACCTTCATCGGTCAGGCTTTACCATTTTAATGGATGACTTTGGCAGCGGATATTCTTCGCTTAATTTGTTAAAAGACATCAACTTAGATATTTTGAAAATTGATATGAAGTTTTTATCCAAAGGACCGTCCACAGAAAAATGTGAGAAAATCATCGAAGCTGTGATTAATATGGCGGCATCATTAGGGCTTCCTGTAATCGCAGAAGGTGTGGAAGAGGAAGAGCAGGTGCAGTTGTTAAAACGGCTTGGCTGTGATTATATTCAGGGCTATTACTTTGCCAAACCAATGCCGGAAGAAGATTATTTAGCACTTGTAAAAAAGCATAAAAAATAAATCCGGGAAATAGAGTTCTACCGAGTGGCAGCAGTGCATAAGATGTACCGAATACGAAAAAGGAAAAACAGATGCGGGTTCTGGTATTTTTATCGGATGTCACAATTCCGATACTGATTTTTTGCATTGTTGCTTATGGAATTTTAAATAAACAGCAGGTCTATGAGGAATTTATCGATGGCGCAAAGGACGGATTTCATACGGTTATTGGAATCATGCCGACATTAATCGGACTTATGGTGGCAGTCGGTGTGCTAAGAGCGTCCGGGCTTTTGGAATTTGTGGCAGAACTCTTTTCCTATGTCACGACACGCATTGGTTTCCCGGCAGAACTATTACCGCTTACCGTAGTAAAAATGTTTTCCTCCTCAGCGGCAACAGGTCTTTTGCTTGATATTTATAAAGAATATGGGGCAGACTCTCTGTTAGGACGGATGGGTTCTATCATGATGGCAAGTACGGAAACCATTTTTTACACAATGTCTGTATATTTCATGTCCGTCAAAGTCAAAAAAAGCCGCTACACGCTCGCTGGTGCACTGATTGCGACCTTGGTCGGCACAGCGGCAAGTGTTTTTATTGCCTATCGGATGTAAATAGCTGGAATAAAAATACAAAAAGAGCATATACTGTATAAAGACAAGGCAATTGACATTTTTACAAGATAGACATATAATCTATATCAGTGAAATAATCTCGCGGGATGGAGCAGTCTGGAAGCTCGTCGGGCTCATAACCCGAAGGTCGTAGGTTCAAATCCTACTCCCGCAACTATAAAAAGAAGCAGGCGGGAACGCTGATGCTTCTTTTTTAATTCATAGGAATTTGCGTAAATTCCTATGAATTAAAAAAGCCCACCGGGCGGTATGCGCACTCGCGCGAAGATGTAGTATGTCGCAGGCGACCGCGCTCGGCGCGAGAATGTGCCAAGGCACATTCTTTGTTCCTTTAGAGGATTCGCGTGTCAAAAATAGGGAGGAAGAATAATGGATACAATCGAAAAATTTCTTGAAATGGTAGACACATCCAACAACATCGTCTTCTTTGGAGGCGCAGGCGTGTCGACAGAGAGTGGAATCCCGGATTTCCGAAGTGTGGACGGACTTTATAATCAGAAATACGACTATCCCCCGGAGACGATTTTGAGCCATTCCTTCTATATTAAAAAGACAGAAGAATTTTACCGTTTTTATTGTGATAAAATGATTTGTCTGGATGCAAAGCCAAACATTACGCATTTAAAATTAGCAGAGCTAGAGCAGGCAGGAAAGCTTAGTGCCGTTGTGACACAGAACATTGACGGACTGCATCAGGCGGCTGGCAGCAAACGTGTATTTGAACTTCATGGAAGTGTACATAGAAATTATTGTAGAAAATGTGGAAAAGGATTTCCAGCAGAATATGTACTGAAAACAACCACAGAAATTCCGCTTTGCGATAAGTGCGGCGGACAATTGAAACCAGATGTTGTGCTTTACGAAGAGGGATTAGACCAGCAGACATTAGAAGATTCTGTTTTCTATATCAGTCATGCGGACATGCTGATTGTTGGAGGAACTTCCCTTGCAGTGTATCCTGCGGCGGGACTTATTGATTATTACCGCGGAAATAAATTAGTGTTGATTAACAAATCTACCACACCGATGGATGGCAGGGCAGATTTGGTGATACAGGCAGGGCTTGGCGAAGTCTTTGGAAAAATACCGGATTACAGATAGAGGGATGATGCAAAGGAGGAACATTTTTTCATGAATCAATATAATTATGAAGTGGGTGACGTCGTTCGTCTGAAAAAACAGCATCCATGCGGCAGCAGTGAGTGGGAGATTCTGCGTGTCGGAGCAGATTTTCGTTTGAAATGCACCGGCTGCGGACATCAAATCATGATTGCCAGAAAATTAGTAGAAAAAAATACAAAAGAATTAAAGAAAAAAGCAGAATAAAAAATATTCGAAATATGTAAAAAAGTGCTTGAAATCCAAACCGTTTCATGGTAAAGTAAGTATTCGTGATATATTATAAATATTCCTTGCTCGTTTCATTGATGAAATGGGCCAGAGACCAAAAGGAGGAAAATTCGCATGAACAAATATGAATTAGCACTTATCGTTAGTGCAAAGATCGAAGACGATGCGAGAACAGCTACAGTAGAAAAAGCAAAAGAGTACATCACTCGTGCAGGCGGTACTGTAACAGAAGTAGAAGACTGGGGTAAGAAAAAATTAGCTTACGATATCCAGAAAATGAGCGAAGGCTACTACTACTTCATCCAGTTCGAAGCAGCAGGAAACGTTCCAGCAGCAGTTGAACAGGATGTTCGTATCATGGACAACGTTCTTCGTTTCTTATGCGTTAGAAAAGACGAGGCATAGAATAGAACCAAGACCGTAGAAAAGCTTACCGTCTTTCGACCGGTTACGGTTCGATAGAAGAGAGGAAAACACATTTATGAATAAAGTAATTCTTATGGGACGCTTAACAAGAGACCCTGAAGTTCGTTATTCCCAGGGTGAGCAGGCAACAGCAATTGCAAGATATACACTCGCAGTTGACAGACGTTTTAAAAGAGATGGAGATGCGCAGACAGCAGATTTCATTCCTTGTGTAGCGTTTGGCAGAGCAGGAGAATTTGCAGAAAGATATTTCCGCAAAGGTACAAAAGTTCTTGTAACAGGTCGTATTCAGACTGGAAGTTACACGAACAAAGATGGCCAGAAAGTGTATACAACAGATGTTATTGTAGAAGAACAGGAGTTTGCTGAGAGCAAAAACGCAGGCGGAGACAATTCAGGATTCGCACCAGCAGACAGACCATCACCTAGCAGTGCAGCAGGCGATGGCTTCATGAATATTCCAGATGGAATTGATGAAGAGTTACCATTTAACTAAACAGGAGGTAATAATCATGGCTTTCAATAAAGCAGCAGATAAAGATGGCGCTCCAATGAAGAGACGTCCAATGCATAGAAGAAAAAAAGTTTGTGTATTCTGTGGTAAAGATAACGTTATCGATTACAAAGACACAAACAAATTAAAGAGATACATCTCTGAGAGAGGAAAAATCCTTCCACGTCGTATCACAGGAAACTGTGCAAAACATCAGAGAGCTCTTACAGTAGCTATCAAGAGAGCACGTCACGTAGCATTAATGCCATACGTGTGTGAATAAAATTCAACGTGAAGAATTTTCACATGAATTAATTAACAGTAATGAAAATTACTGTAACGAACGTTCGCATGTGAACGTGAAGCGCGTGAAGGATATTCAGCGTGCTAATTAACTGTACAAAGTTATTTAAAATCTGCGGCCAATTACCTGCAAGGGTAGTTGGCCATTCTTTTTTATTTATAGGAAATCGGCACAAGAATGAGTAATAACAGACTGGAAGCGGATAAAAAACAATCCAGATTATCAACATATAAAACCATTTATGATTTGCCGTTAATTAGATGCATTCGAAATGAACGAGGAACATTAACATAATAAAAAAAGAAACCGGACGCATCCGGTTTCCTTAAGTACGCTCCTTAGAGACGCACCGCTATTCACATTTATAGTATACATCTTTGTACTACAATATGCAAGGAAAATGTGTAAAAATATTATTTTGAAACGTATTTTTTTAACATAGAGATTTTGCTCATGTTATCTGTGTGAATTATTTGGTTGTAAATGCTAGTTGGAATATTGGTTCTCAATTTTTCCGTTATTTCAACAAAGTTAGTGATAATACGTTTCATTTCTGTTTTGGTAACACCTAATAATTTTGTCTGGTAGATAATTAATACTAAGTAATCTGTAATTGTTTCGAATGTGAGATTAGGAATGCCAGTGGCGTTGCTTATAGCGTTACAGACCTGTTTGTCGATGTCATTTGTTCTGAAGCGGGTATCGAAAATCACATCATTATGCGCAATTGAATTTCGTAAATCTTTTGTAGCATATATAAGACGTTGTGGCATCATAGCATTTGTATCATCAGATTGTTGAATACCTAATTTTTTTGAAATTTTCTGACGACATTGAAAGTTGAGACATGAAACAAAGTGTCCAAATTCTCCTAGACTTAAAAGTTCAAAGGTAGCCCAAATAGGCAGGTTTGTATCTTTAGATAAATAATGGTCAGCAATTTTGTTACCGTTTCCATATGCGTCTGTTTGAATTTTATAAATGCGGTTGCGTAAATCCAAGCGTCGTTTGAGTTCTTTTTTAAACTTTTCCTCGGCGCGTGTGCGGGATTTTAGCGTAGAAAAGGTTTTTCCAGTGGCTGAAAACATTTTGTAATTATCTAGTAAATTATTATAAATATCTATGAAACTGTCTGAAGCAGCAGAATCAACAATAACTTCCAGAACATAATTTTTTAGTGCTGTTTCAATTAACATTACACTTGGGTAAAAAAGGGCTTTCAGTTGTGCATCAAAATCATAAATAGCAGAGAGCTCCTCGAATTTAGTATATGGAATTTGATTAGAAGGTTTACTTATATAACGATAGCCTTTATAACCATGATAATATCCCATATTCATTAATTTACGTTTTTGAGACCCGGAAATAGAAATGCCTTTCTTTTTGCGGAGATACTTCATTAAAGAATTTGTTGATTTTGTTTTTATTTTTGGCATAACTAAGCCTCCTTTGTACATTCTATATTTATAGTAACTCAGAAGTGTAATATAGTCAATTTGAAACATATAAATAGTTAGCAACATACACCTCAAAACGTTTAACAAATCAACAAATTTTCTTAGAAAAAATTAATGTTTTTTTAAGAGTATTTTCCCGCAAGATATGCTATTGTACTTATTAGTGAAAAAATATCGATAAGCTTTGCATGACAGCTGGGCGGCAGTGCCCAGACAATAAAAAAGCAGTGCGAAAGGAAATGAAAAAAGCTATGAGAAAAGGAATCCACAAAGCAGAACTTATACTTGCAATACTGACAGCAGCGGCATTTTGTGGTTGCGGAAAATCCAATACAAATACATCAGCAAAGACAGACAGCATAGGAGCAACGGAAACTGTGACAGACAGTGAAAACACATCTGCCGGAATGTCGGATGCGACCTACGAAGAAAATACAGCAGCAGAAGCTACCACATCAGAGAATAATCAGACAGAGGAAGAAACCTTCGAAGAAAGTTTAAAAGAACAGATTGAGCAGGAAATCCAGAAAAATACACCACAGATTACGACAAGCTATGCAGAGACAGAGGAATACCCAGAACTGGCTGAATTTTTAATTTCCTATTTTGGGATTCCAGAAGAATATTTGGCAGAAAGCCGTTACTACTATAATTATGTCGATTTGAATGAAGACGGAACAGAAGAAATTCTTGCGCTTGTGGTTGGAGAATACACCACTGGCTCTGGTGGAGATACCGTACTTTTAATCGAAAAAGATGCAGAAAACTTTGTGGTATCAGATGCCTTTTACATGGTTCGTACACCAGTGATTGTCAGCGATAACATGACAAACGGATGGCATGATTTAATTTTCCCAGTATATGGCGGCGGCAATGATATTGGCTACAGCATCTGCCACTATTCGGAAGACGGCACATATATGTCAGAAAGCAATGAGTTCGTAGAGGACTTAGATGACAGCATTTCAGGACATCAGATTCTATCAAATAACCTGATTGATGATAAGGATAAAGGCACATATCTTTCCCTTGCGCCAGAAGCAGAATAAATCAAAATGCGTTCAATTTAGGACGCTAATTCACAAAAATATCTTTCTATTGAGCCACGATAATGGTATAATTTATTATTATTGCGATACTATCCCCTTGGGGATATGAGTAGGAAAGCCTTTAGGCTCAGGAGAGATATATGAAGAGTAAGGTAAAATTAAAAGGGAAGCTGAGAGTATACTTTATGCTTCCAATGGTTTTAACAATATTGCTTGCGATTCTCAATGTTTTTGTATACATGGACAATGTTTCGGCAGGCGTATTGTTTTCTGCGTTTGTTGTATTGTATTTTTTAATTATGCTGCTTGCTTATCTGCGAAGCAGACCGGCGGTCTTGAATGAGCTGGTGAATTTTGCGACGCAATATGGAACGGTGCAAAAGCAGCTGTTAAATGAATTGGAAATTCCGTATGCGTTACTGGATTATAATGGAAGATTCTTGTGGATGAATGCGAAATTCACAGAGCTGACCGGAAAAGATAAATCCTATCACAAATCCATCACGACGATTTTTCCAAATTTGACAAAAGAGGTATTACAGCGCAGCGAGGCAGTAGAGTCCATGAATCTGACGTTAGAGGATAGCTGTTATCGTGTCAGCATGAAGCGGATTTATTTTGATGTAATGACGCAGAATGATGAAATGGTGACAGTAGATGAAAGCGCGGAATATCTGACCGCTATCTACCTTTTTGATGAAACTGAGTTAAATCGTTACATCCAGGAAAATAAAGACCAGAAGCTTGTGGCAGGTCTTGTATACATTGACAACTACGAGGAGGCATTAGACAGCATTGAAGACGTAAAACGCTCTCTGCTGGTTGCATTAGTTGACCGTAAAGTAAATAAATACTTTACAGAGATTGATGCATTGATTCGTAAAATTGAAAAAGACAAATACTTTGTTGTTTTCAAATACAAGTATTTAGCACAGCTTGAAAAAGATAAATTCAGTCTGATTGAAGATGTCAAGAGCATCAAGGTTGGAAATGAAATGACAATTACTTTAAGTATCGGAATTGGTGTTGGCGGTGTCAGCTACAATCAGAATTATGAATATGCCCGCATGGGTATTGACCTTGCGTTAGGGCGAGGCGGCGACCAGGTTGTTGTGAAGTCTGGCGAGGAGGTTTCCTATTATGGAGGAAAAGCAAAGCAGGTAGAGCGAAATACCCGCGTAAAAGCAAGAGTAAAAGCACATGCGCTCCGCGAGATTATCGAAAGCCGCGAGCACGTTGTTATTATGGGGCATGCCATTAGCGACATAGATTCCTTAGGTGCAGCAATCGGTGTTTACTGTGCAGCAAGAGTCCTTGGGAAAAAAGCCCAGATTGTATTAAATGAAGTAACAACTTCCTTGCGTCCACTCGTAGAATGTTTTACCGAGGAAAAAGGTTATCCGGCGGATATGTTTATTAACAGTGAGGAAGCATTACTTATTACCAACAAAAATACATTGGTAATGGTTGTGGATACAAACAGACCAAGCTACACAGAATGCCCGGAACTTTTAAACCGGACAGAAACGATTTGTGTGTTTGACCACCATAGACAAAATAGCGAAGTTATCGAGAATCCGGTGCTTTCCTATATTGAGCCGTATGCATCCAGTGCCTGCGAAATGGTTGCCGAGGTGCTGCAGTATTTTTCCGAAAATATTAAGCTTGAGCCAAGTGAGGCGGATTGTATTTATGCCGGAATTTTAATTGATACCAACAACTTTATGACCAAAACAGGTGTCAGAACTTTTGAAGCAGCTGCTTATTTAAGAAGAGCAGGCGCGGAAGTAACGCGTGTTAGAAAGATGCTTCGAAATGATATGGCTGCTTATAAAGCAAGAGCGGAAGCAGTCCGCTGTGCCGAAGTATACAGAGGAGCATTTGCAATTTCTGTGTGCCCGGCAGGAAATATCGAAAGCCCGACAATCGTTGGCGCACAGGCTGCAAACGAGCTGTTAAATATCGTTGGAATCAAAGCTTCCATTGTATTAACAGAGTATCAGGGCAAGATTTATGTAAGCTCCCGTTCAATTGATGAAATCAACGTACAGCTGATTATGGAGCGTTTAGGCGGCGGTGGACATCTGAATGTTGCAGGTGCACAGCTGACAGACTGCTCTGTTGAAGAAGCGAAGAGAATTATTCAGGACACCATCGACGAAATGTTGCGCGAAGGTGATATTGAGAAATAGTGCTCATTTGAGATACTGTTCAAACAATTGAAACAAATCAGAAAATAGACAGAATCAAAGACATGAGAGGAGAAGCACAATGAAAGTAATTTTATTACAGGACGTGAAATCATTAGGCAAAAAAGGAGAAATCGTAAACGTAAGCGACGGATATGCACGTAACATGATTTTTCCAAAGAAATTAGGCGTAGAAGCAACACCAAAGAACTTAAACGACTTAAAGCTTCAGAACCAGCATGCAGACAAGGTTGCTCAGGAAAATTACGAGGCAGCACTTGCATTAGCAGAAAGCCTTAAGGATAAAAAAGTAACTGTTAAGATGAAAGCTGGAGAAGGCGGAAGAACCTTCGGTTCTGTTTCCACCAAAGAAATCGCACAGGCAGCAAAAGAGCAGCTTGGCATGGAGCTTGACAAGAAAAAAATGCAGCTTCCTGAGCCAATCAGAGCATTTGGAATGACAGAAGTTGCAATTAAACTTCATCCAAAGGTAACCGGAAAGTTTACCGTACACGTTGTAGAAGGTTAAGAAACATAGCAAATTGCCCCATTATGGGGCAATTTTGTTGAATTATGGAATATTTGTGTGGCAACGATTTTTATTTTAGAAATTTTAAGGAGGATACTTCATGGAAGAGACGCTGATTAAGCGGGATATGCCAAACAATCGCGAAGCCGAGCAGTCTGTTATCGGTTCAATGATTATGGACAAAGATGCTATTATAACCGCAATGGAAATGCTCATCAGCGAAGACTTTTATTACAAGCAGTATGGGATTCTGTTTGATGCAATGATAGAGTTATACAGCAAAGGGCTTCCGGTAGACCTGGTGACACTGCAGAATAAGTTAAGAGAAAAAGATGTTCCAGAAGAGATTGCAAGTCTTGATTATGTCAGAGAATTAATTACGGCAGTACCGACTTCTGCAAATGTGAAATATTATGCCAAAATCGTAAAAGATAACGCGATGCGCCGGAAACTGATTAAATTAAATCAAGAAATTGAAAATGAATGTTACCTTGGAAAAGAATCTGTAGATACAGTGATGGACATCACTGAGAAAAAGGTGTTTGATTTACTGTCTACCCGCGGTGGCGGCGGTGACTATGTGCCAATCCGTCAGGTCGTTATGAATGCCCTCGAAAAAATCGAAAACTCTGCAAAGACATCCGGTACGGTCACAGGTATCCCAACAGGATTTATTGATTTGGATTATCGTACAGCAGGCTTGCAGCCTTCCGATTTGATTCTGATTGCAGCGCGTCCTTCTATGGGTAAAACAGCGTTTGTATTAAATATTGCGCAGCACGTGGCATTCCACGAAGACCTTTGTACCGCGATATTTTCATTGGAAATGTCAAAGGAACAGTTGGTAAACCGACTGTTTTCCTTGGAATCACATGTAGATGCACAGGCATTAAGAACTGGTAATTTATCCGATGCGGACTGGGAAAAGCTGATTGAAGGTGCAGGAATTATCGGTAATTCCAAGCTGATTATCGACGATACACCGGGTATTTCCATTTCCGAAATGAGAAGTAAATGCCGTAAATATAAATTAGAGCATGATTTAAAATTAATTATCATCGACTACTTGCAGTTGATGTCCGGCTCAGGAAAAGGCTCAGAGTCACGTCAGCAGGAGATTTCAGATATTTCCCGTTCTTTAAAAGGACTTGCACGTGAGCTTTCCGTACCGGTAATTGCGTTATCACAGCTTTCACGAGCCGTAGAGCAGCGTCCGGACCACCGTCCGATGCTTTCCGACCTTCGAGAATCCGGAGCTATCGAGCAGGACGCGGACGTGGTAATGTTTATTTATCGAGATGACTATTATAACCATGATTCTGAAATGAAAGGAATTTCAGAAATCATTATCGCAAAACAGAGAAACGGTCCTATCGGAACAGTAAACCTCGTATGGCTGCCTCAGTACACGAAGTTTGCGAATATGGAGAAGTAGGTGTAATTTTTAACCTAAGGGAGAAACAAAATGAAAATCGACCGCTTAATTGGAATTTTGTCTATTCTTTTGCAGCAGGAAAAAGTTACAGCACCATATCTTGCTGAGAAATTCGAGGTTTCCAGAAGAACGATTAACCGCGACATTGAGGATATTTGCAAAGCCGGAATCCCCATCGTTACCACGCAGGGAAGAGACGGCGGCATATCCATTATGGAAGGATATCGCATCGATAAGACGCTTCTTACGTCTTCTGATATGCAGGCGATTTTAGCAGGCTTACGAAGTCTTGACAGTGTAAGTGGAACGAACCGTTATCAGCAGTTGATGGATAAGCTTTCTGTAGGAAATGCAAATGTGCTTGGAAGCAATCATCACATTTGCATTGATTTGTCCTCCTGGCATAAAACATCTCTTGCGCCGAAGATTGAATTGATTCAGCAGGCAATTGAAAAGAAGGAAAATATTGCGTTTACTTATTTTGCTCCCAAGGGAGAAACAAACCGCGTATTAGAACCAAAGCTTTTAATCTTTCAGTGGGCATCCTGGTATGTCTGGGGATATTGCACCACCCGCAGCGATTTTCGAATGTTCAAATTAAATCGAATGGTAGATTTAAAGCGGACGGGAGAACTGTCAAAGGAACGTGAAGTGCCGGCGTTTCAAATAGATGAGCGGCAGATGTTTCCTTATCGTATTTATGCAACCGCAGTTTTTTCACCGGAAATGAAATGGCGGCTCATTGATGAGTACGGGATAGACAGCTTTCAAGAAAGGGAGGATGGCAGACTGGAATTATCCTCCGGATTTACCGATAAAAACAGCCTGTTTACATGGCTTCTTAGCTTTGCAAATCAGGTAGAGCTTGTACAGCCGGAAGAACTTCGAAAAGAATTTTTAGAGCTGGTAAAAACAATTTATACGAAATATGAAAAACATGACACATAGATGTCATGTTTTTTCTGTTATGATAGCTCTGTAAAAACGCATTAGCGTATATAAGGAGGAAAATATGACATACGAAATCGTAAATCTTGAAGAAAAAACAGTGGTAGGAGTGACTGCTAAGACAAACAATCAGTCACCAGATATGGGGCAGGTAATCGGTGGATTGTGGGATAAGTTTTATCAGCCAGAGGTTTATAGTCAGATACCGGGAAAAGTAAGTGATAAAGCATTAGGAATTTATACAGATTATGAAGCAGATGAGAAGGCAGATTACAGCGTAGTGGTTGCCTATGAGACAGATGGCTCAAAAGACATTCCGGCGGATACGGTAATGCGTACCATTCCGGCAGGACGATATGCAAAATTTATTGTAAAAGGACATATGCAAAGAGCAGTGGCAGAGTTTTGGGGAAAACTTTGGGAGATGAATCTGCCCCGGGCATTTTCCTATGATTTTGAAGAGTATCAGAATGCAGATATGGAGCAGGCTGAGATTCACATTTATATCAGCTTAAAGGAAGAATAATTTTACTGTAACAGCACAGAAACAGCCGCATATGATAAAAGAAAAAAGGTTTCATATGCGTGAAAACACACCAGGCTTGGTATTTAGTGATATTTTAAGAAATGGAAGACCAGACGCTGAAGCGTGGGTAACGGGAAACCGGGAAAACCCACAGCTTAGCGGGCTGGTCAAATTTTATCTTACACCCTATCAGGGGATATTAGTCGAGGCAGAAATTTTCGGACTGCCAAATATCCGAACGCAGAATTCCAGCAACTTTTATGCTATGCACATCCACGAACATGGAGACTGCACACTACCTTTTGACAAAGTAGGGGAGCATTACAGCAGACAGCCGGAGCTGCATCCGCAGCATACAGGTGATATGATGCAGCTAATGGGCAATCAGGGATATGCGTGGGCTGCATTCTATGATAAAAGGTTTACCATCCCGGAGATTATCGGACGTTCCGTAATCATTCATGCGATGCCGGACGATTTTATGACACAACCGTCAGGAAATTCCGGTGAAAAAATCGGATGCGGCGTTATCCGTTAAGAAACAGCTGTCTAAAACATGCAGGGTTTGCGTTTGACTGTGGAATATCCCGCAAACAGCCGACTTTGCTGTCAAAAAAGAAACAGAACTCCCGATTCTTGTCCGAATAAGACGAGCGGTTTTCGTTGTAAGAACTCTCATGGATAGCTATAATAAAAGCATAAAAACACTCCGCGTAGTATATAAGATAATGGCTGCTGGTCAAAGAACCATCTGGCAGGTATTATCAGGCAAAATCTGCCGCTTTATAATATACTGCGCGGCAGAGTGCGCTACGCCGCAGGCGGTTGTCACCGCACCCTGTGTGAAATCAAAAGGAGGACAAGCATGGACAAAGTACGATATATGATTTCAGATGCAGCGAATCTGGTTGATGTGGAATCACATGTACTGCGTTACTGGGAAGACGAATTAGAACTTGATATTCCCAGAAACGAGATGGGGCATCGCTATTATACACAGGATAATATCAGACAATTTCTGCGCATTAAGGAGCTAAAAGAAAAAGGATATCAGTTAAAAGCAATTCGGATGATAGTACATAACGGCAGTGTGGACAGCGCACTGTCCGATTACGTGGCAGGCAGTGAAGTAGAGCAGATGGAGGATGATGCTTCACAGAGGCAGGTCTTATTTCATGGACCATTTGTAATGTCATCGCGGGACACACAAAAAAGTGTTATGGACAATGCAGATAAAATGGCGCAGTTTACAGAGCTTATGACAGAGATTGTCAGCAAGGCAATTGAGGCAAACAATGAGAAACTGAGCAGAAACATCAGCGAAGACGTTGGAGAACAGGTATTAAAAGAAATGAATTATCTGCTTCGTGAGCAGGAAGAAGCCGAGGAAGAACGCTTCCGAAAACTGGATGAAGCAATTCGTGATAATTTGAAAAGAAAAGGTGGCTTACACCTAAAGAAATGGAAAAAAAACCCGTCACAATCGTGACGGGTTTTGCATTAACAGATAAAACTGCTAACTCGCGTAATAATTATTCTGCGCTGATAGCTCCTGTTGGACAGACACCTGCGCATGTTCCACAGCTTACACAAGCACCAGCGTCGATAACGAACTGGCTGTCTCCCTGGCTGATAGCTCCTACTGGACATTCAGCTTCGCAGCTTCCGCAGCTTACACATGAATCAGAAATAACGTATGCCATAATTAGTTCCCTCCTTAAATTAATCGTTCATATGCTATCTATTATAATAGCTTAGTTTGTATTTTAATACAAAAAAATGACCTTTACAAGTAATAACTGCAAAAATACATTAAAACGTAGAAAAATGATACAATGTTTTACTATAGAAGTTTTCGCCCGGCTTTAAGACAATGCTTGGAAAATTGTCATGGTTAATTGCATCCGGGAAATGCTGTGTTTCCAAGCAGACACTTGAATTTTCTCCATAAGAGACACCATTTTTACCGGACTGGCTGACCTGTTGGTTTGGAACATAAAGCTGTAAGCCCGGCTGGTCGGTAAAACAGGTCATGCGGATGCCTGTTTCCTTTGACTGTAACACAGCAGCTTCGCGTAAACCAGTTCCGTTAATTACGAAGTTATGGTCGTAGCTTCCGAATTTTGTGAACTGTTCGTGCTCTAAAGACATTAACTTGCTAATTGTATGCATGGTACGGAAATCAAATGGAGTTCCCTCAACAGAAACAAAATTTCCGGTAGGGGCTTGAGAATCATCTAATTCCGTAATATTGTCCGCATCTATAAAAAGCTCGTGGGAAAGAACATCGCCTTTGCCCTCACCATTTAAGTTAAAATATGCGTGGTTTGTAATATTAATCAGAGTATCCTGGTCGGTAACAGCTTCATATACAATTGACAGCTCGTTATCCTCTGACCAGCTGTAAGTAACAGTCAAAGTCAGATTACCCGGATAGCCTTCTTCGCCATCTTCAGAATTCATTGTAAAAATAAGACGGTTTTCTTTGATTTCAGAGCTCCAGATTTTAGAGCCATAGCCAACAACACCGCCATGCAGATGGTTGCTTCCACAGTTTACGGCAAGAGAATAATCTTTTCCATTTAAAGAAAAACGACCATTTTTAATACGATTGGCAACACGACCAACGACTGCACCAAGACTGTTGCTGTCTTTTTTATAATCATCTGCAGAAGTAAGCCCTAAGCAGATGTCCGTCATATTTCCATTACGGTCAGGAACTACAATATTGACGAGGCGGCAGCCAAAATCAAGGATTTCAACATATGCACCACTTGCGTTTTCAAGATGGAAATTATGAATATTTTCGCCTGCAGCTGTTGTACCAAAATCAGATTTTGTAATTTTCATAAGGGAATGATTCCTTTCCATAAAAATAGCATTTGTAATAGAAATAATATTATACATATTCTATGCAGTAAATAGGTATTTCACCACATTTTCGCGCTGATAAAACCATAGCATATTTGCAAAAACATGGCAAGCATGTTGCCTAATTTTGGGAATTGTGCGATAATTAAACGAAGATTAAAAACAATTGCGGAATGAAAGGCATGGTAGTTTGAAAATGCAGACAAAATTAATTAAAATTGATTCCGAACATATAGAGAGTGAGAAGATACAGGAAGCAGCAGAGCTTATTCGCAAAGGTGAACTGGTTGCGTTTCCAACAGAGACGGTTTATGGTTTAGGCGCAGATGCACTTGACCCGGAAGCCTCTAAGAAGATTTATGCGGCAAAGGGAAGACCTTCCGACAATCCATTAATCGTTCATATTTCCAAATTTAAAGATTTAGAAGCAATTGCAAAAGAAGTGCCAGCGCAGGCGGCGCGTCTTGCAGAAGCATTCTGGCCAGGGCCGCTTACCATGATTGTATGGAAAAATGACAATGTTCCATATGAGACGACAGGCGGCATGGATACGGTAGCAGCCCGTATGCCAAATCATCCGGTTGCGTTAGAACTTATCGAGAAAAGCGGCTGTTTAATAGCTGCACCAAGCGCAAACACATCTGGAAAACCAAGCCCGACAGAGGCTGCCCATGTTGCATTAGACATGGATGGCAGAATCCCTATGATTTTAGATGGCGGAGCAGTCGGAATTGGAATCGAATCTACCATCGTGGATTTAACTGAGAAAAAGCCAATGATTTTACGTCCGGGCTACATCACAAAAGAAATGCTCGAAGAAGTATTAAACGAAGAAGTGGTGATTGACCCAGGAATCATCGCATCAGATTCTTTGACAAAGCCGAAAGCACCGGGAATGAAATACAAGCATTATGCACCAAAAGCAGACCTTGTACTGGTAGATGGGGAGGCCGGCAGGGTTGTTGCCCAGATTAACGAGTTAGTGAATGAGAAGCATACACAGGGATTAAAGGTAGGCGTAATCGCAACAGACGAGACAAAAGAGCAGTATCAGGCAGATATTGTTGTAAGCATTGGTGCAAGAGCAGATGAAGATGCAATTGCACAGCATTTATACAAGATTTTACGTGAGTTTGATGACTGGAATGTAGATGCCATTTATTCAGAAAGCTTTGCAACTCCAAGAATCGGACAGGCAATTATGAATCGTCTTTTAAAAGCAGCAGGACATCAGGTATTACAGGTATAACAGATGGCAGCAGGCAACGAGAGGGGAAACGGTATATATGAAGCAGTATAGCAGGATTATTTTTGTGGCAGACAGCGGAGCTTGTCGTGCTCCAATGGCAGCAGGAATTTTAAAAGAATATACATTAAAACATCCGGTTACGATAGAAAGCAGGGGATTAGTGGTACTTTTCCCAGAGCCGTTGAATCAGAAAGCGGAAGCTGTTATGATTAGTAATGGCATTAATATGGATGATTTTACGTCGGTACAGCTTTCGGAAGAAGACTTGACGGAAGATACACTTGTGCTTGTTATGGAGCGGGCACATTTGGAGAAAATATTAGAAAAATACGAGAATGTTATACCAGAGAATGTGTTTGTTTTAACAGAGCTCGTGGGAGATGAACTTGAAATCTTGAATCCGTATGGCGGTTCTTTACAGGCATATGGACTTTGTTATGAAACATTACGAAAATCAATTTATAAGCTTGTAAACCTTTTAAATGAGGGTGAATAATCTGCAGAAAGGGATAGGTAAACAGATGTCAAAAGTGGTAGTTATGGACCATCCATTTATCCAGCACAAAATCGGCATTATTCGAAGAATGGAGACCGGTTCAAAGGATTTCCGCACATTAGTTGGTGAAATCGCGATGTTAGAGTGCTACGAGGCAACCAGAGATTTAAAGCTTATGGATGTTGAGATTGAGACACCGGTATGCAAAACTACAGTAAAAGAGTTAAAAGGCAAAAAACTTGCAGTTGTGCCTATTTTGCGTGCAGGACTTGGCATGGTGGATGGAATTTTACAGATGATTCCAACAGCAAAGGTTGGACATATCGGATTATATCGTAATCCGGAGACATTAGAGCCTGTGGAATATTACTGCAAGCTTCCGGCAGACTGCGCAAACCGCGAGGTATTTGTGGTAGACCCGATGTTAGCAACAGGTGGTTCTGCGGCTGCAGCAATTCAGATGTTAAAGGAAAAAGGTGTGAAAAACATTCGCTTTCTTTGCATTATTGCAGCACCGGAAGGTGTGAAAAAAATGCAGGAGGCACATCCTGATGTAGATATTTATATTGGAGCATTGGATGACCATTTAAATGAGCATGGTTACATTGTTCCGGGACTTGGTGATGCTGGTGACAGAATTTTTGGAACGAAATAAAGAATAAAAGTTACAGCGAATATAGGCGGCATATGGCAGCCTGGTATTCGCTGTCTTTGAATAAAAAAGGATGGTTATTAATATGAGTGAAAAAAGACAGGATTATATCAGCTGGGATGAATATTTTATGGGAGTGGCGCTGCTGACAGGAATGCGTTCAAAAGACCCGAATACGCAGGTTGGTGCATGCATTGTAAGTCCTGACCATAAGATATTGTCAATGGGTTATAATGGTCTGCCAATTGGCTGTTCAGATGACGAGTTTCCTTGGAACAGAGAAGGTGAGCCGTTGGACAACAAATATTTTTATACAACACACAGCGAGCTGAATGCCATTTTAAACTATCGCGGAGGAAGCTTAGAGGGAGCAACGATGTATGTTTCTCTTTTTCCATGCAATGAATGTGCCAAAGCAATCATTCAGTCAGGAATCAAGCGAATCGTATATGACAGCGACAAATATGATGGAACACCATCTGTGATTGCATCGAAGCGGATGTTAAATGCAGCAGGCGTCATTTTACAGAAATACGAGCACTCCAATCGGGAAATTTCGATTTCTTTGTGAAAAATTTGTCAGAAATAGGAGTGAATCGTTGGAAAAATTCTATTAATTCATGGACAAAAGCTGAAAAAATGTTATAATAAAAAAGTGACTATCTAGTAATAAAGTATGAGAAATCTATTTTTTATACAAAACTAGGAAAAGAGATTTATTATGAAGAATCAAAAAAAGGTATTTCAATCGCTGACGCTGGTCATGCAGTTTGGCATTAATATGATAGTGCCAATCTTGATGTGTACGATGCTTGGTGTCTGGATTGGAGAGAAATATAACATCCCCATAATCACAGTTCCTCTTTTTATCATGGGAGCGCTTGCCGGATTTACAAATATTTTTAAGATGGCAAAAAAGATATATGGACAGGATAAGGATAGAAAAGATGTTTAAAAGATTAAATGATGCATTACCAGGGCTTCTTTTGGGGATTCTTGTTTATGGAGTGCTCGTAGAGCTTGTGGGTGTCTGGTTCGTGGATGATAAGCTTCGATTTACCAGTGGACTTGTAATCGGGATTGCATTAGCCTGCGGCATGGCAATTAACATTGCAGTTGTTTTGCAGGATGCAGTAGATGTATATGGTGAATCGAGAGCACAGGCAAAGATTGTGAGCAAATCCGTTCTGCGATACGCAGTAATAGTAGTAGTTTTTTTCATTATGATGAAGTTCAATTTAGGAAATATTTATTCCGCTTTTATCGGTGTTATAGGCTTGAAGATATCTGCATATTTACAGCCTTTTGCACATAAATGTATTCAAAAAATACAAGGAAGAGGTGATGTGTCTTCGGACAATGAAAATAATGAATCTTAATAAGGAGGTGAAATTGTGAATAACGCAATTTTGATGGCTTCCAGCTCAGGCGACATTGATTTTATGATTCATGGATTAATTCCAATCGAAATCTTTGGATGCGAGGTCTGGATTACCACATCACACGTGTGCATACTCATCGTAATGCTAATCATGCTGATATTTGCGTTGATTGCAAACCGTAAGATGAAGCGTGCAACAGAAGTACCGGATGGCTTCCAGAATATTCTGGAACTGCTCGTTGAGAAACTAGACGGCATCGTCTTTGGCACAATGGGTAAGGTAGCCACACCGAAATATCGGAATTATATTCTGACGATTTTCGTGTTTATATTCTTAAGTAATATATCCGGTTTGTTTGGCTTAAGACCGCCAACAGCTGATTATGGTACAACATTAGCATTGGGTCTTATCACATTTTCCTTAATCCACATCGCGCAGTTTAAAAACCTGCCGCTCAAACAGATTTGGAAGGATATGTGCTCGCCACTGCCACCTTGGCTGCCAATCTGGTTTCCAATTAACTTAATCAGTGAGATTGCAGTACCGATTTCTTTATCTTTACGTTTATTTGCAAACGTATTATCAGGAACGGTTATGATGGCACTGGTATATGGATTGCTCAGCAAATTCGCAGTAATTTGGCCGGCAGCACTCCATTTATACTTTGACTTGTTCTCAGGAGCAATTCAGACTTATGTATTCTGTATGCTGACAATGACTTATATCAGCCAGAATTACGAAACAGAGTAAAAAAAGCAACGCTTTTTGCAAAGCTTTTTATTTATTTTCAAGGAGGATTATCATTATGAATATTACAGGACATGATTTAATTATGGCATGCTCAGCAATTGGTGCAGGTTTAGCAGTTATCGCAGGTATCGGACCTGGTATTGGACAGGGTATCGCAGCTGGACATGGTGCAGCAGCAGTAGGTAGAAACCCAGGTGCAAAAGGTGATATTATGTCAACCATGCTTTTAGGACAGGCGGTTGCAGAGACAACTGGTCTTTATGGTCTTCTTATTGCCATGCTTTTACTTTTCGTAAAACCATTAGGCTAAGGTGCAAAACCTTGAAAAAATCGAAAGGAGGCTAGTTGGCGAAGATGGAATTTCTTTTTGGTCTTGATCCTCAGCTGTTATTTGATACAGTGCTGATGGCAATTGCAGTATTTTTCTTATTCCTTGCAATGTCATATCTGTTATTTAACCCAGTCCGTAAAATGTTACAGGACAGACAGGCAAAAATAGCAAACGACATTGATTCTGCGAGTGCAGATAAAGAAAGTGCTGCGGCTTTAAAAGCAGAGTATGAAGCGAAGCTGAAGAATATAGATAAGGAAGCAGAGCAGATTTTAAGCGAAGCTCGTCATAAAGCTTTAAAAAACGAAGCAAGAATTATCGATGAAGCAAAAGCAGAAGCTGCACGTATCATCCATATTGCAAACGAAGAAGCAGAGCTTTCTAAGAAACGTGCAATGGATGAAGTAAAACAGGAAATGATTACAGTTGCATCTATGATGGCAGCCAAAGTCGTTGCCGCAAATATTGACGCAACAGTTCAGGATACGCTGGTAGAACAGACATTGAAAGAAATGGGTGATTCGACATGGCAAAGCTAGTATCAAAAACATATGGTGATGCATTGTTTGAAATAGCCCTTGAGAAAAACCAGCTGGACGAATTTTTAGAAGAGACAAAGGCGGTTCTTGCTGCTATGCAGGAAAACGAAGAGCTTTTCAAATTAATGGGTCATCCAAAGATTGTAAAAGAAGAAAAAATTCAAATTATTACAGATATTTTTAAAGGAAAAGTTTCAGATGAACTTGTCGGACTGCTTCGAATGATTACAGATAAGGGTCATTTCGAAGAGGTGGCAGGAGTGCTTTCTTACTTCATTGAAGAAGTGAAGGAGTACAAAAATATCGGAACTGCTTATGTAACTTCCGCAATGGAATTATCCGATGCACAGAAGACTGCAGTAGAGAAACGATTACTTGAAACTACCAAATATGTGAAATTTGAAATGCATTATGATGTTGACAAAGAAATCATCGGTGGAATGATTATCCGAATCGGTGACAGAGTTGTTGACAGCAGTGTCAGAACAAAATTACAACGTTTGACACGCGATTTATCCAAAATACAGTTGAAAGCAGGTGAATGCGCTCCATGAATTTAAAACCAGAAGAAATAAGTTCCGTTATCAAAGAACAGATTAAAAGATATGCAGCGCAGTTAGAAGTAGCTGACGTTGGTACTGTTATTCAGGTAGCAGATGGTATCGCACGTATTCATGGTCTTGACAATGCAATGCAGGGAGAACTTTTAGAGTTCCCAGGCGAAGTATATGGAATGGTATTAAACCTTGAGGAAGATAATGTTGGTGCCGTATTATTAGGTTCTCAGAAGAATATCAACGAGGGAGATACAGTAAAGACTACCGGACGAGTAGTTGAAGTTCCAGTAGGCGACGCAATGTTAGGACGTGTTGTAAATGCGTTAGGACAGCCAATCGATGGCAAAGGACCTATCCAGACAACAAAGTACCGTCAGATTGAACGTGTTGCATCCGGTGTTATCGCAAGAAAATCTGTTGATACACCATTACAGACCGGTATTAAAGCGATTGACTCTATGGTTCCAATTGGACGTGGACAGCGTGAGTTAATTATCGGTGACAGACAGACAGGTAAGACAGCTATCGCGATTGATACTATTATCAATCAAAAGAATGAGAATGTAAAATGTATTTACGTTGCCATCGGACAGAAAGCTTCTACTGTTGCATCTATCGTTAATACATTAGAAGAGTTTGGCGCAATGTCTTATACAACCGTTGTTGCTTCAACAGCGAGTGAGCTTGCACCATTACAGTATATTGCACCATACGCAGGATGTGCGATTGGTGAAGAATGGATGGAGAACGGACAGGACGTTCTGATTGTTTACGATGACTTAAGTAAACATGCAGCAGCATATCGTACCCTCTCCTTACTGCTTAAGAGACCACCAGGACGTGAAGCTTACCCAGGTGACGTTTTCTACTTACACTCAAGATTATTAGAGCGTGCAGCAAGACTTTCTGATAAATTAGGCGGCGGTTCTTTAACAGCCTTACCGATTATCGAAACACAGGCAGGCGACGTTTCTGCATACATTCCAACAAACGTAATCTCCATCACAGATGGTCAGATTTATCTGGAAACAGAAATGTTCAACGCAGGTTTCCGTCCAGCGATTAATGCGGGTCTTTCCGTATCACGAGTTGGTGGTTCTGCACAGATTAAGGCCATGAAAAAGATTGCAGCACCTATCCGTACCGAGCTTGCTCAGTACCGCGAGCTTGCAGCTTTCGCACAGTTTGGTTCTGAATTAGATGCAGATACCTCAGAAAAGCTTGCTCAGGGTGAACGAATCAAAGAGATGTTAAAACAGCCACAGTACCAGCCAATGCCGGTTGAGAAACAGGTTATGATTATTTACGCTGCAACCCAGAAGTATTTAATTGATATTCCGGTTGCCGATATTCTTTCCTTCGAAAAAGCTTTATTTGAGTATGTGGATACCAAATATCCAGAGATTCCAGAAGCAATCCGTACCGAAAAAGTGATGAGCGAAGAAGTCGAAGCAAAACTGGTGCAGGCAATTACAGAATGTAAAAAAGAGTATATGAAATAAGCAGTGATGCAATAAGTGATGTCGAAGCCACAATTACGTGGCGGAAGGAGGTTTTCTTATGGCCTCAATGAGGGACATAAAAAGAAGAAAAAGCAGCATACAGAGTACGCAGCAAATCACTAAGGCAATGAAGCTTGTTTCAACCGTAAAACTGCAGAAGGCAAGAGGCAGAGCAGAGCAGACAACCCCATATTTTAATTATATGTACCGGACAGTAAGCTCTATGCTGGCGCGGTCAGGCAATATTGACCATCCATATTTAAGAGCCAGCGAATCTACAAGAAAAGCAGTCATTGTCATTACATCCAATCGTGGACTTGCCGGAGGATATAACTCCAATATCGTGAAGTTGATTACAGGAAGTGAACTTCCAAAAGAAGAACTCGATATTTATGCAATTGGAAGTAAAGGACATGAAGCATTAGAAAGACGTGGATATCAGGTTAAAGTATCAGATGATGAACTGATAGAGACTCCAACCTATGAAGGTGCAATGGCACTTGCATCAAAAGTGCTTGAGTCATACGCAAATGGAGACATTGGAGAAATCTATCTTGCTTATACTCATTTCAAAAATACCGTTAGTCAGGAAGCAAAAATGATTAAGCTTCTTCCGGTTGAGATTAATGAAGATGAAATCGAACAGGAAGATGATTCAAACGTGCTTATGTGTTACGAGCCAAATGAGGAAGAAGCATTAGATATGATTATTCCAAAATATGTAACCAGTCTTTTCTATGGCGCACTTGTAGAAGCGGTTGCCAGTGAAAACGGAGCCAGAATGCAGGCTATGGATTCTGCAACCAGCAATGCAGAAGAAATCATTAGTGATTTGACACTCAAATATAACAGAGCGCGTCAGGGCTCTATCACTCAGGAATTAACTGAGATTATTGCCGGCGCATCTGCCATCTCATGATAAACAGAACGCGCTGTTTATCATGAAAAAAATAGTAATAACAAAAATTGATTAACAAGGAGAATTGAGCGATGGCAAATAATATCGGTAAAATTACCCAGATTGTCGGCGCGGTTCTGGATATTAAATATACAGAAGGCAGCCTGCCAGAGATTAATGACGCGATTAAGATTCCGCTCAAAAATGGTGGCGAATTAGTAGTCGAAGTATCTCAGCATCTGGGCGATGATACAGTAAGATGTATCGCAATGGGTTCAACCGACGGACTTGTACGTGGTATGGATGCAATCGCAACAGGCGCACCAATCAGTGTACCTGTAGGTGAGAATACATTAGGACGTATGTTCAATGTTTTAGGTAATCCTATTGACGAAGTAGAGCCGCCAAAAGGCGTAGAGAGCTGGCCAATTCACAGACCTGCTCCAGCATTCGAAGAGCAGGCAACTTCTCAGGAAATGCTTGAGACAGGTATCAAAGTCGTTGACCTTCTCTGCCCATATCAGAAGGGTGGAAAAATCGGATTATTCGGTGGTGCCGGTGTAGGTAAAACCGTATTAATTCAGGAATTAATTCACAACATTGCAACAGAGCATGGTGGATATTCCGTATTTACCGGAGTTGGAGAGCGTACACGTGAAGGAAACGACCTCTACTACGAAATGAAAGAATCCGGCGTTATTGATAAAACAACAATGGTATTCGGACAGATGAATGAGCCACCAGGAGCACGTATGAGAGTTGCTCTTACCGGACTTACAATGGCAGAGTATTTCCGCGATAAAGGTGGTAAAGATGTACTTTTATTCATTGATAACATCTTCCGTTTTACGCAGGCAGGTTCTGAGGTATCAGCGTTATTAGGACGTATGCCTTCAGCCGTAGGTTATCAGCCAACTTTACAGACAGAAATGGGTGCTCTGCAGGAGCGAATCACTTCTACAAAGAATGGTTCTATCACATCTGTACAGGCTGTATACGTGCCAGCGGACGACTTAACTGACCCTGCTCCAGCTACAACCTTTGCGCACTTGGATGCAACAACCGTATTAGACCGTTCTATCGTAGAACTTGGTATTTATCCAGCTGTAGACCCACTTGGTTCTACTTCACGTATTCTTGACCCACGTATCGTAGGACAGGAGCATTTCGAAGTAGCACGAGGCGTACAGGAGATTTTACAGAAATATAAAGAATTACAGGATATTATCGCGATTCTTGGTATGGACGAATTATCAGAAGATGATAAGCTCGTTGTAAACCGCGCGAGAAAGATTCAGCGATTCTTATCTCAGCCATTCTCAGTAGCTACACAGTTTACCGGATTAGAAGGAAAATATGTACCAGTTACTGAAACAATTCGTGGCTTTAGAGAAATCCTGGAAGGCAAACATGATGACATTCCAGAAAGCTATTTCTTAAATGCAGGAACGATTGACGACGTTCGCGCAAAGTTTAATCAGGCATAAGAGAGATGGAGGAGCATTATGGCAGACGAAAACAGGATTTTTAAGGTAGAAATCATTACGCCTGACCGCGTATTCCATACCGGCGATGCAACAATGATTGAATTTAATACCGCTGCTGGACAAATTGGTGTGTACAAAAATCACATCCCATTGACCACAGTTCTTGCACCTGGAATTGTAACAATTCATCAGGACGCAGAAGAAGATGTTGTTGCGGTAGTACATTCTGGTTTTGCAGAAATCCTGCCAGATAAAGTAACTCTTCTTGCAGAGATTGCAGAATGGCCAGAGGAAATCGATAAAAATCGTGCAGAAGCAGCAATGAAGCGTGCACAGGAGCGTCTTGCCAATAAAACAGAGGCAGTCGACGTCAAACGTGCAGAATATGCACTTCGAAAAGCACTCGTGCGAATCGATGCTGCAAAATAATAAGTAGAGAAGAAAGAGACAATGCAGAAATGTGTTGTCTCTTTTTTTACACGAAGATTATGCCATTCTTCAATTGACAGTTATCTGTCAGAAGTACTACAATCAAAGATGATGGAAAAAATTCCTTGCAAGCGGAATTTGACGAGGAGGGCATGTTATGCACAAAAGATTATTAGCAGGTTTATTGATAGTTTCTGTGATGTTCACAAATATATCCTTGCCGGAGAATATATTTGCAGCTCAAAGCACACAAGAAGTGGTAGTAGAATCTACCGAAGAAATGGATGCTGAAGAGGTGGTATCAGAGCAGACGGTAGAAGCAACCGAGCAGAATATATCGGGTGATGCTACAGAGACAGAAGAGAATGAGACTGTAGTGACAGCGAACAATGGGACAGAGTCAACAGAAGTTGGTAAGACTGAGGTTGTGAAAGACGAAGCGGTAATCACGGAGACAGAAAGCAGTGAGAGTGCAAGTACAGAGTCTGTAGAGGACACTACACAGACGGAAGCCGAGGATGCGGAAGAAAGTAATGAAACGGTGACAGGGAGTGCGGAAGCAGACTCAGAAATAGAAAACAGTGAGTCTGTAACAGAAAAAATGGAAGCAGACTCAGAAATAAAATACAGTGAGTCTGTAACAGAAAGTATGGAAGCAGACTCAGAAATAGAAAGTAGTGAATCTGTAACAGAAGTGGAGACAGATTCGGAAACTGTGACAGAAAGTGTTGAAGAAAGCTCTGAAACGGAAAGTACAGAGTCTGAAAAAGCTATGCTTAAAAATGACATATCAGTAAAAGGAACAAATTCCTTTGGAACATTTTTTGCGAATGAATTAGAGGAGGCAGCAGCAGAACAGGAAGAAAATAATGGTCATAATGTATTTTCTATTGAGGTAACAGACGCAACAGCAATAGTAACCTTTGAAACGATTGAGGACTGTACCTTAGTGGTCGGTGTTTATGACGAAACTGGAACAAAGATGTTAGGAGCCGGCTCACTGGAGGTATATCATGGCGAGACAACAGCAATCGTAGATATCGAAATAGAGAGTATGCCGCAGTATTTCTATCTGCGGGGATTTTTAGTGGAAAATGACAGCCTAAGACCACTTTGTACGGCTTATGAATCTTCACTTTATACCCAGGAAATGCAGGAATTTTTAGCAAAAACAACAGAGGATTTCGATGCAGAAAAGGTTTTGAATCTGGACGAAGATAGCACAACGAACTTTGCTGTGTATAGTGATGAGACAATTATTGTGTCACAAAGTACCGGAGCAAATGAAGTCGTTACGGTAGACGAAGAGAATAATATTTATGTGATTGAAAATGCAGATGAAAGCATCACTTCCCTGCAGGAAGGGGATATTTTTTCCTATGAGTATGCAGAGGAAGAAGTGCTTATTATTAAAGTAGCATCTATTATAATAGAAGGAACAACTGCGACCATAACCGGGGCAGAAACTTCCATGGAAGAAGTTTTTGATTATGTAAAGATTGATGCAAAAGCAGGAACAGCAGACGCAGCAATTGATGCATCTACTTGTGCAGAGGGTGTTACCTATGAGGGACTTGTTGATTATACAGACAGCGGTGCAGTACAGACCTATGGGGTAGGAGTGGAAGGCTCTGTAAGTAAGGCATTTAAGGTAGGATTAAATAAGGAGATTGGAGAAGAGGGAGCAAAGGTAGAACTTACCGGCGGTCTTGAAATGACGGTGGACTGCTCGGTAAAATTGTATATTTCTTCTACAGAAAAATATCTGGAATTAAAAATGGATGTGGAGTCAGTTGTTGGAATTACTGTGGAAGGAGAGGTAGAAAGCGAACTTCCGCTTGTGACACTTGCGTTTATGTATTGTGGAGTGATTGTGGAAGTAACTCCATCCTTTGTTGTAGAAACAAGTGGAAGTATTACTGCAAACGGAACGCTGAAAGGAACAGTAGGATTTCGTGCGTCAACAAATGGAATCGAAAACTTGACAACAATGCCGACCTTTGAGACGGAATTTAAAATAGAGGGAACCTTATTTGTGGGTATATCCTTAGAACCACGCATGAAAATACTTAGTAAAAATATTGCCAGTGTAAGTCTGAAAGCAAAGGTTGGAACAGAAGTAAAAGCAGAGTTAGAACTCCATAGGGATGACCCGGAACAGAAGATAAAGCATACCTGTGCACAATGTTTGGATGGAGATATTAATGCCAAAATTACAGTATCAGCCAGCATAAAGCTGCTGAATCAGGAGGATTTAACCTTTAAACTAAAACTGACAGGTCTGGAATGGAAAGCAGGAGACTTCTATTACTGTGTTGATAAAGACGAATTTGCATTCACTACCTGCCCATACTTAACCTATCGCACACAGATTCGTGTAATTGATGAATACGGATTGCCGGTAATTGGTGCAACCGTTATGGATTCTTACACAACTAATCCTTTTGGAATGGTAACCATATATTTGCAGGAAGGCTCATACCGAATTGCAGCAGCAAAAACAGGATATTTACGAGAAGCGAAAAATGTGCAGATTATGGATGACGCTGTGGATGTAGTAATTCGGTTAGAGATAGATGGTACAGGTAAAATAGATGGGAAGAAAGTAAAACAAATCAGTTTGGGTTATCGTCATAGTGCAGCCATTACTGAGGACGGAAGTTTGTATATGTGGGGGTGCAATAATTATGGACAGTTAGGAGATGAAAGCTGGGAAGATAGTACTGTGCCTAAAAAAGTAATGGATAATGTAGCGGCAGTAAGCCTTGGAGATGAGCATAGTGCAGCCATTACCGAAGACGGAAGTCTGTATGTGTGGGGGATTCGTTATGGTGGACAACGAGGAACTATAACGTATGGTAATGAACCTGAAA
Organism: Roseburia sp.; assembly: GCA_045121975.1. Lineage (GTDB taxonomy): Bacteria > Bacillota > Clostridia > Lachnospirales > Lachnospiraceae > Roseburia. The sequence continues at coordinate 40,274 of JBGVHB010000061.1, forward strand.
AGATAATGAACAATGTAGCAGCAGTAAGCCTTGGAAAGAGTCAAAGTGCAGCAATTACAAGTGATGGAAGCTTATATATGTGGGGGTCTAATTATTATGGACAGTTAGGGGATGGAAGTACTACAAATAGTTATGAACCTAAAAAGATAATGAATAATGTAGTTGCCGTAAGTCTTGGAGCTGCCCACAGTGCAGCAATTACAAGTGATAGGAGCTTATATATGTGGGGGTGGAATTATGCTGGACAATTAGGAGATGGAAGTACTACGGATAGTTATGTACCAAAAAAAGTAATGGATAATGTGACAGCAGTAAATCTTGGATATTCTTACAGTGGAGCAATTACTGCTGATAGAAGTTTATATATGTGGGGGTTTAATGATTATGGGGAGTTGGGAAATGGACTTACAGAACATAGTTATGAACCTAAAAAGATAATGGACAATGTAGTGACAGTAAGTTTTGGACAAAATCATAGCGCAGCCATTACAGCTGATGGAAGTTTATATATGTGGGGGTATAATTATGATGGACGATTAGGAGATGGAACAACAGAAAATAGTTATGTACCCAAAAAGATAATGAGTAATGTGACAGCAGTAAGTCTTGGCAGCTGGCATAGTGCAGCAATTACCACAGATGGAAGCTTATATATGTGGGGAGACAATAGCGGTGGACAGCTTGGAAACGGTACAACAGACAATAGTCTTATCCCAATCCCAATCACCAATCCAACCTCCGCAACCACCGCCACTAGCCTCTCAACAGAGGACACCACCCAAAACACCCTTGTCACCACAGAAGCCTCAACCATCCAGGCAATTACTATTACAAATAACACGAACACCACCACCCAGACAGCAAGCTTTACTGATTTATTACCGAACGAATGCTACAATTTTTATGTGATGAAGTCAAAGTCTGCGGAGAATGTGTTAAGTACAGAGAATCTGCTTTATATCGGGCAGTCTGTATCGGACAGCTCCGGTAATATAAGTATTGTTTTTGAAGCAAAGGAATCCTATGAGAATGCAGACAGCTTTGTGGTAGGTGTGACAAGAACCGAAATTTCCGGTGCAGCAGTAACCGTTTCTGATTTAGATTATGATGGCACAGAGAAATATATAACACCAAAGGTTACATACAAAGGAGTGGAACTGATAGAGGGCAAAGACTATGAGCTGACCAGCGGCTACAGCGCAACTGAAATTGGCACATATACCGTTACAATTACCGGAATCGGAGCTTATACTGGCAGGGTAACAGCGCAGTATCGGATGGTTTGTACTCATACCTACTCAGATACATGGATAACAGAGAAAGAGGCAACCTGTATCGCAGAAGGAAGCAAGTATCAGTTCTGTACGAAGTGTAATGCCAAGTCAGAATTAACAGTGATACCAAAGAACGAACATAAGTATTCAGAGAAATGGACGATTGATAAGGAAGCAACCTGCATCCAAGAAGGCAGTAAGTCACATCACTGTACTGAATGCGATGCTAAGTCAGATATTACCATTATTGCAAAGACACCGCATAGTTATTCAGCGTCATGGATAATTGATAAGGAAGCAACTTGTACCAAAGAAGGAAGCAAGTCACATCACTGTACTGAATGTGACGCTAAGTCAGATATTACTGTTATTGCAAAGACACCGCATAGTTATTCAGCGTCATGGATAATTGATAAGAAAGCGACCTGTACGGTAGAAGGTAGTAAGTCACATCACTGTACTGAATGTGGCGCTAAGTCAGATATTACTGTTATTGCAAAGACACCGCATAGTTATTCAGCGTCATGGATAATTGATAAGGAAGCAACTTGTACCAAAGAAGGAAGCAAGTCACATCACTGTACTGAATGTGATGCTAAGTCAGATATTACCGTTATTGCAAAAACAGGACATGAATATAAAAATGTTAAGGTAATCAAGAAAGCAACAACCAACATGAATGGAAAGGTCGAGCAGAAATGTTCTGTTTGCAGTAAAAAGAAAACAGTTACAACTTATGTCGCAAAATCAGTTAGGCTTTCTACAACAAGTTATACTTATAGTGGAAAAGCAAGAAAGCCATCGGTAACAGTCAAGGACAGCAAAGGTAAAAAGTTAAAAGCAAATACCGATTACACATTGTCCTATGCAAAAGGTAGAAAAACTGTTGGAAAGTATACGGTTACTGTTAAGCTGAAAGGAAAGTACAGCGGAACAATCAAGAAAACCTTTACCATAAAGCCACAAAGTACAAGTATTTCCAAGCTTTCAGCTTCCAAAAAGGGATTTACTGTGAAATGGAAGAAACAAAAGACACAGACCTCCGGCTATGAAATCCAGTATTCTACTAGCAGTAAATTTATAAAGAGTAAGACTGCAACAGTGAAGATTACAAAGAATAGCACAACATCAAAGAAAATTACCAAACTAAAAGCCAAAAAGAAGTACTATGTACGTATTCGTACTTACAAGACAGTTAAAGTAAATGGTAAATCTACAAAAATATATTCTTCATGGTCAAAGGTGAAGAACGTAACAACAAAAAAATAGCAAATAAAAACCGTCATTTCATTACTGGGATGGCGGTTTTTTGTCTAATCAAGCTTTGCTTGATTTTTAGTAAAGGGCAAATTGTTAGTATTTTAAAGGATTGTTTGCTATAGTAATCTTACGGTACCGAATCAGAGAAAACGAGGATATAATACTATGAACATTTCAATCGGATTAAATATTAAAGCAGCGCGTAAGAAAATAGGGATGACACAGGAGGAGCTGGCTTCCCAGTTGGGAGTTACGGCGCAGGCAGTTAGCAGATGGGAATCAGAAAATGGAATGCCGGATATCTCTATGGTTGTTCCTTTGGCGAGAACATTATCCGTTTCTACAGACACACTCTTTGGATTAGCAGAGCATTCTTATGACAGTTTACATATTCTTGATGTGAAAAATAAAATAGATGCGATGTATGATGGAACACGCAAGGCGGAAAGTGCGTTAGAAACCTGTCACTATCTTGAGGAAGAGGTTTTAAATGCGCCTGCAAATTACAATATTTTATGTCTTTATGTGGAACGAACGGCAAATTTAAGCAGATTTGTAGGTGTTTCCGAACAATGTGCGAAAGAGTGGTCTTATATCAAAAATAATGCAATAAGATATGGTTTGCAGATTATTCGTTTTAGTTCCAATTCTGCATTAATTGAGCGGGCTCATTTTGCGATGGCTTGGATCTATATACACGAAGAAGATTATGTGAGTGCGAGAGAGCACATTAATACATTACCAAGTGTTTCCAGTAACCGTTTGCAAGAGAGTATTCTGGCTCAACTTGCAGTATTTGAAAAGGGGGTGGAAGAAGAAAAAGTGGTTCTTCGAAGAAATTTAATGAATTTTTGCTGTGCGATTAATAAAGAATTCGTATATGCAATGGAAGATTTTCAATGGAGACTACCATATGAAGAAGCATTATCATTTGGAAAGTGGGGGATACAAATAATAGATGCATTTTCCGAAAATCCAGATATGCTAAGTTCTTGTCGAGGTTTCACAAGGGATATGTATAAATACATGATAGGTGCATGTTTAGGAGCGCAGCAGTATAAGGAGGCGGCAGCACTTTATCACGAACTGAAAAAGAAAATGGAGGCGCATTGGGAACATTACCAGCGTGTGTTAGCCGATGAGAAAGAGCAGCAAAAGTACGATGCCAACACTTTGCGCTATATGAGCGCATATACAGAGGAATTTATTGCTGAGAAAAAGAAGGAAATATGCTATCAATTAAAGAAGTGGTATGGGGAAGATTCCTTTGCCTGCTTTGAAAAATTGCTATAAGAGACTTTCAAAAACAGATGCTTATTGCTATTTAAAATGAAAAAATACATTTACGAAGAAGAGTGAATTCTTTATAATAAGACTATAAAAGCTATGGTAGGAAAATAACGGGCATATTTTAAGAAAGATGTGCCGGGGAGATTCAAACAAAACGCATCATGTTTGTGAGGGAAAGATGAAATTATACTTTGTACGTCATGGAGAGACAGAATGGAATGTAAAAAAGAAAATTCAAGGTAAAACAGACATTCCACTGAATGAAAACGGAAGAAATCAGGCAAAGGAACTGGCAGGAAAGCTTGTAAGTGAGAAGCTCCCGGCAGTGCGAGCCTATACATCGCCGCAGCTTCGCGCGGCAGAAACAGCTAAGGCGGTTGCCGACGCACTTGGAATTGCGTGTGAAGAACTGGATGATTTGCGGGAGATGGATTTAGGCGAGTGGGAAGGTTCAAACTGGGATATTATTGAAGCTGAGTATGGCGAGACATATTATTACTGGAATACCCACAGACGCTATGTGAGAACACCGGGAGGCGAGTGCTATAATGATGTTCTGGAAAGAACCTTAAATGCATTGGAATATATATTGTCCAAAGAGACAGAAGATGTATTAGTAGTAACCCATAGCGCAATTTTAATGTCGTTAGGCTGCTATCTTGCAAAACTGCCATTTGATGAAGAGAAAATGGTGGGGCGTTTTAAGACGAAAAATGCGGAGGTTGTGACGATAGAAGCGGAACAGATTCGGGAAGCAATTGAGAATTTCCGAAAAGGAATTTAGAATTTTATAAGGCGTGTAAAATGCAGCTATAGAGGAATCTGTGGCTGTTTTTTACGTTCTGAAATAGATATTAGTGCGATTTCGCAGGTTTGATTGATGTTTTTTCAATTTCTACCAAACAAACTATACATAAATGGAAACAAAAAAATTTCCTATTTTGAAGTTACAATTTTGGGAAAAGAGTTGTATTATAAAATATGGTTTACAAAAGTAGAAAAGGAGAAAACAAATGAAAAAGAACGTAAGAAATAGGATGAAGAAAATTATTATGGCTGCCGGAATGATGTGTATGCTGCTTAACGCAGTAGGCGTAAGCAGCAATATGGAGATAGGAGCATATGGGGAAGGATTCGCGAATAAAGGGAAAATTAATGAATATCTATGCCAAAATCGTCTTTGATATATCCTTTTAATGCGATAGCATCAGGAGCATATTCTAATAGGTAGTCAATGTAATAGGAGAAATTAGCATATTGTTTAATGCAATCAAAGTTTGAACATTCTCCGAGTGATTGACAGTAATAAAAGAAGTAGCTGCCTAGAAACTCAAGTTGACATTTTAAAAGGGTATATATATTTGTTGAAAATAGATTTATTACTTCTGCATAGTGTTTTTGCGAGTAGAGCGAGCGGCTAAATAAATATAATGTTACTGTAAAAATATGGCATTGGAATATAATGTCACAAGGGATACGCATCCGATATTCCATTAATTTATCAAAATAAGTAATACTTTTGTATGCAATATCAGAATCACGATAGTCAAATGCAATATTATTTAAAATGGTTAATTCCGCCCAGGATAGTCGATAATTTTGTATTAAATTGACATCAAAGCCTGGCAAAGTGCAATGTAATGCTTCAAATAGAGGGGGAATCCGTTCTAAAGGAGATTCCTTAAGGAGAGCTACTTCTAATAGATAGAACTGCCTAAGAAGAATATCTTTTGAAGTAATTACATTATTTAGTTCATTAAGGTAAGCAAGAAGTTCTTCATTAGATAAATGCTGTCTATGAATCAACCGAAATTTCAATTCATAAATCTTAGCGTCTCTAGCATCCCCCCAGAATGTAAAAATACGCTCCGATATTCCCAAACGTTGAAGCAAAGCTTCTGCCAGAAAAATATCCGGTTGTAAAACACCGTTTTCAATCTTTGAAAGCTTGGACTTGCTGCAAAGCCCCTGGCAAAGAATCTGCTGAGAAAGCTTTTGCTCTAAGCGGAATTCACGAATCAGACTGCCAATTGTTAAAATATCAGGAGAAAAAAGGTCGTATGTACCATCACCAAAGGTAGAGGTATCTATGACTTTTTTTGTATCGTATGACTTTAATGGAATGTCAGGAAGTCTGTCTGACGTACTTAAAAAATCAAAATTCAGATATTTTAAAACATATTCATGACAAATAGTAGCAAAACAGCTTTCAATTGCATGAGCAGAATAAAAGGCAGTTTTAAAATAGTTTACTGCCTTATCCGTTTCATTCATATAATAGAAGCTTAATCCTGTTAAAAAAGTCAGCTCTAATAAAGGTGCATCCTCAGAATTTAAAACCATTTGATGACGTTTTTCATCTGCAAGCTTTAAAGCCGTTTTATAATCTCCGGTTGTCAGTAAGTATTTTGTATACACAATGGTATATTCTGCTTCAAGTCGGTCTTTTTCCAAATAAGTAATCTGAGCATTTTCAAGATAAGTGGAAACTTGTGTGCAAATCAGCAAACAGGTCTCGAGTTCCTGTAAGTGAAAGTACTCTTGAGCCAGAGCAATTAGTAATTCCATTTCATTGACAGACAATAGCAGACTACGGAAGTCTGAGAGGTCAATGGAAGGTCTTGAAATATGCAAAGCATCTAGTAATGTGTGGCATATTTCTAGGTGGTTTTCATTTCCAGAGCGGAATTGAAGTTTACAGTGAAGCATTAACCATTCCTGATAGTAAAATTTATTATCTGCCCAATTTGCCTTTTCCAACTTATTTAATTCTTCGTATGCCAGCTCAAGCTGCCAGGAATCGAGATAAAAGCGGACGTGTTTTAAAGCATAAAAGCAATCAAAATCTGTTCGACTTGCAAAAACAGGATAAATTTCGCAGGTCGCGCCAGCATGTGACATTAATGCCTGAAAAGTAGACGGAGAGATACCAGCAGTTCCATTTTCTATACGGGAAAGGGAAAGAGCAGAACATACTCCTTCTGCTAATTTTTCCTGAGATAATCCCGCTTTAATTCGTGCTTCGCGAATTGCCTGTCCTGCATTTCTTATACTCATAATCTGACTACACCTCTCAAAAAGATTCTTAAAGTATTATAAATGACTTAATGACAAAAATCAACCGAACTATACATAAATGGAAACAAAAAAGATTCCATTTACTTGGCTGGCGGAATTAAATAAAAAAATTATAATTAAATTAAGAAGTGGACAGAGAGGAATTGTAAAGCATGTATGATGTTTTAAATGCGTATTTGGAAAATGGATTAAAAATTATTCTTCATAAAATATCGGATGTAAAAACAATATCGTGCGGTTTGTGGATTAAGCAGGGGAGTGCATATGAAACAGACAAAAATAATGGATTGTCTCACTTGACAGAGCATTTAATGTTAAATCCAGACGATGTAATGAATGAAAAATATGCTGAACTACTAAGTAGGGCATCAGCAGAGGGGGTAAGATATAATGCTGCAACAACAAAAGAATACACATGCTACTATTTTACAGGATTGAAACATACATTAGAGATTTGTTTATCATGCTTAGCGAATATTGCAAAAAATAATAGAAGTTTTAGAGAAGAAAGCTTCGACAAAGAAAAAAATGTTGTTTTACAGGAAGCAGCTAGTTTCTATTCTTCTTTTCAACAGATTAAAGAGCGTACTAGTCAGGCAATTTGGGGAAATATGGGAACGGGAAAGATAATTATGGGGAATATGAGCAATATTTCAAATGCAAAGCCAGAGAAGATATTAGAGCTTGTAGAAAATTCTTATGTGCCAGAAAATGCAATTCTTGTTGTAATTGGAAATATTGATTATACACAGATTCTTCCTTTAATAGAAGAAAGGTTTGGCAGTTGGGAAGATAACAGCTGCAAAATGGCAGAAAGCCCAGTGGAAAGTACGCCGGGAATTTATTTAAATCAGGGAAGTGGTGGAAATCTAGTTTTTTCAGTAGGTTTTCGAGCACCGGCATATCATGAGAGAAATCGTGTAGCGACAGAAATGATGGTACAGATACTTGGGAACGGAGGATTAACATCGAGAATTGTACAAGAATTGAGAATAAAGCGTGGACTCGTTTATACATCTGGAGGATTTTCGAGTTTTTATAAGAGGCGTGGAACATTAGGATTTATGGCTGTGTGTGATAAAGAAAAAACAATTGATGTGACAAAAATAATGATGGATGTCCTTGCTTCTGCCAAAGAAAAAGGTTTCACAGAAGAAGAAATGGAGAGGGAAAAACGTATGATGGAAACATCTATGCTGCTTTCTGTTGATAATATTACTGAACATTTAAGATATATTGGAAAGTGCAGTGTAATGGATAGAAATTTTTATATCGAAAATGAAGTAAGAGCAATTCGTAATGTTCAGCTAGAAGAGATTAACAATGCTGCAAAAGAAATGCTTCAGGAAAGTAATATGGGGTTAGCTGCAATTGGAGAGTGCGATACAGACGAGCTGTTAAACGCAGTTGCAATTTAAGGTGGTGAAAAAATGAGTGATATAGCATGCATATATGAAATGAATATGCTCGAAGAAAATAGACAGATGGAACAAGATATTCTTTCTGGAAGAGGGATGGATGTATTGTTTTGTTTAATGGATGGGTTAAAAACCCGTCAGGAGATAGCGAGCCGGTTAGGTATGCCAAGTTATTCTGTACAGTTGTACCTTCAAAGATTAATAAATGCAAAGCTTGTGGAGGAATGCAATATAAGTATCTGTAATGGCTTGGTCGAGAAGGAATATCGTTTAGTATCAAATGAAATAGAGATTATTAATCGATTAGAAAACAGTACGATGTCTGAGGCTGAGAAAAAGAGAAAGGTTGATATTTCAGCGCAGCATTTTGCACTCATGGCAAGAAACGCCATAAAAAATGTTAATGCAAATGCAGATAAGCCACATAAAATAAAGGCATATTTTATGAAGGCAAGTCAGGAAGATATGGAAGAGTTTAAAAAAGAAATAGAAGAGTTATTTCGCAAGTACCAGAGCAAAGAGAATTTAGAGGAAAAAGAAACATATAGTTTGTTTACAGTACTTGCACCGTATGAGATGGGAGATTAGAACATGAAAAACAAAAAAGAACGAATCAAAAATACAGAGGAAACAGCCTTAAAAATCGAAGCAGCAAATATAAATATTGAAAATGAGGAGGAAAATCCGGGAATCGGATATGAAATTGTTATTGGTTCAGAGGATAGTCTGAATTGATATAGAAAAAACAAAAGTGAGGAAATAAGAATGGAAAACAAAAATTATGTAGTAAACCCAGAGGAATGTCAGGTCGTAGATGGAAAAGTTGTGATTTCATCTGAGGAATTAGCAGCAGCTATTTTAGACCAGGAAGTTGTTTTAAACGCGGAGGAAGAAAATTCCTTTGGAAGTGGCTGCAGTATCATTACTATTATTAAAAAATAGTCGCAAAAAGCAGAAGGAGTTCGTCTCCTTCTGCTTTTGGAGAATGGAGTTATAATCAATGAGATTATCAAAATATGTAAAAGACATTGAAATTGACAAAGAAAAAAGAATGCTTTATAGTATTAGAACAAGACAGTATTATGTTTATCCAAGTGATAAAAAAGAAACAATAGAAACACTTTTGAGAGAGGTAAATAAGGGAAAATATACAGAAGCAGAAATCCACATTTTAACAGAATTGATAGAAAAAAAGATTTTAATTACTGATAAAGAAGATGAGATAAAAGAGTTAGAATATGAAGAAAATGCTGTAAAATATCAAAATAATACATTTCACATTATGATAGTTGTAACAAATGCATGTAATTTTCGCTGTTCTTACTGTATTCAAGAGCATGAAAATAAAGTGCTAAACGATGTTTCTGCACAAAAAATTATTCGTTTATTGAAAAATGTATCTAAAGATGTGAAAAAAATAAAAGTCGCATGGTTTGGTGGAGAACCATTAATTCAATTTGAAAGAATACGAAGAATGACAGAGGCAATTCTTGAAATATGCGAGGAAAATCATTGTGAATTAGTATCTTCAATGGCAACCAATGGATATCTTTTGGAAAAAAGTGTTGTAGAAGAATTGAAAAAATTAAAGTTCAATTTGCTGCAAATTACGATAGATGGAGACAAAGCATCTCATGACAGCCGGCGTTATATGGTGAGTGGAGAGGGAACTTATGATACAATTATAGAAAATACAAAACATGTATTGAAAGCAGGAATTTCCGTTATTTTAAGAATCAATATTGATAAAGACAGTATAGACACTGCAGATGAAATATTAGAAAAATTCTCAACGGAAGATAGAAAAAGAATGACGGTACAGGTGGCAAATTTGTATCAGGAAAACAATAAAATCAGTGTTTTTCCAATCTACGAAAAAGCAATTAAAATGGGATATGGATATTCGGGAAGAAAAAATATTTTTATGGCGTGCCAGACTTGCTTGAAAAATGGAATGATTGTAAATACAGATGGAAATGTCATTATTTGCAGTAATGCTGAAGGAAAAAAAGAATTAGGATATATTGATGCAGATGGGAAAATTCATATCAAAGACGTAGAAAAATATCATGCATTAAAAACTCTCTCAGCAATACAAAATCCGGAATGTCGGGAATGTATAGAACTGCCGTTTTGTATCGGTTCATGTAAGTATCGACGCAGTCAGGAAAATACAAAATGTATAGGTAAAAAAAGTGATGGTTTGAGTATAGAAGAGCACGCTTTATTAGATTACATATATGATAAGAATCAGGAGGAAAAATAGAATGGATACAGCAACAGAAAATGTCGAAGTAGAAGAGAAAATCGGATACCGCGATATATTAAAACAGAAAGAATATATGAAAATTATTATTGCAAATGTAATCAGCCGCTTTGGAGATTCGATTGATAGTATTGCATTTACCTGGCTGGTATATGCAGTAACCGGAAGTGCGGCATGGACAGCGGTTATTTTTGCGTTAAATCAGCTGCCGTCTGTATTAGTACAGCCATTTGCAGGTGTTATGGTAGAGGGAATGCGTAAGAAACGTGTTATGGTTGTTACGGACATTATAAGAGGAGCTATTGTTGCGGCATTGGCAGTGCTTTATGTAAATAATTTGGTGAATCCATTGATTCTTGCGGTATTTACATTAACAGTATCAACGGTAGAAGCGTTTTGCCTGCCTGCAAGTGTATCTTTGATTCCAAAGATTATTGATAAAAAATATTATAGCTATGGAACGTCATTGAATTCTACCATCAGTAATGTAGCACAGTTAATCGGTATGGGAATGGCAGGCGTTATTATTGGAACATTTGGAGTTGGAGCAGCAATGTTAGTAGATGGTGTTACATTTATTGGCTCTGCATGTCTGACTGCCTGGGTGCGCGTAAAAGAGGATGCACCGAAGAAAACAAAATGGGATTCGAAAGCTTATTTCGGTGAATTAAAAGATGGATTTTCTTATATTAAAGTAAAAAAAGTAGTGTTTAACTTCTGTGCTCTGGGAGTAATCATTAATGCAATTACAGTTCCAATAAACTCGCTTCAGACACCAATGGCAGTTGAAATATTTGGAATGGGAAGCGGACTGCTTAGTGTTTTTGGTATTGCAATGATTGTGGGAATGAGTATTGGAACATTTTTACTCCCATTTGTAATGGAGAAGCTTCAGGCAAGAACAATTGTGGTCTATGCAGGTATTGTAACTGGACTTTGCATTGGTGGATTTGTATTGGGACGTTATACATATGGACAGGTGCTTCCATCCTATCTTTTATGCGGCGGATTATCTATACTTTTGGGAATGGCAATCAGCTGGGTATCCGGAGTGGTAAATGTACAGTTTATGAAGAGCGTGGAAGAAGAATATCTTGCGCGTGCGGCATCTATATTTAATGCCTGTGCCTGCGCAGCTTCGCCAATCGCATCATTTCTTATTAGTGGACTGTCCTTAAAAGTATCCGTTTCAATGATTTTCCTGCTCTCAGCGATTGGCTGTGTTGCAGTTTTTGCAATAGCGGGAATCCGAAAAATGGAAATGGAGTAATAAAATAAGAAGAATTAGAGAAACAACGTTAGCAAAAGACGCTTAGAAGAAATTTTAAGCGTCTTTTTTCGCTTTTTTTGCCACATAATTGACGATGCCCAGATATAAAATTATAATTCCATTATAAGAAAATCTGATAAAGGTATCAGTTATCTGTCAGCAAAACTTTAAGAGAAGGGAGCAGCAAATGATATACACCGTAACGTTTAACCCGTCATTAGATTACATTGTAACTGTCGATAATTTTACTAGTGGAATGGTAAATCGTACAAAGACAGAAACGATTTTTCCGGGAGGAAAAGGAATCAATGTTTCAATGGTGTTAAAAAATTTAGGCTATGAAAGCACAGCATTAGGTTTTTTAGCCGGATTTACTGGCGAAGCATTAGAAAAAATGCTGGATGAGAAAGGCATTACAACCGATTTCATTCCAGTGAAGAAAGGCATGACACGAATCAACGTGAAACTTCGCTCTGGCGAAGAGACAGAGATTAACGGCCAAGGCCCAGCTATGGATGCAGAAGAGATTAAAAAGCTTTACAACAAGCTGGATGCACTCAAGGATGGTGACATTTTAGTATTGGCAGGAAGTATACCTGCTGTACTGCCGGGCTCTATTTATATGGACATCATGAAGTATTTAGCAGATAAAAAATTGAAAATTGTTGTAGATGCAACGAAGGATTTACTTGTGAATGTGCTGCAGTATCATCCGTTTTTGATTAAGCCCAATAATTATGAACTTGGCGAAATTTTTGGAGTAGAAATCAAAGATAGGGAAGAAGCTCTTTTGTATGCCAAAAAACTGCAGGAAATGGGTGCGCGAAACGTATTAGTTTCTATGGCAGGAGATGGCGCAGTGCTTGCGGCAGAGGATGGAAGTGTTTTTAAGGCAGAAGCACCAAAGGGAGTTGTAAAATATTCCGTTGGAGCGGGTGATTCGATGGTGGCTGGATTCTTAGCAGGGTATTTAGAATCGAATCATTTTGAAAAGGCATTTCAGATGGGTGTATGTACAGGAAGTGCATCAGCATTTTCGGAAGAATTGGCAACAAAAGCAGAAGTGGATGATTTGTTAGAAAAAAGTTTTTATTTTTCTAAGTGAGGCTGAACGAATAAAAAACAGGCAGTGTCCTATGGACGCTGCCTGTTTTTCATTCATAATGTTAATAATTAGGTGCTGCTCTTTTTGAGTGTAAGAACTTCGTAGCACTTATCTTTTGAGTTGTAGCAATATACATCAACATAAGAATAGCTTCCTTTAAGAGAAATCTTCTTGTTGAACTTGTTGCTGTTTACTGTAAAGTACTGGCTTCCTGAGCTGTTATAAACATAAATGCTTGTGATTTTCCAGTTTTTATTCATCTGAATGTTTAATTTCTGGTTTTTGAAAGTTTTTGTCTGTTTATATTCCCAGTAGTTGCTAAACTTAGATGTAAAGTTTTTGCTGCCAAGTTTGATAGATTTGCAAGGGTTAGAGTATTTCTTAACCTTTAAAGTTGTGCTGAGTTTAACACCCTTTACTTTACAAGAAATTGTTGTTTTTTCAGCTTTATCATGGAAATATACTTTGATATAACCATTCTGAGCTTCAACCTTCATATTCTTGTTGCTGCTCTTTAAGTTCTTGATTTCAGATTTCTTAGTACAGCCAGTAATGTAAAGGTATGTGTAGTAATTTTTGTAGTTGTCCTTTGTTGAGTAAGTAATTACCTTTGGGTTGTAAGATGCAAAATATACATCTTTTTTGGAAGCAGCTTCAACATTTACTGTAGAACCAGCAAGCCCCATTGTGAGAACCATTACGAATGCAAGAAAAGCAGAAATGATTCTTGTGAAATTTTTCTTCATCATGTTTCCTCCCGTTAAAATGAAAAACACTTTTATAATATGTGGACTTGGAAAATAGAAAAAATTTCCAAAATCCATAGTAACGTAGAATATTATATGCGTTACTATGGTAAAGTGCAAGAGAAAAATTTGACAAAATTGAAAATAGAGGCTGTTTGTGCTAGGATGAAAGTAAAAATAAGCAGGATTTTGCAAGTTTTTTTGCAAAAGAGGGAATGCTAGACTTATCGAATAAAAACAGGAGCGTGGAAAAATGGCAAAGTATTTGTTGATAAAACAGGGCAATATTCACAATGCAGTGGATAGAGAGCCTTTTACAGCGGACATTTTAGTTGAAGATGGCAAAATAAAGAAGATTGCACCTGTACTAGAAGGAAAAATCGTAAACGAAGCTGAAATTATAGATGCAACCGGAAGGGAAGTTTATCCCGGTTTTGTGGATGCGCACTGCCATATGGGATTGGATGGATATGCAGTCGGCTATCCGGGACAGGATTATAATGAACGTGGGGATTCCGTAACACCGCAGCTGTCCGCGGTAGACGGAATTAATCCACAGGATGAAACCTTTAAAATGGCGCGTGAAGGAGGTGTCACCTGTGTATCCACCGGCCCTGGAAGTTCGAATATTATCGGTGGAACTTTTTGTGCCATTAAAACTTATGGAAAACGTGTAGATGATATGCTGGTGCGTGAAAAAACCGCTATGAAAATTGCTTTTGGAGAAAATCCGAAAAATTGCTATAAAGATAAGGGAGTAAGTTCCCGCATGTCAGTTGCAGCGAAACTGCGTGAAATGCTGAAAAAAGCACAAATTTATGAGAAAAAGTTAGAAGCAGCAGGCTATCCGGACAACATTGATTATTCCAAACTTCCGGCTTATGATGCGAAGTTAGAAGCACTCCTTCCGGTGATTCGTGGAGAGATTCCGTTAAAAGCGCATGCGCACAGAGCGGATGATATTTTTACCGCTATTCGCATTGCAAAGGAATTTCATCTGGATTTGCGCATTGACCATACCACAGACGGGGCATTAATAGCAGAGGATTTGGCAAAAGAAGGCTATCCGGTTGCAGTTGGCCCATCATTTGGCCATGCAACAAAATATGAATTAAAGAATAAAGGCTTTCAGACACCTGCGATTTTAGCAAAGGCTGGCTGTCAGATTAGTATCATTACAGATTCGCCTGTCATCGAGGAACGCTACCTTGCACTTTGCGCAGGCCGCGCGATTTATCATGGATTAGACAAATTCACCGCGCTTCAGGCAATTACAATTAATGCCGCAAAACACGCCGGAGTTTCAGACCGCGTGGGAAGCATTGAGGAAGGAAAAGACGCGGATTTTGTGATTTTACAGGGCAATCCTTTCGCCGTTGACACCAGAATTGATTACACCATTATCGATGGAAATATTGTATATCACCCAGAAAACTGAAATTCAGGGACGCAGCCTTTTTTTCGAAATTCAGGGACGTAGCCTATTTTTCGAAATTTAGGGACGTAGCCTATTTTTCGAAATTCAGGGACGCAGCCTATTTTTTGAAATTTAGGCTGCGTCCCTAAATTTCACTTTACATAGAAGTGCTCTACAGAGTATAGTTAAGAAGACATGAAAGTTGGTGCTGGAAAGCCCATGAAATCGGGAGTTATCCACGAAAATGGGTACTTATGCACTAGAAATTGTGGATTAGTTCATTCTAATTCTTGATAGACAACTTAAATCTTGTAAATTGGAGGGTGAGTAAATGGAAAAATCAAAGGTATATTTTACAGATTTTCGGACAAATGGGAATGAAAATCTTCTTCAGAAATTAAGACGGCTTTGTATCACAGCAGGTATGAAGGAGATTGATTTTGAAGATAAATATGCGGCAATCAAAATTCATTTCGGGGAATATGGCAATCTTGCATTTTTAAGACCGAATTATGCCAAAGTGGTTGCTGATATTGTAAAAGAGCAGGGTGGAAAACCATTTTTGACGGACTGCAACACCTTGTATGTAGGAAGCAGAAAAAATGCACTCGACCACTTAGAAACTGCATATGCCAATGGCTTTTCTCCTTTTTCTACCGGATGCCACGTCATTATTGGTGATGGCTTGAAAGGAACAGATGAAGCGCTCGTTCCGGTGGATGGAGAATATGTAAAAGAAGCAAAAATTGGTCAGGCAGTCATGGATGCAGATATTTTCATTTCACTGACACATTTTAAGGGACATGAGGCAACCGGATTTGGCGGTGCACTGAAAAATATTGGTATGGGCTGCGGTTCAAGAGCTGGTAAAATGGAGATGCACAATCAGGGCAAGCCGGCTGTAAACCAGCGCAGCTGTGTTGGCTGTGGAGCATGTAAGAAAATCTGCGCACATGATGCGCCAGTCATTGAAAATGGAAAAGCAACAATTGATTTAAATAAATGTGTGGGATGTGGAAGATGTATCGGAGCATGTCCGAAGGATGCGGTTCATCCAACACAGTCTAATTCCAATGACATTTTAAACTGTAAAATTGCAGAATACAGCAAAGCAGTCTGTCAGGACAGACCATGCTTTCATATTTCCTTAATCTGTGATGTTTCACCAAACTGTGATTGTCATTCGGAAAACGATGTGCCGATTATTCCTAACGTGGGAATGCTGGCATCGTTTGACCCGGTAGCGCTTGATATGGCATGCGCGGATTTAAGCAACAAACAGCCAATGTTACATAATCACAGTGTATTGCATGAAAACTGCATGGCACATAAAGAGGAAGCCGAGCATGAGGACCATTTCCACATGACACACCCGGATACCAACTGGAGAACCTGCGTTGCGCACGCAGTTAAAATCGGTCTGGGAACAGACCAGTATGAGTTAATTACTATTTAGAAAGGGCTATTTATGAAGTTAAAAAAGAAGCTTGTGGCAGCTATTATGGTAGCAGCAGTGTTATTACCATTTGCAGGAGATACAAATGTTTATGCAGAAGAGGCGAAAAAGCAGGTAGACATCATGTTTTTACATGATACCCATTCCCATTTGGAAAGCTTTTCCGATGTGGATTATGGAGATGAGCTTGTGGGCGGCTTTGCAAAAATAAAAACATTAATTGATAATCAGAAAGCAGAAAACCCGGACACACTCGTACTAGATGCCGGAGACTTTTCTATGGGAACACTGGTGCAGACTATCTTTGAGAGTGAAGCCGCAGAGCTTCGCATGCTAGGTGCACTTGGCGTAGAAGCGAGCACATTGGGAAATCATGAATTTGACTACCATTCAAGTGGACTTGCAAATATGCTAGATGCTGCGAGAACAAGCGGTGATGTGCTTCCACAGATGTTAGTCAGCAACATTGACTGGGAAACTATGGAAGCAGCAGGGCTGACGGAAGAACAGCAGCAGTTAAAGGACTCGTTTGATGCCTATGGTTTCGCAGAGTATACTGTCATTACCAAAGGAGACGTAGATATTGCTATTTTCGGAATTTTTGGAAAAGATTCGCTTGCTTATTCGCCAACCTGTGTGCTTTCTTTTAAAGAGCCGGTAGACGCTGCCAAAGAAATCGTGGCAGAAATCAATGAAAAAGAACCGGATGTGGATATGATTGTCTGCCTATCCCACAGTGGAACAAGTGAAAAGGAGAGCGATTCTGAGGACGAGATTCTGGCAAAAGCAGTGCCGGAAATTGACTTAATTATCAGCGGTCATACACATACAGTGTTAAATGAGCCGATTCAGCATGGAGATACTTATATTGTTTCCTGTGGAGAATATGGCAAAAATCTTGGCTCTCTTTCTATGGTAGAAACAGCAGACGGCACATGGAGCATGGAAAGCTATGAGCTGATGCCAATCATTGGAGAGATAGAAGAAAATAAAGAAATTATCGATAAGATAGCTGATTTTATGGAGCTGGTAGATGAAAAATATCTGTCACAGTTTGGCTATACAAGAGATGAAGTGGTTGCAACAAATGAGATAGAGTTTGCGACAGTAGAGGATTTAGCAACGATTCATGAGGAGCATAATCTTGGAAGTATTATGGCAGATGCCTATATTTATGGTGTCGAGCACGCCGAAGATTTTAACGGCGACCCGGTAGATATTGCGATTGTGCCAAGTGGAACTGTCCGCGGCAGTTACACAAAAGGTGATATTACCGTAGAAGAGGTTTATAATTCCTTTTCCCTTGGAATTGGAGAGGACGGTGTGCCGGGCTACCCATTGGTAGAAGCATATCTTACAGGAAAAGAACTTAAAGTTTTAGCAGAAATCGACGCATCTATTTCCGATTTGATGACAGTAGCAAGACTTTACATGTCAGGAATGAATTTTAATTACAATCCAAATCGTCTGATTTTAAATAAAGTGACCGACTGCTATCTGACCGACCGCGATGGAAAACGCGTAGAGATAAAGGATGACGAGCTTTACCGCGTAGTTTCCGACCTATACAGCGTGCAGATGCTTGGGGCGGTAACAGATATGTCATATGGACTTCTTTCTGTTGTGCCGAAATTTGCCGATGGCACAACGGTAGAGGATTATGCAGACATTATTCTTATGGATAATGGAAAAGAAATCAAAGCGTGGGATATGATTGCAAAGTATATGATGACCTTTGAGGACACAGACGGCGATGGTATCGGAAACGTTCCGGCAGCTTATAGCGAAAAGCAGGGACGAAAAGTGGTAGAAGACAGCAAAAATATCATTGACCTTATAAAGAATCCAAATCGTTACGCGGCAATGATTATCGGAATAATTGCAGCATTGATTTTACTCGTAATTTTCATTATAGTATTAATTAAAAAACTGGTAAGACGCAGGAGATGTAGCAGATAATGAGTGCACAGGACAAAACAGAACAGGTCTTAAGAGCACTGCATGTGATGTTAGCGCAGAGCAAGGTATATGATGCAGAGCAGGGGCTGGTGATTGTAAATAAAAGAGAGATGATACAGCTTTTTGCAGCATTAAATCAGTGCATCTATGAAATTATGGATGAACATGAACTGACAAAAAATGGTCGTGATGAGGCAGAGCGTCAGGCACGCAAAAAAGGCGAAGAGATTATCACAGATGCAGCCAAAAAAGCAGAAGACGTTTATGCAGCGTCTGTACTTTATACGGATGAAGCACTCAGACTGGTGCAGGATATTATGCAGGATGCAGCAGAATCCATTAAGGAAGTATGCGGCAGAATGGAGCATGATATCGAAAAAGAGCGTCAGAGAGTCAAGAGAGACCAGTTAGATTTAAAGGGTTATCTACAGGATTTGAAGGATACAGACGAGTATCTGAAACTGATTGATGACAGAAACCGAAAGAAAGCCAAGGAAAAGCTGTCAGAAGTAGAAGCAGAGACAGCCACATATGCAGCAGCAAAACCGGAAATCCGTATCAACGAGGAGTATTTCAGAGAGCATGGACTTTCCCTTGAAGAGGAGGAAGCAAAGCCGGAGGAAAAAACGGAATACGAGACACCGGAAGTGACAGTAAACTTAGATTCTGAATATTTCAAATGGAAAGAGCAGGAAAATGCCGGGGAGGCAGAGGAAACAGCTGCGAAGAAGAAGGAAAAGCATTCACTCTTTGGAAAAAAATCAAAGAGTGAATAAGAAAAACGTGGGATTGTTACAGAAATGTGGCAGTCCCCATTTTGTGTTCAAGGAAAACTTAAGAAGTAATTAAGATTTCGCCCCTGTTAAAAAAACATTTTTACTGTTAAAATACCTATAGTTTAAGAATACAAAGGATATCTAGGAGGAGATGTTATGCAGAATATACTGGTTTGCGATGATGATAAAGAAATTGTGGAAGCAATTGAGATATATTTACAGCAGGAAGGCTTTGGTGTGTTAAAAGCGTATGATGGAGAAGAAGCACTTCAGGTGTTAAAAGAGAATGAAGTGCACCTTTTAATTATGGACGTTATGATGCCAAAACTTGACGGAATACGTGCAACTTTAAAAATCCGCGAGGAGAGCAGTATTCCAATTATTATTCTTTCTGCAAAAACAGAGGATTCGGATAAAATTTTAGGTTTAAATATTGGTGCAGATGACTATATGGAGAAGCCATTTAATCCGTTAGAGCTTGTGGCACGTGCCAAATCACAGCTGCGCCGCTATACACAGCTTGGCAATGCAAAAGAAGAAAATTCCTCTATTTATGAGGTCGGCGGACTTTCCATTAATGATGACTTAAAGGAAGTAACCGTAGATGGTGAATTAGTAAAATTAACACCGATTGAATACAATATTCTGCTTTTACTGGTAAAAAATCAGGGAAAAGTTTATTCCATTAATCAGATATATGAAAGCATTTGGAATGAGGACGCTATTGGGGCAGATAATACAGTAGCAGTACATATTCGTCACATTCGTGAAAAAATCGAAATTAACCCAAAAGAGCCGAGATATTTGAAGGTTGTCTGGGGCGTTGGCTATAAAATCGAGAAAAACTAAGCCGGTAATGCTGCATAGACGCAGAAAAAAGAAAGAGGACAAGCATGGAAAACAAAAATTATTCCAGTGGTGCAAAGCTGGCAGGTTTGATTTTACACCTGTTTTTTACGATTGTATTAACAATGACCATTTTTCTGTTAAGCACGATGATAGAAAAGAGTATCTTTGACTTTACAGATATTGGAACAACAGATTTTTTGAGTTCCGGTTATTATACACAGTGCATCCAGAAAAAATGTGATAATCTTGCGGAATATCTGCATCTTTCCTTACAGGGAGATAACCTTACAACAGAGGATAACAAACGTTATCTGCAGTATACCGATGAATTTAAACCAGAGGATACAAACTTTTGTTACTGGTACAAAATCGGCGGAATGTGGTATACCAATCAGCCGGATGCCGAGGAAGGGCAGGACTTTGATGAAGAACGTGTTTTAATGGAAGCAAAGTCTATGGGAAATTACCTGATGTATGACATGGTAAACAAAGAATTCGGTACGGATATCAAGGGATTATCTACTTACTTTTTTGAAAGCTATAATACGCAGATTTACTGGCCGCAGGAGGATGTGATTCTGATTATTGGCGTAGATACAAAGCTTTCGGCGGAAGATGACCTTTATGATGCAAGTGTGGAATACGAACAGCTGCATCCTTGGATAAAAGTATGTCTGATAGGAAGTCTGGTTGCGTTAATTGGCTGGATACTGACATTGGTATATCTGACACTTGCATCAGGCAGACGGGCTGTGGATGATGAGATTCATTTACATTATTTTGACAAAATCAAAACCGAATTTTTGATTTTAGGATTTGTTCTGATAACTAGTGAACTCCTTTTAATGATTGCAAGAATCAACAATATGGAATTAGAGGTTTCGGGACTTTTAGTTGCGTCAGGAACAGTAAGTTTAGTGACAGATGCACTGTTTTTGGTTTTCTTCTTAAGCATCGTGCGTTTAATGAAAGCAGAAAAGCTTTGGGAAAACAGCCTTACCTACTGGCTGGGAAAAGGGCTTATGAAGACGTTTAGAGAGCGCAGAATCACGACAAGAGTGCTGGTAGTATTTGCAGTACATCTGATTGTGTGCTTTGTGCTGGCAGTAGGAGCATTTTATTACAACAAGGTATTATGTTTTGTGCTGCTTTTAGCATTCAGTGGTGCAGAATGTTATATATTGCTTCGAACAGCTGTAGAGCGTTATCAGATTTTGCAGGGTGTAGAAAAAATCAGAGCGGGAGCATTAGAGACTAAAATTGATACGGAGGAGCTGCATGGAGATGATAAGCTGCTCGCAGAGGCCGTCAATAATATCCGGGCAGGATTAGTACATGCAGTGCGTGATAACACAAAGAGTGAGCGAATGAAAGCAGACCTCATTACCAATGTTTCCCATGACATTAAAACACCATTGACATCCATTATTAATTATGTAAACCTTATAAAAAGAGAGGACATAGAAAACGAACGTGTCAAAGGATATATTAAGATTTTAGATGAAAAGTCACAGCGGTTAAAACAGCTGACAGAGGATTTGGTGGAAGCATCAAAAGTCAGCTCTGGAAATGTAAAGCTTGATATGCAGGTGATTGATTTGGTAGAGCTTGTTTATCAGACTGCGGGAGAATTTAATGAGAAATTTGAGCAGAGAGAGCTTACCATTGTAACAAAGCTTCCGAACGAAGCAATGCTTATTTTAGCAGACGGCCGCCGTCTTTACCGCGTCATCGAGAATCTTTACAATAATGTAGCGAAGTATGCAATGCAGAAGACACGTGTGTATGTAGAGGTGACATCCGCTGAGGAGCAGGTCACATTTTCCATAAAAAATGTATCCGAAAAAGAGCTTGCCGTAGAAAACAGCAATGCTGGTGATTTGACAGAGCGTTTTACACGTGGAGATTCTTCCCGGACAACAGAGGGAAGCGGTTTAGGCTTATCCATTGCAAAGAACCTGACTGTACTGATGGGTGGACAGTTTGACATCAGCATTGAGGGCGATTTATTCCGCGCAACACTTGTTTTTTCCAAATACCAAAAGGCAAATGAGGCAAAGTTAGAAGCAGAGGAGTAAGCAGTTACGCCGCAACATTAGAAAAGAGGAATTATGAGAGCAGTAATTTTTGATATGGATGGTATCTTAATTGATACAGAACGCTGGCTGAATAAATATTGGTGTCAGGCGGCACTTGAGGCAGGCTTTGCGATGAAGCCGGAGCACGCGCTTGCAATTCGAAGTCTGGATGGCAAACTGGCAGAGCCGTATTTAAAATCCATTTTTGGAGAAGACTTTGATTATCAGGCAATTCGTAACCGTAGAAGAGAGCTTGTGAATGCACACATTGAGAAATATGGCGTAGATAAAAAGCCGGGTGTGGATGAACTTTTAGATTATTTAAAAGAAAAGGGAATTAAGGCTGCCGTTGCCACAGCAACAGAGCCTGTCCGCGCGAAAGAATATTTAACAGCCATTGGTGTATATGAGAAATTTGATAAAGTTATCAGTGCCAAAACGGTGAAAAATGGCAAGCCGGCACCGGATGTCTATCTATTTGCCTGCGAAGAGCTTGGTGAAAAACCGGAAGATTGTTTTGCCGTAGAGGATTCGCCAAATGGTGTCATGTCAGCCTATAGAGCGGGACTTCGCGTTGTGATGGTTCCTGATTTAACGGAGCCGGACGAGGAGACAGCAAAGCTTCTGACAAAGAAGGTAGCAAGGCTCGATGAAATGATTCCATTTTTGGAAGAAGAAATGAATTCCTAGGACATTGGAACGATTCTTTATCACTTTTTTTGTTTAGCGTGTAAAAGTGCTTGATTTTTAGGGGCTCAGACTATATAATTCATAGCAATGAGGTTAAAAAGCAGAAATTAAAATGTGAGAACATTTCGGAAAGAGAGGAAATTTATGAAGTTATACGATAATGGTGTTTACCTTGTAAACGGCAATGAAATTATCGAAGATGCAGCAGCGCTTCCACAGAAAGTAGGACGTGCCGTATCTAAGCAGGAGGCTGCAAAGAATACGATTGCATATGGTATCTTAGAAAAACATAATACATCCGGAAATATGGAGAAGTTACAGGTTCGTTTTGACAAACTGACTTCCCACGATATTACTTTTGTTGGAATTATTCAGACTGCAAGAGCATCAGGCTTAGAGAAATTTCCTATGCCATACGTTCTGACAAACTGTCACAACAGCTTATGTGCAGTAGGCGGTACAATCAATGAAGATGACCACATGTTTGGTCTTACCTGCGCAAAGAAATACGGCGGAGTTTATGTACCACCTCATCAGGCAGTTATCCACCAGTTCGCAAGAGAAATGTTAGCAGAAGGCGGCGCAATGATTCTTGGTTCTGACTCACACACACGTTATGGTGCATTAGGTACTATGGCAGTTGGTGAAGGTGGACCAGAGCTTGTAAAACAGTTATTAAATAAAACATACGATATCGATATGCCGGGCGTTGTTGGTGTATACATGACAGGAACACCAATGAAAGGTGTTGGTCCTCAGGACGTTGCCCTTGCAATTATCGGTGAAGTATTTGCCAAAGGCTATGTTAAAAATAAAGTTATGGAATTCGTTGGACCTGGCGTATCTAACTTAAGCGTAGATTTCCGTATCGGCGTAGACGTTATGACAACAGAGACAACCTGTCTTTCTTCTATCTGGAGAACAGACAGCAAGGTACAGGATTTCTATGCAATTCATGGAAGACCAGAAGCATACAAAGAATTAAATCCTGGCGATGTAGCATATTATGATGGAATGATTGAAATCGACTTAAGCCAGATTAAGCCAATGATTGCTATGCCATTCCACCCAAGCAACACATATACAATCGAAGAGTTAAATGCAAACTTAATGGATATCTTAGATGATTGTGAAAAACGTGCACAGGTAAGCTTTGACGGCGCAGTTGACCTTGACTTAAAGAGCAAAGTGCGTAACGGCAAGCTTTACGTTGACCAGGGTATTATTGCTGGTTGTGCAGGTGGTGGATTCGAAAACATCTGTGATGCAGCTGACATCTTAAAGGGTGCAAGCATCGGACCAGACGAATTTACTTTAAGCGTATATCCTGCAAGTACACCAGTTTATATGGAATTAGTGAAAAATGGAGCAGTTGCTTCCTTAATGCAGACAGGTGCAATTGTTAAGACTGCATTCTGTGGACCATGCTTCGGTGCTGGTGATACACCTGCAAACAATGCATTCTCTATCCGTCACTCTACAAGAAACTTCCCGAACAGAGAAGGTTCTAAAGTACAGAAAGGACAGGTTGCATCTGTTGCACTTATGGATGCCCGTTCTATCGCAGCAACAGCAGCAAACAAGGGTTACTTAACAGCTGCAACAGATATGGATGTTGATTACAGCAAACCAAAATATTTCTTTGATAAAACAATTTACGAAAACCGCGTATTTGACAGCAAGGGAGTTGCTGACCCAAGTGTTGAAATCCAGTTTGGACCAAACATCAAAGACTGGCCAGCAATGAGCGCGTTACCAGAGAACATGGTATTAAAAGTAGTTTCTGAAATCCATGACCCTGTAACAACAACAGATGAATTAATTCCATCCGGAGAAACATCTTCTTTCCGCTCTAACCCATTAGGATTGGCAGAATTTGCACTTTCCAGAAAAGACCCACTTTATGTTGGTCGTGCAAAAGAAATCCAGAAAGCACAGAAAGCAGTAGAAGAAGGCACATGTCCAGTAGAAGCTGTAGAAGAGCTTAAAGCAGTTATGGAAGCTGTAAATGCCAAATTCCCAGAAGCAGGAAAAGGCAATATCGGCTTCGGAAGCACTATCTTTGCTGTAAAACCAGGTGATGGTTCAGCCAGAGAACAGGCTGCATCCTGCCAGAAAGTATTAGGCGGATGGGCAAACATTGCAAACGAATATGCAACAAAGAGATACCGTTCTAACTTAATTAACTGGGGTATGCTTCCATTCATCATTCCAGAAGGAGAGCTTCCATTTAAGAACCTTGACTACTTATTCCTTCCAAATATCCGCAAGGCAGTAGAAGATAAGCAGTCAGAAATCACAGCATACGTTGTAAAAGACGGAGCATTAGAAGAATTTAAGCTTCATATCGACGCTTTAACAGATGACGAACGCGAAATCATCTTAAAAGGATGTCTGATTAATTACTACAGAGGCTAATAATAAAAAAATAGCGTAAACTAAGAGAGAAATCTTAGTTTGCGCTATTTTTGCTTTCCAAGAAAGCCGCGGCTTATTTTAATGGAAAAATTTGCAAATTATTTCCATTAAAACGCAACATACCTTTGCAAATTATCAGAAAAATAGTACAATAAGACTATAAATTGACGGATACAGGAGGAAGAACCTTGAACGACGGAAAACAGCAGGAATCTCTCATACAAAAGAAAGATGAAAGTAAACAGACATTAAATATAAAAAATATTGTGATTATCTCATTGGCAGTTTTTATTACTTTCTGCTGTTGTATTTTATTTTTCTTTGCAATTTACCGATATAATGGATTCACCGATTATTGGAAAAAGATTACATTCATCTTACAGCCGATTATCATTGGTCTGGTGTTGGCATATTTGTTAAATCCAATCATGAAATTTATAGAGAACTGGGTAAAGAAGCTTTTAAAAGAAAAAGTTAAAATGAAAAATACAAAAAAAATAGCAGGAATATCCAGAGGAATTGGCATCCTCGGTTCATATCTGTTTTTATTTGGAATTCTCTTTATTCTTTTAGCGGCAATTGTGCCAGCAATTTCAGCTAGTATTTTAGATATTGTAAAGACACTTCCACAGCAGGTAAATGTGCTGATTGACTGGATTTATGAGGTTGCTGAGGGAGATAGCGAATTTGCACATGTTGCAGAGGAAATTATCAATAACACAACCACATATTTTGAAACATGGATGACAAGTTATCTGCTTCCACAGGCAGAGAAATACATTTCATCCATTACAAGTGGTGTAATTGCCAGCTTAAAATTTGTACTGAATATTATTGTAGGTGTGATTGTATCTGTTTATGTTATGTTAAGTCAGGAGAAATTTGCAGGACAGGCAAAGAAAATTCTCTACGCAGTATTTAAACCGGTTCGTGCAAATGTCATTATTAAAGTTGTACGAAGAAGCAATGATATTTTTGGTGGTTTTATCAGCGGTAAAATACTTGACTCTGCAATAATTGGATTAATTGCCTATATGGTCTTGGTAATTATGCAGATGCCGGATACGATTTTGATTGCCGTAATCATCGGAGTGACAAATATTATTCCATTTTTTGGTCCTTTTATTGGAACTATTCCATCCTTTATAATAATTGTGCTGCAAAACCCAATGCAGGGAATCTATTTCCTCATTTTCATAATTATTTTACAGCAGATTGATGGTAATATCATCGGGCCAAAGATTCTCGGAAATTCTACCGGATTGTCGTCGTTCTGGGTAGTGTTTGCAATTATGTTATTCGGTGGACTTTGGGGCTTCCCTGGAATGCTTTTAGGAGTGCCTATTATGGCAGTTATTTATTATATTGTCCAGAGCATTGTTTCTTATCTTCTGAAAAAGCGCGGAATTCCTGATTCAGAGATAGATTATGTGCACCTTAAGAGCATTGATAAGTATTCAAATAAGCCAGAATACGTGGATAAGAAAAGCCCAAATAAGGCAAAAAGCAAGGAGTCATAAAGGGAAGTACTTTTTGACATCTAATAGTGCGTATGCTAAACTAAAAGATAGATAAGTGGGTAGAAAGATACGCAGAAAATGCACAGTTTGAGGTGGCAGAATTGGATAAATACGAATATAAAATAAAGCTTGACGAGATGAAGTCCCTATGTGCGGTAAATGATTATGAGAGCGCTGCACAGATTGCGGATACTATCAACTGGCGCAAGATTAAAAATATTAATGCTTTGGTAAAAGCAGGCGAGATATACGAGAAAGTCGGACGCTATGAAGAGAGCAAGGAGATTCTTTTGATGGCATATGACCGTTCTCCAATTGGAAGGGCTATTATTTACCAGCTTGCAGAAGTTGCAATTAAGACAAAGAATTTTGAAGAAGCGAAAGAATATTATGATGAATTTGTTGAGATTGCACCGCATGACAATCTGAAATATGTTTTAAAATATGAAATTCAGAAAGCGCAGGGCGCGGATATCAGCGTCCTGATTGATATTTTAGAGGAACTAAAAAATCAGGAATATTCAGAGGAATGGGCATTTGAACTTGCATACTTATATCACAAGGCGGGTATGAGCGAGAAATGTATTGAGGCTTGTGATGAATTGATTTTATGGTTTGGTGACGGCGTATATGTAGAGCGTGCGTTAGAACTTAAGATGCTTTACCAGCCATTAAATAAGCAGCAGGAAGAAAAATACCGTCAGTTCCGTCAGAAGCGGGATGGTATTATTGAAGTACGACCAGAAGACACATTCGAATCTGGAGAGATTGTTCCGGAACCAATTCAGATACAGGATGTGAAGCTTTCGCCGGAACGTTTTAACACACAGAATTTACAGGAAGAGCTGCAAAAGAGCATGCAGCAGATTATGGAAGCAACAGAAAAAGGCACTGTAGATGACAGCATGGATACCATTAAGAAATTAGTGGAGGAGATTCCGTATTTACAGATTCCAGTCGAGCATCAGGCAGATGAGGAAATGGAAGAGGAATATCCGCATATTGAAACAGATGCAGAGATTGACAGCAGCATCAGTCTGAATTTCCAGGAAATGTTAGGCGAAGAATATGATGGACAGATGCAGATGCATGTGCCGGGCGGCGGAGTACGTGAACCGCAGGTGACAGGGCAGATGCGGATAGAAGATGTGCTTGCAGAGTGGGAGAAGACCAAGCGTGCAGCAGAAGCGGCACTGCAGGAGGCAGAACAGAGGAAATTAGAATCTGCCAAGGCAAGAGCACTGCAGGAGGCAGGGGACATTATGGAGCGCCTTGCCGATGTGATTCCGAAGTTGGATTCCGGTTTTACACCAAAGGAGCTTTTGGAAGAACAGTATATGGCAGGAGAGCCGCTTGAGGATGACAGAGCAGCCGCAATGGTAGCAAGTATGAATCAGATATTGCAGCAGGAAATTGACCGTCTGAACGATGAGAATGCACAGATGGATGAAAAGATTGCAGCAGTGTCCGCAGTAGAGATACCGCCGGCAGTAGAAATGAATGACATGACTTCTGAGGAAGCATCCGAAGAATTAGGAGCTTTCAAGGAAAACGAAGAGGCTCTGCAGTATCAGGAAGATGATGTAACAGAGGTAGAAGATACACAGGCGGTAGAAACTGCAGAAGACCTCGGCTTAGAAGAGATTTCTGTGGAAGAGTATATGCAGGCAGCCAAAGAGCTGGTAATGGCAGAGACAGCAGCCGCAGAATTAGAAGCAAATCCTCATAGTGCAACAATGGAAGACTTTGCAGTGGAATTAGAGGAAGAGGTTCAGCGTCTTGCAGAAGAAATGCAGGAAGAGGAGGAAGAAGCCCTTCTAGAGGAAAGTCTTCCGGATATCCAGATACCAGAGGATTTAGTAGAAGAAGTAGAACGCGCATCACTGCCAAAAATCCAGGAACCGGACGTGTTAGAAGAAGAAGGCGTGATGAAAAAGCTGCCAAAGGAATACAAAGAGATTTTTACATATTTTGTACCAATCAAGGGAATGGAGCAGCAGCTTTGTCAAGCGATTACAGGAGCAGGAACCCATCTTATGAAGGGAACAAATGCAGCCACCGGAAACCTGATTATTCAGGGTGGAAGCGGCAGCGGTAAAACAGTTCTTGCTTCCAGCATGATTAAGGCGTTACAGCAGAGAACCGGAAAGCTTACCGGAAAAGTTGGTAAGATTGAGGCATCTGTATTGAATCAGAAGGATGTGGCAGCCCTGTTAGAGAAGGTTGCAGGCGGATGTCTGATTATTGAAAAAGTAGGGGATATTTCAAAGGAAACAGCAGTAAAGCTCGCCCTTTTATTAGCTCAGGATACCAGTGGTGTCATGATAATCATTGAGGACACCAGAAAAGGTGTTGAGAAGGCATTATCTAAGGACGCAGGCTTTGCAGCCAGATTTTCAGAGAAGATTACAATTCCAATCTTTACAAGTGATGAGTTAGTTGCATTTGCGAAAGCATATGCTAACGAGCTGGGATACAAAATTGATGAAATGGGTGTCTTAGCGTTATATAACAATATTAGTAATATCCAGAAGGTCGACAGAGAGACAACACTTACCGAAGTCAAAGAAATCGTAGATGAGGCAGTTGCTCATGTTGAAAAAGGGGTACTGAAAAAAGCATTCAGCATCTTAACCGGAGGACGTTATGACGAGGATGATTATGTCATTCTCCACGAGAAGGATTTTAACATTTAGTAAAGGGAGGATACAATATGGCTAACTTCACAGAATTAGACAGATATCTGTTTGGACAGGCGACACACTATGATATCTATCACAAGTTAGGTGCACATTTTGCAGAGAGAAAAGGAAAAAAAGGAGTCTGCTTTGATTTATGGGCTCCAAATGCGAGTCGCGTATGGGTAATCGGAAGCTTTAATGGATGGGACGAAACAGCCCATGAAATGCTTCGATTAGAGCCGGAGACAATGGGAATTTATGAGCTTTTTATTCCGGGCTTATGTGAGGGAGAGCTGTATAAGTATCTAATTGAAACAAAAGATGGCAGACGTCTTTATAAGGCGGATCCATATGCCAACTATTCCGAGCTTCGTCCGGGAAATGCATCTGCGATTGCAGACATTACAAAGTTTAAATGGACAGATGACAAATGGATGGATGCACGTAAACAGTTAGAAGACCCATTCGCACAGCCAATGGCGATTTATGAAGTTCATCCAGGCTCTTGGATGCGCCATCCGGGAAGAGAAGACGATGGATTTTATACTTACCGTGAATTGGCAGACAAATTAATTCCATATGTGAAGGATATGGGATACACACACATTGAGTTAATGGGAATTTCGGAATATCCATTTGATGGCTCCTGGGGTTATCAGGTTACCGGTTATTACGCACCAACATCCCGCTATGGCAAGCCGGAGGATTTTGCATATTTTATCAATGAGTGTCATAAGAACAAAATCGGTGTATTTTTAGATTGGGTTCCAGCCCATTTTCCAAAGGATGCCCATGGCTTGGCAGAGTTTGATGGAAGCTGTCTGTATGAATATGCAGATTCTAGAAAAGGCGAACATCCGGACTGGGGAACTAAGATTTTCGATTACGAGAAAAACGAAGTAAAGAACTTCTTAATCGGAAGTGCCTTAATGTGGGTAGAGCATTATCATGTAGATGGCCTGCGTGTAGATGCGGTTGCCTCCATGCTGTACCTTGATTATGGAAAACAGGACGGTCAGTGGGTTGCAAACAAATATGGTGAGAATAAGAACCTTGAGGCAATCGAGTTCTTTAAACACGTCAATACTTTGATTTTAGGAAGAAATCCGGGTGTTGCAATGATTGCAGAGGAATCTACTGCATGGCCGCAGGTAACAGGCAAGGTAGAAGATGGTGGTTTAAATTTCAGCTACAAATGGAACATGGGATGGATGCATGACTTCTTAGATTATATGAAGCTTGACCCATATTTTAGAAAAGATAATCATAACCGCATGACCTTTGCCATGAGCTACAACGAAAGTGAGAAATACATCTTAGTATTATCCCATGATGAAGTAGTTCATTTGAAATGCTCCATGATAAACAAGATGCCGGGCTTAGGAAGAGACAAATTCAAAAACCTGATGGCAGGCTACGCATTTATGATGGGACATCCGGGCAAGAAATTACTGTTTATGGGACAGGAATTTGCACAGCTGCAGGAGTGGAGTGAGGCAAGAGAGTTAGACTGGTATCTGTTAGAGAACCCTGACCATAAGGGTATGCAGAACTGGGTCAAAGCGCTGCTTCATATTTATCAGAAGAATCCTGCGATGTATGAATTAGACAGCAGCTGGGAAGGTTTCGAGTGGATTAACGCAAACGATAACAGCAGAAGTATTTACAGCTTCGTAAGAAAGAGCAAAAATAAGAAAAATAATCTTCTTTTTGTCTGCAACTTTACACCAATGGAACGTGCGGATTACCGCGTAGGTGTTCCAAAAAAGAAAAACTATAAGTTGCTCTTAGACAGCGAGTCTGCTGAGTTTGGTGGAAATGGCGGCGAGAAGCCGGATACCTATACTGCAGTCAAATCAGAATGCGACGGTAAGCCATTCTCATTTGCATATCCATTAGCACCATATGGTGTCGCAGTATTTAAATTTTAACAGACGGAATTTCTGTCAGAAAAGTTAATAAATAGGTAATTAATACCGATATATTTCAGTGAAAGAAGCTTTCACTGAAAACATAAAAGCACGATTCTTTCAAATGGAATCGTGCTTTCTTTTTGAACTGTGATAGAAAGGCAAGGTTACCGGAATGGATATGAGAATTGAGCAGCAGAATAATGTGTTAGAGACATTGCAGACAAAGCAGAATATTGAACCGGAAGAGAAGACTGCGATTGCCAAAGCAATGGAAAAAAGTGCGGCAGCCTATACAGAAGGAAAAAGAACAAATTCCTTTTTTACACAAGAACCTATTTATTTAGACCCAACAAAAGAAGAGAAAAAATCTATTGCAGAAGAAATCGAAGAATCGACACAGATGGATGCAGCTGCACGAAAAAACCAGATGGCAGTTTTGTCTCATACGACCTCAGCAGAAGATTATGAGAAGATGCAGGAGGAAGGCTTTTCTTTAGATTCTACTGCTTCTAATACGATTGTCACTGTCACTGATAAAATAAAAGCAGAGCTTGCGAAGTCAGGAAAGGATATTTCCTGTTTTGGTGATGATTTAAGCAAAGAGCAGTTAGAAGCAATCGCAGGAAATACAGCACTTGCAACACAGTTAGAGCATGCAATACAGGAAGCAGACCTTCCAGTAAACGAGGAAAACGTAACCAATACTGTGGAAGCAATGCAGCAGGCAGAGGCATTAGAGCCTTTAACAGATGGTGCGAAAAAATATATCTTAGAAAATGAATTAGAGCCAACGATTGAAAATATTTATAAGGCAGAATACAGCAGTGCAGCTTATATGCCGGCACAGCAGACACAGCCGGATGTGCATGCATTTGCAGAGCAGGTAGAGAAAATCATTACGGGAGCAGGACTTCCTGTCAACGAGCAGACGATGGGAGAATGCCAGTGGCTGCTTTCGAATGAACTGCCAATTACCGAAGAGAATCTTGTTTATTTAGAAGAATTGAATGCATTAACATTGCCAGTTGATTCTGAAAAAGTGATGGAACAGATTGTGACAGCTATTTCAGAGGGAAACGCACCAACAGATGCAATTTTAATTGACAGCCATACCTTAATGGCAAAAGCAGAACGCGCTATGGACGTTGTGACACAGGCGACAGATGAGGATTTGTCATACGTTGTAAACAATGGCTTAGAGCTGACTGTGGACAACTTAGCCGAAGCAGCTAAGGTTCGTGGGCAAGAAGAGGCAGTCAGTGAAAATATCAGAAATGCTGTGGCAGACGGTACAGTGAATAGTGCTTTGGCAGACCAGCAGGCAGTGGCTGGCAGAGTGACAGCAGACGGTGAAGCAGTAATTGGTGCAGTGGCAGCAGATAACGGTAATGAAGCAGCATCAGAAGTAGATGTCACAGAAGTAACATACACAGAGAGTGACTTACGTCTTCTGACTGCACAGCGTCAGCTTGCAGAAATCCGTCTTGCAATGAGTGCAGAGGCAAATTATGCTTTGTTAAAACAGGGTATTTCGATTGATACAGAGCCGTTAGTGCAGTTAGTCGAAGAATTGAAAAATGCAGAAAACCAGTATTATGCAAATCTGCTTCAGGCACAGGGCGCAGAAGCAACCGAGGCAAATGTTTCCTTATTCATGGAAACAACAGTAAAATTACAGGAAATTCAGTCCGTACCAGCGTATGTACTTGGCATTCCAAGTGTTGAGGAAGCAAGCATTAACAGCGTTCACGAAAGTGGTATGGCGTTAAAGGCGGCATTTGAGCGTGCGAATGAATTTTATGAGACATTGCGCGTAGAGCCAAGTGCTGCAATGGGTGATTCCATCCAGAAAGCATTCCAGAATGTAGATGATATTTTAGAAGACCTTGGCATGGAGACTACGGACGCGAACCAGAGAGCTGTGCGTATTCTTGGTTACAATGGTCTTGAGATTACAGAAGAAGCAATTACAACGATGAAAGCGACAGACGAAGAAGTACAGCGTGTATTTGCCAATCTGACACCAGCAGTTGTAACAGAAATGATAAAGAAAGGCATCAATCCATTGGAAATGGATTTTACTTCCTTAAATAATGTTGCTTCAGAACTGAAAGAAGAAGTCGGCGCAGATAAAAACGAGCGTTTCAGTGAATACTTATGGAAGCTTGAGAAGAATAATCAAATCACTGAGGAAGAGCGCAGTACATACATTGGTGTATATCGTCTGATTCATCAGGTAACAGAATCAGATGGTGCAGCAATTGGAGCTTTGGTTAATCAGGGAGCAGACCTTACCTTAAAGAATCTGCTGACTGCAGTACGTTCCGGCAATAAAGCAAGCAAAATGGATGTTAAGGTTTCCGATGAGTTCGGAGCATTAGAGCAGGTAAACGAGACAAGTACCTCTATTATTGACCAGATTATGACATCTTATCAGATGAATTGTGCATATGATGCACAGGATTCTCTGACACCGGGAAAACTTCGTACATTGATGGAGCAGCAGCCGGATTGGCAGGATATGACACCGGAGCAGTTTGCCGAAGCACTCAGCAATATTCCTGAGACAGATGCAGAAATAAAGAATGAATATGTAAAAGAGCAGTTATCTTCCTTAGAGCAGTGCGCAAATTCTTCGGAGGAAATTTATCAGATTTTACAGCAGTATGATATTCCAAACACCCCAATGAATATTGCGGCGTTAGAATCCATGATGGCAGACCGTAACAAGATGTTCCGTCAGATTTTTGGTGATGGCAGAAAGGACAAGGTTACCGAAGATGACATTGAGGATATCAAAAAAGAATTAATTGAGCAGTTTGGTGAGGCTGTATCTGAGCCAAGAGCATTAGCAGAAGCACAGGAGACACTTGGCAAAATTGCAGAAAATGTAATGAAGACAATGATTGAAAGTGATGAGGTGACAAGCCTTGACGTGCGCGAAATGCGGTTGATGCAGGCACAGCTTTCCATGAACTCACTTTTTGCAAAGGATGAGAAATATTCTGTTCCAGTCATTGCCGGCGGCGAAGTGACGAATGTTTCCTTAAAGATTGTCCGCGGTGTGGATACAAAAGGAATTGTCGATATTATGCTTGAAAGCCAGATGACAGGCAAAATCGCAGCAACCTTCCAGGCAAAAGAAGAAGGAATCAGCGGTTTAGTGGCAACAGATAAAGAAGAAATGAGAGCATGGCTTTCTGAAAACATCCAGCAGCTTTCCACACTTTTACAGGAGGGTGAGCAGGAAAATGTTGATTTACGAGTTGCATACGTGGAAGATTTAGACTTAAATCATTTTTCTGGAACGGTTGTTTCTAAGAATATGAAGTCCGCTGCTTCACAGATGGAAGCAGCAGAGAATGGACAGAAAAAAGAAAATGAAGAAACTTATCAGGTACAGACAACACGTTTATACCATATGGCAGAAGCCTTTATCCAGTTTATAAAGGAATCATAGTTCTTCTAAATAATCCATAATACCCATATAGACAGCGCGGACAAGCTTTTCCTGATATTCATCCGTTAAAAGCAAATCCGCTTCCGCCGGATTACTTAAAAACCCACATTCTACAATTACGGTAGGTGTGGGTGTTTTTTTGAGCAGATAATAGCTCTCGTTTGCTTTGGCTTCGCGTGTATTTTCCGGGTCAACCCGCTCAATCAGGCTTGATTGTATGGATTCGGCAAGCTTTTTGCCATTTTCGGATTGTCCATAATAAAAAACCTGCGCACCTTTTACATCTTCTGTGGTATAGCTGTTCTGATGAAGACTGACAGTAAAAATGGGGGTGGCTTCGGTAATAAGTGCGCAGCGGTTTTGCATGTCTTCTGCCTTTTTATTCGTGGCATTTTCTGAATGTAAGGCAGTATCAGTGTCTCTGGTGAGTACGACTTTGATATCCTTTTTTTCAAGCATGTCGCGAAGTTTCAAGGCGAGTGAAAGATTGATGTCTTTTTCTAAAGCACCATTAATGCCGATTTTTCCGGGGTCAGTACCACCATGTCCGGCATCCACAACAATACAGATAGGCTCATCCTTTTTCACAATTTTTTCGGCATCGCCGCTTTGGACAAGAATAGAACTTTTTTGTCCAAGAACAAATGCACATAAGAGAAAAGAGACAGCCATTGCTAATTCTATTTTTTTCTTCATAAAAAAATCCCATGATTCGTTACTATATAAGTATTCGCGAATCATGGGATTTATGAAATCATTTGTTAATTGATATATTTAATAATGGTATCCCAAACACTAGAATTCTCTAATCCTAACTTCCAGAAAGCACCGCCTGCAAGTCCGTTGGAATCCATAACCTTTAATTTCTCTTCTAAGGAAGTGGTATCCTCTATCCAAATCTGATAGATACAGCCACTATTCTGATATTCTACAAAATACTGTCCGGCATCATCTAACCAGACTGGTTCAGCACCATTTGCACTGATTAAACGCTGAGTCTCACCCATGCCAATCGCACGTGAGCTTAAAGAATAATTAACATAGCTGTCAACAGCACCATCTTCTCCGGTTTCTTCTGTGCTTTCACCAGCAGCGTCGCCTTCTTCTGGTTTGAATTCCCATACTCTTGTGTAGAATGGCATCGCCAAAATAATTTGGTCTGCAGGAACTTCTTTTAAGGTATCCTCAACACCCTGAGTTACAAATCCGATAGAAGCAACAGAACCAGCTTCTTCTGAGCCTGCGAAGTGCTCGTCATAGCCCATAATGATAACATAGTCAGCAAATACCGCCTGTTCTGCGCGGTCATAAAATGCGGTGTAAGCGGTTGGTACATAATTGTCAACGGAAAGAACAATACCATTATTTGCACATTTTAACGACAGCTCGCGGATAAACTGGATGTAGGAATCTTCGACAGCAGGGTCTAAGGATTCAAAGTCAACATTGATACCATCTAAATTATACTGGATTGCAGCAGAGATAATATCATTTGTTAAGTTGTCGCGGCTTGAGGTATGTGTTAAAACTTCTGTTGTACTGACTTCCTGGTTGGTAAAGTTGTCAACTAATGCCCATACTTCCACACCATTCTGGTGGCAGTAATCAACATAGCTGCTGCTTGCAATGGAAGCAATGCTTCCGTTGCTGCTGTTTAAGTAGAACCAGGTAGGCGAGATAACATTTACACCTTTGGTGGACTGTAACACATTTGAAATCTCAGAGTTTGCAGCGGAATTTGTAACCTGATGCCATACCATGTTAATCTCAAAATCTTTTTTGATGTAGCTGAATTCTTCCGGTGTATAATCACTGGTAAGTGTTTTTTCAGAAGTACTTCCAAGGGATTTGGATTTGATATATCCTAAAATACCATCAGAGGTAGCAACCTTTGTCCATGTTTCATCCGGCTCAAGAATCGTAAGCTCGGTATCTTTTGTAACATCGGTAAGAATTGGACTCTTAATGCCGCCTTTGCAGCGGATTTCAGAATCGCGTTTAGCGGAAGCAACAGTGTAGCTGCCCCATGCATTTGTGAGAACAATGCGGTTTGGTTCATCGAACACTTCATAAGAAAAATCAGAATACTGTTTTACAAAATCAACAGCAACATATGCTGTGTTCGCGTCGGCCTTTACAATAATATGCTCAAGAGAATGTGTCTCTTTGGTAACGGCATAATCTTTGCTCTCAGCATTGACCGTAATTAAGTCGTTTGCAGTAGCGTAACGAAGAATATTTTCGTTGGAATCCCAGTAAAAACGGTCATTAATATAGTTTTTAACAGTCTCAATGTCCAGATAAACATTGCCATCAATCAAGCGTCCTTTATCTTCAATTACCTGATTGTTAAACACAATGGCAACATCATTTTCAGCAGAAAGACTGTAATATTCGCTTAAATCCTGACGTTCCTTGGATGGTGTATATTTATCAATAAGTGTTCCAAGGAGCATGAATAAAATAACAACAATAATCAAAACAAAAACGGTAATAAATGGTACAATTTTTTTCTTCATATAAAAAATCCCTTCTTCCTTATAGTAAATCCATGCAGTTGTCTATAAAAACTTTTTATATTGTAGCATACACGTCTTTAAAATCAAAGTGGAAAGAGGAAGAAACTAAGGCTTTAAAAGCACGTTTTTTAGAAAGAGGCTGCTAGATACAGCCTCTTTTTTAAAATTTTGTCAACGTTTTTTGTGGATTGTCGGGCATTGAGAACACCATCATCCACTGTTCTGTTAAAAATTCATGATTAATAGTTACTTATTTCGGTTTGTTTATTTTGTCAAAATGAACTTCTTTTAACCTCCCCTCGTCAAAGACGTAATCTCTCATATAGAGATTTTCGTCATGGATGTTTAACTGACTTGTGACATGCAGGGAATTACTAGGACAGCCGTCCAGCCAAATGCTAATCCCTCTGTCTTCCAGAGATGCCAGCTCTAAATAAAGCTGCTGCATATTTTCAGTATTCAAAACTTATTCCCCCTATATGATTTTTGCCAAAAGGAAGAAAAATACCCATAGATACGTGATATATTATAAATGCATTTCTTCCTTAATGAAGCAGCCTGTCTAAAAATGAAAACTGCTCCTTTTCGATATGAAACGGATTTTTAAGGAAAGGAATCCCTTGAAAATATTTATGTGGAGTCTTTGTTTTCTGGGATAATCTCCATGTGTCCGCATGATTGCCGTACAACAATAAAAATAAAAAGCTTTCCCATAACTTTTCTAAGTTGTAGCGTTGAAAAAATCCATAAAAACTCTCCTGTTTCCAAGGGACGAGACTGCCAATTACGAGCTTTCGGTTACATCTGAGAAACTCGCGAAAGACTGATTCTGTAATTACGCCGAAGTCAAGAATCAGATACTGATAGTCTGCATTCATTACGTCGGGTATCGCCTGATGCGAAAGCCGGGGGTAATAGTCGACATCATAAATTGTGAAATAACGGGATGCCTGCATATGCCGATTCTCTACCGGAAGGGCATCCTGTGCGGCAAGCTGTGAAAAAGCAGTTGAAGGGTGAAGCTCTAAACAAGCAGTTTTACAGCCATACTTAGAAGAACAGTAATTTGCAAGTGTAAGGCACAAATGAGTTACACCAACGCCATGTTCACAGCCGCCAACTCCGATAAGAATACAGGTTACTTGTTTTTTCGGACGAATTTTAAGAATGTTCGTTTGCTCCTTTCCAATGATAAAGTAGTGGAAAAAAATTTGTTTTTTTCAGCAGTAAAAGCAAAGGCATCTGTATCAAAGGGAAAGCTGTATACCTTTTTTTGAAGCGCATTCGCATAAATCCGGGCTGCTTTGGGGTGGTTGTAATTACAGATAAACAGAGTATTTTCCCGCGATAAAAGCTTTTTGCCAGCAAGGATGGTATGCTCCATATCCCATTCGCTGCTGCTCATAAGAAAGATGATTAATGTTTCCGGCTCATATTCCGGAAGTGTATCAGTAAAGATACCAGCATCTTTAATCTGTATGCAGTCAGGTGGGGCAGAAACTGCAATACCCGAACCATAGTTAGGAATCCCTTGAAAATATCTGTAATAACAGATGCCATTTTTTTCTTTTACGGAAGGGCTTGTTCTCATTAGGCTGCGCAGACTGTCCGAACAATTTTCTTCCAGATAAATGGAAGGATAGCCATTCCGGTTTAAAAAAGTAGTCAGAGAAATGCAAAAATGCGTTGTACCGATGCCATGCTTACTGCCAAGTACAATTATTTTCCTGTAGAGATGCAAAGCCTTATGACACGCTAAGTTCAGTTCTTTTTGAAGCGCACTTCGAAAAAGACCAACCGTTTCATATCTGTCTGCAGCTGAAGCTGCACAGGCTTTTTGAATCGTGAGTTGTAAATGCTTTGAACAACTGACCGAAGAAGTCTCTGTAAGATATTGTAAAACCTTGCCAAGACTGTAAAGGTCAGATAAAGGAGTTGCTTCGTGCCCTGAAAGTACTTCGGGAGCAGCAAATTCCTTTGTTCCATAAATCTGGAAATTTTTTCCGGAACCGGTAAAAAAAGATGCAATACCAAAGTCGACTAATTTTAGTTGTTTTCCACATACTATAATATGCTCCGGTTTTAAATCTTGATATAAGATAGGATATGGCGTTAATTGATGCAGATACTCTAAAATGCCGCATAGCTGTATGCCTAATTCAATTATCAGTTCCTGTGAAATGTTACCATGATGGAGAACAAATGCCTCCAAGGATTCACCCTGAATATATTCCTCAATAATATAAAGATTTTCATCATTTTCTTCGATATCATATATAAGAGGGATACCTGGATGATTCAGATTCTTTAAAAGCGTTGCTTCCAAAGAAAAATCGGATACCGCGGTGTCTTTGGGGATACACTTAATAGCACGATATACCTTCAACTTGAGATGTTCGGCGAGATAAACGGTGCTGGTATTGCCAGTGCCAAGGGTGGATATAATCCGGTATTTGCCGAACAGGATTGATTCTGTAATGCAAAAATCCGCTCCTTTCGAAGCGTGTCGGTTTTGCATCTCTTGCATATGTTTATAACATGAACTGTTTTATATTGCAACTACTTTTGAAACTTTTGTTAATTTTTCACAAAATTTCAGCATATATAGATAATTGATAACAAGTTTAGAAATATTTTATAAAATGGTGTACTTTACATCAATAGGGCATTTGATTATAATAAGTGTACAGTTTACAAGGTTTTCCGGATGAAGGAAGTGATTGTATGAAAATTGAAAAAGTAAATGATAATCAGATTCGTTGTACACTGACCAGCGAAGACTTAGCAGAACGACAGATTAAGATTAGTGAGCTTGCCTATGGCACAGAGAAAGCAAAACGTCTGTTTCGTGATATGATGCAGCAGGCAGAGTATGAATTTGGATTTGAAGCAGATGATATTCCACTGATGATTGAAGCAATTCCGTTATCCGCGGATGCAATCATATTAGTGGTTACAAAAGTTGAATATCCGGAGGAGCTTGATACACGTTTTTCGAAATTCTCCGAACCGGATTCTGAGGATTTATACGAGGATGCATTAGCTGATGGTGGATTGAATGCCATGTCAGAGGGTGCAGATGATATTCTTGGTCTTTTTAAGAAGATTCAGGAGGAGCGCAGAAGAGCTGCCGAGGAACAGAAAAATGACAGCTTTACGCCATTGAATGGTAGAAAAGAGGAAAAGGAAGAAGTTCCGGTAAACGTGCTTGTAGACATTACAAAGCTGTTTGTTTTTCAGAATATGGAGGATATTACCCGGCTTGCACAGGTATTGAAGGGCTTCTATAAGGGAAGCAACGATTTATACAAAAATGAAGCAGAGCATAAGTATTATCTGCTTGTGAGCAAGAGTAAGCAGTCGCCAGAAGAATTTAATAAAGTTTGCAATATTCTTTCTGAATATGCATCGCCACAGCCATATACACCGGCAGTTGGAGCATTTTTCGAGGAGCATTATCAGTTAATCATTGATGGAAATGCGCTGCAGACACTTGCTGAGTTATAGGATTTTAGCAAAAGAAAAGGCACATCGCAGTTTTGCGGTGTGCCTGTTTTTGTGTGATAAAAAAATGCCCGTAGGCGGTATTTTATTCAGCGAGGTCTTTAGCAAGGAAATCATTGATTTCTTTTACTAATGCATCTGGGTCAATGCCATGAACCATAGCAGCCTCTTCAATTGTTTCCATCTGGGATGATGGGCATCCAAGACAGTGCATTCCAATATTTAAAAGAATAGGTGCGATATTCTGGTCAATCTGTAATAATTCGCCAATCATAGTTGTTTTTGTTACCTGTGCCATTACTTTTTCCTCCTAGAAATTAAATTTTCAGCAATGATAGCATGTCCATTTCACAGCCGAAGATGTGGTAATTATAATACGTTTTCTACAAGAATGCAAATAAATTCATAGAGAAATAATGGGAAATGAAAAAAATTACAGGAAAAGATAGAAAAAAGTTTCCAACTTTTCTAAGGATAACGCGCGAGAAGGTCGATATAAAAGGCAGATGATTTGACAAGGATGGTCGAAAAAACAGCAGGGATGCGAAATGAGTTTTCCCATAAAGGCTGCAGATGCAGCAGGGCAGAAAAAGGAGACATCAGATGAAGATTAATAATAATATGTCCGCCAAGATAACAAATAAGCAGTTGCTTCGTGTTGAAAATAGTATGACAACTACAATGGAGAGACTTTCTTCCGGATTAAAATTAAACCATGCAAAGGATAATCCGGCAGGAATGGCTATTTCGAATAAGATGCGTGCACAGATTGCAGGTTTAGACAGAGCTTCTGCAAATGCATCAGATGGTATTTCTGTATTGAATATTGCAGATGGTGCGTTAAATGAGACAAGCAGCATTTTACAGCGAATGAGAGAGCTTGCAGTTCAGGCTGCAAATGATACAAACAGCTTAGAAGAAAAAGAAGCAATTCAGAAAGAAATTGATGCGTTAAAAGAAGAAGTAAACCGTATTTCCACAGATACAGAGTACAATGCAATGCCACTGTTAGACGGCACAATGAATACCAGAGTTTATGCAGACAATGTTACAAGAATCCAGACTTCAAACTTTGTGGAAAAAGGCAATTATGTGGTAGAGATTACAGCTGCTGCAGAGCAGGCTGAGATTACAATGGCATCTAGCATCGACTTTACAAGTACAGCTGCTGCCGGAGTAGAAGGTTCGTTGTCCATTAACGGCTCGAAAGTGGATATTTCCGCAGAAGATACAGGTGTTGAGATTTTTGAAAAAATCAGAGAAGCAGCAGAACTTGGAGAAGCAGATGCGGAATTATCCGGTACAAATACAATTGAACTTGCATCTACTGCATACGGTATTGGCGGAGAACTCAGCATTACAAGTGATAGTGCAGCGTTATTAGGTGCATTAGGATTAAACGGAACATATGATGCAGATACAGAGCAGTATGTTGTTCCAACCGAAAAAGGCGTAAATGCAGTTGTAGATTTAAAACATGGTGATTACACAATGGCAGACGGCACAGAAGTGGAGTCACGCTTTGGAAATACTGCAACAGTTGCATTAGCAGGAAATAAAGTAATTATTACAGATAAAGACGGATTTTCCATGAGCTTCCTTGCAAAAGAAGGTTACACTGGAGAAATTAATTTCGACGTAACAGACATCGGAACAATGACACTTCATATTGGTGCAAATGAAGACCAGAACATTGAAGTCCGTATTCCTGAAATTTCAAGTGAAAGCTTATATATTGATGATGTAGATGTAAGAACTGTAAACGGTGCAAGCCGCGCAATGGCAACATTAGATGATGCAATTGCACAGCTTTCAGAGGCACGTTCACAGATTGGTGCGTATACAAACCGTCTGGAATATTCCGTTTCAAGCTTAGATGCATTTGAAGAAAACATGACAAGTGCGCTGTCTCGTCTGGCGGATGCTGATATGGCAGAGGAAATGACAAACTATACACAGGAAAGCGTGTTAAATCAGGCTGCAATTTCTGTTTTAACACAGGCAAATGAAATGCCACAGCAGGTATTACAGCTGTTACAGTAAAATTAAGTGCCTGCCAGCTATCTGGCAGGCAAAGAGGTATCAAAGCTGTATAATAGCTTGAGAAGGTGAAACATGGAGAAGGAACAGATTATAGATTTTACAAGACGAATCAGTCAAAGCAATGCAACAGGGCTTGTGGTTGTAACCTATGAGATTATGTTTGCAAACCTTGAGGACGCAAAAGCAGCCTATGCAAAAGAAGACTGGGATACTTTTAAACAGTCAATAAGACAGGCACAGCGTGCGATTGGAGAATTGACGGACAGTCTGAATTTTTCTTATGCTATGGCAAAAGAGCTGTATCAGATTTATGTATATTGTAAGGATAAGCTTGCAGAAGCAATGTACAAAAGAAGTCTTGAAGCAGTGGAAGAAGCAGAAGCTTTGATGGAAAAGCTTTATAAGAGTTTTGAAAAGGTTGCAGAGGACGATACGACTGCACCGATTATGAAAAATACCCAGCAGGTGTATGCGGGTTATACTTACGGCAGAAATGACGTAGTGGAAAATTGTCAGGAAATTGGCAAATCAAGAGGCTTCTTAGTGTGAAGCCTCTATTTTTTTGATGCTTGCCAAAAGAAATTTATAGCGCATCTGTACAGAATTCAGTTCATAGATGTAGCAGTCAATCAGGTCGGGTTCTACGACATTTTCTAAGTTGTTGTATGCATCACGTAATGCCCTCGCAGTCTCGTGGAGGTCGTCTTTGAGAAGCATATAGTGTGTATCATTTGCAGGCTCTTTACGAAAAATATGAAGCATGATTTTTCTGATTCCTCCATTAACAATAATATAATATGTGCGGCCGGGTGATAAAGTGATTCTCATCCGATTAGTAAAAGTATACGCAAAAATGGAAAAACTATACAGCGCAGGTGTGAATATTTTTTGCATTGGTGAAATATAGTGTACAAAAGTGACATTTCATGAAAAAGGTACAGCGTATGGATACGATGCAGGCAGTACAAATTCTCGCAGGCTGCTGTGTGATTATTTTGATAATTTTACTTTTAAAGAAAAATGCACAAATTTTACTGAACTTTTTTGTGCGGATTGTACTAGGCGCAATTGGAATGATTTTGGTGAATGAGTTTTTTGCAAAGCGAGGTCTTTCAATATATGTCGGTTTAAACCCGGTTAGTCTTTTGACAGCCGGATGCCTTGGTTTTCCTGGGGTTGCGCTCCTTTATGGGATTGTTGCGACAAAATTTTTGTGAGAAATTTACAAAGTTAGTTTTTCTGCAAAAAAGGTATGGACATTGGAAATTGCAGTTGCTATAATCCGATTTACAAAAGAAAAGAGGTGATGAGTTGGGGCAGTGATGAATCTGACGCTGCTGACTTTTTTATCATTTGCAGT
Organism: Roseburia sp.; assembly: GCA_045121975.1. Classification (GTDB taxonomy): domain Bacteria; phylum Bacillota; class Clostridia; order Lachnospirales; family Lachnospiraceae; genus Roseburia. Next base: position 84,624 of record JBGVHB010000061.1, read on the forward strand.
AGTGACAGATGTGGCATCCACTAGAATCAGAAACCGGCTGATTGTATGTGGATTAAGTTGTGGACTTGTGCTTCGGATTTTGGGGCAGGGAAGTACAGGTATCTTAATATTTTTTATAAATATTTCTATTCCGGTGATTCTATTATATCTTTTATTTCAATTGCGTGCTCTTGGAGCGGGCGATATCAAATTATTTTCCGTAGTAGGTGCATATGTATCAACGAAAGAATTGTTAGCAGTTATGCTGATTTCATTTTTGGTTGGAGCATTGATAGGCGTTGGCAAAATGATATATATACGTTTTATTTTGCAGAAAACGGGCGGAAAATTTACAAAAATTCATTTTTCCATAGCAATTATAATTGCATATTGTTTACAAAGTTTGGAGGTGTGTATTTGCCTAAAATAAAATTGGCAGTCTGCGATACGAATACCAGCTACAGAGAGCGGTTTGTTTCGTATCTGGCGCATCATAAGGCAAAGGAAGCTGAAGTGTATGCATATTCGAAGATGCAGCTGTTTTTAGAAGAAAGAAAAGAGATACCCTTTGAGATTGTGATTTTGGGAGAGGGCTTCCTAGAGCTTGTTCCCGAATTAGAAAAAGAAAATATTCCAATGCTTGTGCTGACGGATGCGCAGACAGAGCATGTATTGGTGGATACACAGGCAGAGCGTATGAGGGAAGCTGGCAGGGCAGATTATGTAAGAGAAGAAAGTGCCGCGGCTTATGTCAGGGAAGCGTGTGATGAGATGTGTATCCAGAAAAAGACCATATATTTTCCGCGCTATCAATCAATGGAGGCGGTGTGGCAGCAGATAAAAATACTGACTGCGGGCTGTCATTGCAGCAATCCGATAAAAAATATGTTGTCCTCCATCGAAATTGTTGGAGTGTACGCGCCGGGCGGACATGAAATGCAGTTGTTTTTCTCGTTATTGTATGCAGGGATTCTTGCGAAGGAGAGCAGGGTTCTTTATTTGAATTTCATGCCATATGTAAGCTTTGAGGAGCTGTTTGGGAGGGAAGACGAGTATAACATGAGTGATTTAGTGTTAGCGCTTAGAAGTCATCAGCTTACGGCGGAGCAGCTTCATGAATTTATCAATGAAATGGATGGGGTATCTTATATTGCACCATTTGACCATCCTGAAAATGTATGCGAGATGACGTGGACGGATTATCAGGAAATCCTTCGGGTAGTGCAGGAGTATACCGATTATGAGGTGCTTGTGATTGACTTTGGCGTGTGTGTGGCGCACTTTGCAGAGATGCTTGACTGCTGTCAGCGGATATTGATTCCTGCGAAAGAGGGATTTGTCTATCAATGTCAAAGAAAGCAGTTTCTTGCATATTTAAAAAGTGAAAAACCGGAGCTTGAAAAAAGGATGCAGGAGGTGGCTTTGTCGTTTCAGGCGAAGTGGATACATGGCGGAGGGAATCTTATGGAGCAGTTGAAGTGGAGTGAGTTTGGAGATTATATCCGGCGCAGCTTTTTAGGAGGAAAAGAATGAGTGTGGCAAAAGACGAAATGCTAAGACTTCGGGAGGAAGTATTAGGCGGAATTGATTTGACGCGTGAGGTATCTGATGAAGAGGTACAGGTGTTAATCCGCCAATGCTGCAGCCGTTATGCAAAACGAAAACATCTTAGCTTAAGCAGACAGGCAGAATTAGAACAACAGCTGTTTTATTCTCTGCGAAGGCTCGACGTGCTTCAGGATTTGTTAGAAGACCCGGAAATTACAGAGATTATGGTAAATGGAGAAAATACCATCTTTTTTGAAAAGCAGGGTAGTATTTATGAATCTGAAAAGCACTTTTCTTCCAAAGAAAAATTAAATGATGTCATTCAGCAGATTGTTGGAACAAATAATCGTATGGTGAATGACTCGAATCCAATTGTAGATACCAGGCTGCCGGATGGCTCAAGGGTGAATATCGTGTTACAGCCAGTCTCTATTGACGGTTCTGCAATTTCCATTCGAAAATTTCCAAAGCAGCCGCTTCTGATGGAAGACTTAATCAGGCTTGGAGCAATTACAGAAGAGGCAGCGGAATTCTTAAAAATACTAGTACTCTCTGGCTACAATATTTTTGTATCTGGTGGTACTGGTTCAGGAAAAACCACTTTTTTAAATGCATTATCTCAATATATTCCCAAAGAAGAACGTATTATCACAATTGAAGACTCGGCAGAATTGCAGCTGGTGGAAAAGCCCAATCTGGTACGTCTTGAAACAAGAAATGCAAATACGGAAGGGGTAACACCTATTTCGATTCGCGATTTGATTCGTTCGGCACTTCGTATGAGACCGGACAGATTA
>JBGVHB010000062.1:0-2555 GCA_045121975.1 Roseburia sp.
ATTGTACCAAGTCGCTAGCGCGACGGCTAGCCCCATGTACAAATAATTTTGCCATTCTCTAAAAAAAATAGCAGTTTTTAAATATATGTTGTATTGTTGAATTACCCCTAACACAACAATCACATAACATTTAAGAACTGCTATGCTTATATTACCATGGATTTTTAAACTCAACAACTACATATCCCGTTTCATTATTCGTCCGCCTCCTCTTTTTTGAATTGTAACCTTTACTGCTTATTACATTTCAAAGGAGATTTTATCATGGACAAATATTTAAATTCTTTTAGGGAAATGGTTTCCCTTCGCGGTCTTACTGACCATACTTTAACTTCCTATTGCACTTATATTCGTGCCTACCTTGATTATCTTTCAACAATTCTTCAAAAAGCACCTGAAGATGTCTCTTGGCAAGAACTCCGCGAGTACATCAAATGGCTGCAATACACTCGTAATGTTTCGGATCGTACGATTAACTGTGCCATCTCACAACTTCGTTTCTTTACCATGTATGTGCTTCATAAACCATGGGATGATACGCAACTTCCTATGCGAAAGTTCGATAATTATCTTCCTTTTGTTCCATCAAAAGCGGAAGTAATGACTCTTATCAATTCCATGCCTGATTTAAAGCAAAAAGCCATGGTCACTCTTATGTATTCAGCCGGCTTACGTATTGGAGAAGTATGTCGACTTCGATATAAAGATATCCAACGAAAACAAATGCGAATCCATATCTCTCATGGAAAAAATCGTTCTGACCGATATGCTATTCTTTCCCAAAACGCATTGGATATCCTTACAGAATACTGGTACGCTTTCGACAAACCCAAAGATTGGTTGTTTCCAAAACAAACAGACCCTACCAGACCAATTGATACATTTTATCTTTCCAGGCACATCCATGAAGTGGAACGTTCCCTTGGTTGGGAGGAACGTATTACCTGCCACTCATTGAGACATGCCTTTGGAACGCATCTTTACGAAGACGGCGTTGATTTACTTACCATTAAAGCGCTATTGGGACATAAATCTCTGAATTCAACAACAATCTATGTCCATCTTGCTTCGAATGGTATCCGATCTGCTGTGAGCCCTTTTGACAGAATGGATGGTGTATTGCATGGCTAATTCTAAAATTCAGCAAATATTCTCTTTTGCCTGGAATACGTACGCTTCCTCTTATAATCCATCTGCAATTCAAGAAAAAGCTGCTCACTCCATCATGAATTGCAAGTCGGGTACGTTGGGTTACAACGTCTGCATCTGTGAAGAATGTAATCACACAGAACTTCATGCGAATTCCTGCCGTAACCGCAACTGTCCCAATTGCCAAGCTGTCTTAAAAGAGATTTGGATTGATCAACGTAAAGCAGAAGTAATTGATTCTCCATACTTCCATGTAGTGTTTACAATACCTGCTGAATTAAATCCGATTGTATATAAAAATCAATCCTTATTATATTCTCTGTTACATAGGTGCTCCGCCGAAACACTTCTTGAATTATCTTCTAATTCGAAGTATCTCGGTGCAACACCTGGAATTATTCAAGTCCTTCATACTTGGGGACAAGAATTAAACTTTCATCCACATATCCACTGCATCGTATCAGGTGGCGGACTATCGAAAGATTTAAAACTCAAATCTTGTGGCAAACATTTTTTTATTCCAGCAAGGGTTCTTTCCAAAAAGTTTAAAGGAAAGCTCTTGAGACAATTAGACGTCCTTTATTCTTCCGATCAACTAGAGCTGCAAGGCTCTTGTGGAAAATATAGAAATCCTTATGTTTGGAAGGAGTTAAAGGATTCCCTTTACCAAAAACAATGGTGTCCTGATATTCGCGAAACTTTCAATGGTTTTGGAAACGCGATTGAATATCTCGGACGATATACCCATCGGATTGCTATTACCAACACACGAATCCAGTCAGTAACAGAGGAAACCGTTACTTTTACTGCAAAAGATTACAGGAACAACTCCACTATGAAAGAAGTTACTTTAACAAATCAAGAATTCATTCGTCGACTCATGATGCATGTACTTCCAAGTGGTTTTCAAAAGATTCGTTACTATGGTTTCTTGAATAATCGAAACAAAAAGAGGAACCTATCCATTATCTTTCGCATTCAAGGACATCAGAATTATCGTGCAATGTTAAACGGATTATCCATGGATGAAATCCTAAGACAAGTATGGAATTATAACATTCGCATTTGTCCTGCTTGTGGCTGTGAAACATTAAAACATGCTGGTAAAACATATCATTTATTGAATTAAATCAAAGAATTCTATATAGTTGGAAAGCTCTCCATCGGAGGGCTTATTCGTCGTGTCCTTTTTATCGCTTCTACGCGATATAAGTTACCAATTAGCATGAAATCGTATTCCAAAATCATTTTTTTGATGAGTTACAAAAGATTCAATTCCCATAAGTACTCGCAAACGATCGCGACATTGGTACAATTATGAAGAATCACATTTAGAGCAGTTCACATTTGATTCAGAACTGCTCTTTTTATCTGCTCTAAAAATGATACTTCACTTTAGAATTATA
>JBGVHB010000063.1:0-1797 GCA_045121975.1 Roseburia sp.
AAGGCAAAAGCTCTGGGCGTGAAACTTACCTATGAATTTATCGTTCAGGCTGTTCCTGTAATCTATAAAACCATGATGTGAGGTCAATATGCTGACAAATGAAATTATTTGCGCTATCAGTGAAGATAATTCCCGTGAATACATTCGTCTTCTTCACAATTACGGTCTTTGGTCACGCTATTTTGGATGTTCTGGTTATCCAGGACACACTTCATCAAATCAGACTTATACCATTTCAGATGAATCTGCTATGATTATTGATAAGGCATTCTGTGAATTAAAACAGAATCAGCCTAATCTGTATAGACTGCTCAATATGTTTTATATTCAGAATAAATCTCCTGATGAGATATTTCTGATTTTGAAGAAACAGAATAAAGAGCAGAAAATTAAACGACGTCATTGTTCAAACTACTTTGAATTCAATCCTGCTGTAGATACAGCTCTAAAGTATGTAACTACTCAGGCTATCTGTGACTTAATCAGAAGGGGTGAACAGTTGATTCTCAATCAGCTAAGGATTATGAATGAAGGTGTTTGAATTTGAAGGTAAGTGTTATCGCTCCATGCGTTTATTCTGTCAAGAGCGCGGTGTTTCTTATCAGAAAATGAGAAGACTCTGCAGACATTATATGCGCGCTCATAAAGATCCAACCATTGCAGCAAAATGGCTTCTGGGAATAGAACCGTTTAAAAGCAATGAACCAAAGACATTTCTTTATGAGCAGGACTTGCAAAAGTCTGAGGAAAGGAACTCTAAATTCAAAGACAAAATGTATCAGCAGTTTATAAACAATTTCTAGTTACATTTATTTTTTCAGAATTTTTCTCATAGAAATGACGGTGGTTTTATGGAAAAAGATCTAAGCATTTTAAATAAAACAATAGGAGATTTTGTTGTAATAGCTGAGGCGCCTTCTGATAATGATGGCAATGCAATGTGGCAGGTAAAGTGTATGAAATGCGGTTATACAAAAACTGTCAGAGGAACAATAATAAGACGTCATTTAAGGAATGGAATCTCAATGAACTGTTTTGCTTGTAAGCGGTTCAGATGCTTAATGAAAAGAAAAGCAAAGGAAGAGAGAAAAGCAAAAGCAATAAGACCAGAAAGATCTGTATTAAAGGATCAATATCCGTTGTTATATTACACTTGGCAAAACATGAAAAGACGCTGTTACAGTTCTTCTCATCCAAAGTACAAGGATTATGGTGCAAGAGGTATTTCTATTTGTAATGAATGGCACTTTAGTTTTCCTGCATTTTGTAAGTGGAGTTTGTCTAATGGTTATAAACCAAATATCAAACTGAGTATTGACCGTATAAACAATGATGGAAATTATGAACCATCAAACTGCAGATGGACCGATTATTCTACTCAGGCAAAGAATAAAAGACATCCAACAAGGGTCAACGGGTCCTCTCAGCGTTCCTGACGTCCTCGGGTGGCAAGACGCCCGGAAATTGTCTAGCTGAATAGATTTTTAAAATGTGGCTGCCATAGTCTCTATACACTTTATATTCAAAATACCCTCTATTTTCAATTTTAAGACACCTCAGAAGCATTTCTTTTATAAAAATAGGTCACTGTACCACTAAGACATTAAAATCATTCTATGAGCGTTTTAGAAATAGATCGTTTTTTGATCGTTTTTTGATCGTTTTTGGATCGTTTTTCTGTTTTATACTTATAGACAATACAGTGGCAAACTGTGATTAGGTGGTAGGCCTCTCAGATTCTTTGAGAGGCTTTTTCTTTTTCTGGAGATTAGATCATGTTGCCTTCTGAAGTAACTT
>JBGVHB010000064.1:0-8094 GCA_045121975.1 Roseburia sp.
TTGGATATTAAGAAAAGCCATAATTGAACATGATTTATTCGGTATTGTTCCAACAACAATAAACATTACAAACGATCATTTTAACAACTGGATAATAACCATTGCTGATAGTACGGCAACATTTTTAAAACACCATGATGATAACGGCCTTCACATGTGGCGTATTATCGGCATCAGATTAACCAGCGCTGCTATTTAAGGGGGGCAAAATGACGGCTTACACAGATTTTCATTACTCGCCTACTGGATCGGGGGTAATTTCCGGCTCTCAGGTTTTGGAACAGACGGAGCAGGGGATCAATGGTCTGGGGCAGTATGTGCAGGACAATGTTTCCGGGGCAATTGACACGGCAAATGAAGCATTAACAACCGCTCGGAATGCGGATTCTAACGCAACGACAGCGATCAACCTGGCGAACAGCTTTAACGCTCAAATTATCGCAGCAAATCAAACGGCGGGAAATGCGCTGACAACGGCTCAGAGCGCCCAAAATACGGCAAATTCAGCTTCTTCTTTAGCAACAACCGCCAATAACAGTGCGGCAACGGCATTAAATACGGCAAATGCTGCTTCCGCTGGCGTAACGGCTTTGACCGGAACGGTTAACAGTCTCGGAAACCGCATGACAGCGGCAGAAAATGCCATAAGCGCAAATGCCGGGAATATTACTACTCTTCAGAATAATCTGGCAACAACAAATGCAAATGTTACGGCGGCCGCAAATGCAGCAAGCGCGGCGCAGGCAACAGCTACAAGCGCTCAAAGCACGGCAACGCTGGCACGGAATCAGGCTTATGTATTGCGATATACCGGAACAACAATAACCGGCGGCGGGACTATTGCTTATGCTGATATTGACAACACGGACAACATAAAGGCCGGGGATAAGATTATTGATATTTCCGGTGCAATTTACGCTATTGCTTCGGTGGATACTGCAAATGAAACTGTTACCGTTGGGGCTAGTCCGGTAATAAACCTGTTTTGTGATGCTGAAAATTTAATCCCGGCGGCAAATGACGCTTATAATCTAGGCTCCGCTTCAAAACAATGGCTGAATACCTATTCAAAGGGGTATTACTACAATGGCGTTGCTTGGGGGCTGGATAAGGCGAATGTTTGGTCAGAAAATAATCAATTTGCAAAAATAAATACAATAGAAACAAATACCGTAGAATGGCACAATTCACACTACCGGGGAATAAACCTTATCAGTACTGGGCATTTTGCTAATATGGCAGCGTTATTAACCGCTGTCAGAAATCAGGACTGGTCTGATATATATATCGGGGATTACGTGGAGCTGACTTTCACTTATGAAGGGGCTTCCCGTACCGTGAAATTCTATGTAGGCGAAATTGATAAATTCTACAAGGTAGGAAACACATCACTTGAAACGCATCATTTAGTTATGGTGACCGGTGATTTGGGAATAAATCAGGTCATGAACGACAGCAATACGACAGCGGGCGGTTATGTTGGTTCTAAAGCTCATACAGTAACTTTGCCGGCGCTGTATGCCATTCTTAACCCGTTATTCAATAATGCCATTCTGACGCATAAAGAACATCTTTCAAACACTGTGCTAAGCGCTCAGACTGTTTCGCTGTCTTTGGATGATGGCAACGGGGCTGTAACGTATTCATGCAATAATTTCCCTGTATATTCCAGCGGAGACCCTAACACGCAGGGCTGCGTGACTGCGGGTAACTGGTATGACTGCAATTTAGTTCTTATGTCAGAAATTGAAATGTTCGGGAGCAATCGTTTTTCTAGTTCAGGCATTGACGATCTAATGTGCCCAGAAGGACAAATAGCAGCATTCAAATATAACCGTAATTTACAAACTTTAAACCATACAATAAATACATGGTTAAGAAATGTAAATTCTGCTTCGCGATTTTGCTATTGTTTCAGCCTTGGCATTTCTAGCCGTAATGGTGCGGCTTATGCTTATATCCGGCTGCGGCCCCGCTTTCTAATCGGCTAATCCATAATCTCCCGGCGCAAGCCGGGGTTCTAAGAGGAATAAAAACAAATGTCAGTTCCCAAGTCAAAACGCACAATGTCAAGCGTTGAATTTATGGAGCAGGCCATACAGTTAAGAAAGCATCTGACTTTGTATATCTTAAGTGACTTCGGTGTGGGCGGCCGCAAACTGAATCTCACTTTGTATGTGCAGAATCAGACTTGCTTAACTGAAGAAGAAAAGGCTACAGTGTTCAATATTATTGACAAATGTGAATCCGTGCGGTTTAATGCTAATTATCCGGAATGGTTAGTGAATCATTTCCGGGAAAACCTGTTAACCCTGTTATTTAATATGCACTCTAATATACAAAATGCAAATCGTATTTATGTTACTAATTTGAGTGAGTATTACATGCGGAGGAATTTTCAGGATCTTGCTATAAATGCCGTTTATCAGGTTATGCAGGAATTGCAGCTTTTGTCTGACCTTTTGCCGGAAATAAAAGCCCGTAAACTGGGTCGCTTTATTTCCATGTGCAACCGTGAAATTGCATTGCTGAAAGGCTGGCGTAAATCTGAAAATCAGCATGAAAGCAAGTATAAACAACAGAATAGCGCTTAAAGATAATTCTGCTTCGCGATTTTGCAATTGTAACAACAATGGCAATTCTAACCGTAATGATGCAACTAATACTAATATCCGGCTGCGGCCCCGATTTTCAGAGTGCAAGTAGGAAAATTCCGAAAGCATAAACTTGAAAAGGATCTTTAATGCGCGGGCACAAGTCCCAAAATTAAAACATGACGTTATTTGTTACGACAAATCACTATCAGCGTGTTTTCTTCTGAATAATTTTCCATGAATGAATTTATCAAATCTCATTTAACCGTTGATCGGCTTCTTGAATCTTATAAACTTGTCACCGCCGGCTGCCGCTGGAAAAGCGCTGTTCAGCGTTTTGGTCATGACAAATTAAGCCTTTGCGTTCAGCTGTATGACGATATTATGAATGACCGCTATAAAACGCTGCCGCCGCAAAAATTTGTGATTTTTGAAAGAGGCAAAAAGCGTGTTATAAGCAATTTGGTGATGCGTGATAAGGTTTTGCAGCGTTTTTTGTGTGATTATTGTCTGGTTCCTTATCTTGACAGGTTCTTCATATACGACAATTCAGCGAGCAGGAAGGGGAAGGGCGTACATTTTGCCAGGGAAAGAGTTAAGTCTTTTATGCGCCGGTATTATCAGAAATACGGTCAAAACGGTTATGTACTGCAAATTGACTTTTCCAAATACTTTAACACCATTGATCATGAACTTCTGAAATACATACTTTACAAGCGCATTCCGGAACAGCCCATCATTAGCGACATTCTCCAAATGGGCGGCGGTAACAAAGGGCTTGATCTGGGATCCCAAATATCGCAAATTGCCGGCATTCTGTATTTAAGCCCGCTGGATAACTTCATCAAAATTGTTAACAGTTGCAAGTTTTATCACAGGTATATGGACGATCTTGTAATCATCCACCATGACAAAGACTATCTGAAGAGCATTCTTCAGAAAATTCAGCTTTTCATAGCAAAACTGAAGCTCACACTAAATCCGAAGAAAGTGTTTATTGCCAAAGTGAAACACTTCATTTTCCTGAAAACTCACTTTTACCTGTCAGAATCCGGCGCCATTACCACAACGCCGGTAAAATCCACATTGCAGAGGCACCGGGCCAAAATCAAACGGCTGAAAAGGAAACTCACTCCGGAAGAAAACGCCTTAAATTACAAATCATGGAAATGCAGCTTGCGGAAATGCTTCACAAACACTTATCATGCAATAAGAGAAGCGGATCGGCAATTTGCCGTATTGTTCGGAACAAAAGCAGAGGTGAAACAATGACAGAATCAGCGGAAAATGAACTTTTGGAGCCGGGTAATACTGAACTCCCTCCCGTTCCTGAAACTCTCAATATAGAGCCGGAAAACGCAATTATTGACGATGAAAACGCGATTATTGACGATAAACCGGTACAGACTTTTTATAAGTTTGGTGAGGACGGCTTTTTTCTGGGAACTACCGGCACGGAAGGGGAAAATTGCACGGAAACCGGTTTTGAGTATGAACCTGGCTACTGGTATTTCTGGCATCCGAATGGAAATCCTTATGATGCTGCCGAAGCTGGTTACTGGTCACGGGAAAAGATACCGGAAACGGCGCCCGAATGCTGCAATTATGATATTAGCGGGTATGATCCGGAACAGCAGAACGGCAATTATGTTGAAACCCTGCTTGCCGTAATGCGGCGTATTTTTGCCGAGTACAAAGGGGAAGATTATATTTTCATAACTGAAAAGGATGCTGATACCGGGCTTTTGTCTTTTCGTGTCAGGAAAGTGGATCCGGAAATAATCTTAGACAATCACAAACAATCCCGCCTGGAAGAGCTTCATAACGCTGCCGAAAGTGCGCTTAAAACCGCCGGGGTTAAGTCAAGTCTGGGCTTCAAAATTAACGCAAATGAAAAAGCCGTGAGAGACCTTAACGGACTTGTTGAGATAGGCCATAATGATGTTTCTTTCTGCGATTATGATAACGTCATTCATGACCATATTACAGCTGAACAGGTTAAGACAATGCGAAAAGAAGTTCTTCTGAACGGTCAGAATCTTTACGCCCAAAAGTGGACTTACCGGGCGGCTGTAAATGCGGCTGAAACTTTGGAACAGCTTAACAGCATCATATTCAAATTTGACATGCTGGATTTCAGCGAGTAGAATTGTTCTTGCTTTGGGTTGTGTTAGTCTCTCAATCATCTAACTTTGATCTATACAGCATTTTCTTAAATTCCATCAATCCCGGTTAACAGCCGGGATTTTTTTGTAGCTATAATAGAAAAGGTTGAATTCATGGTAATCTCCTAGTACATGCCGGGTGCGGAATCTCCCGGCATTTTTTGTCACAAAAAAAACGCACGGTTAGGGCCATTGCCCGCCGTGCGTTGACTATATGAAAAAAAAGCATCGTTTGTTCATTGGAAGGCTTCGGATCCGTGTAGTAAGCTAAATTCCTGCACCGACTTACAATGCCCCGCCGGAACACATTCAATATAGCCCTACAAGCCTGTATTTGCAAACGCCGCTATTTTACACCATTTCCGGATCCGCCGGGGAAAATTCTTTATCCGCAAACAGGGAAGCAAGGCCGGAAACCTGCTTAAGTCTCAAAAGTTCTTCAGCGTCCATGCCAAGGTGTTTCATGATCCATGTGTCAGACTGGCCGCAGTCTTTCAGCTCCTTCACGATATTGACCATGAGATCAATGTCATGCGTTCCCCGCGCCCGGTTATGTCTTATGGTGCTGGCCATGCGGTCAGAAAGCGGCTTGTCTATGACAACAACAGGCAAAAGGCCCTTTTCCCGCTCGTATATGTCCTTATGGCGTAACATGGTAGTGTACCGGTGAAAACCGTCCACAATTTCATATTTATCAACATCAGGAAGGTAATAACAGACAATCGGCATCGTGTAGCCGTCATTCAAAATGCTGTCATAAAGCAGCTTCATCTCAGGCGGCGAAACGTGATTAGGATTATATGTGTTAGCTTGTACTTTCTCAATCGGCACTTTTCTCACGCCGTAAACCGGGCTTTCAAAGTCTTTTTCCATGTCATAAACTCCTGTATTTCTCCAAAACGGCCTTTCTCTTTTGCTGCATTTCCTTTGTGATGGAAAATGATAAGGATTTGCATACAAAATCATTCTTGATTATGCACATTGCCATGCGGCGCCAGGTACAAAAATCGTCTTTTCCTTCAAGTTCCGGCAATTCGTCTAACGGTTCCCGGAATTTCACCAAAAACTTGTTTTTGTTTCCCCTTGTTCCGTGAGTTTTGGTATTGATTACCGTTTTGCCGTATTTCCCGGTCAGAATTTCAATCTGATCATCCGGGACGGGGCATCCGGTATTCTTCCAGTAGGCAATGAACTTGCTGAAGCGTTCACGGTAATGGGCTTCAGTTTTCGGCGGCAAGGTCTTAAGCAAAAACTCTGTAAATTGCTTCCAGGTGTAATTTTTCGGAAGCTGGTATTTATCGGTCATGAGTTTTGTCCCGCCGTAAATATTGCCGAAATTCGCTCCGGAAACACGGTTAACGATCCGGATCCAGGTATCCGGTTCAATCACTTTAAACTGGTTCAGTCCGGCCTTTGCTTCATTGCCGAAAGGTTCATCGATCCGCATTTTATGAAGAGGAACACCGGCCCGGTAATACAGGTCATATATGGGATTATACGGCTTATGGAATTTGCCGTAATAAGTCCAAATATCCTCCACGCGCCAGTCAAAGATCGGGTAAAAATTGAAAACATGGTCATTAACCTGCGTACTGTATTTCTTACCCTTATATGTTGTTTTGCTGCAATTGATAGCCCTCCACCGGTTAAGGCTTTCCTGCGTCCTTATTCCCACCAAACAGGCGGTTTTCTCTCCTTTCCCTAAAGTGTTTCCGATATACTTTACAAAATCTTCAAACGGCATGTTTTTACGATACCATTTAAAAATGTTGTTCTTTTCGTTTATTACCCACTTATTTTCCGGCATGTTTCTAACCCAAATCGGCCTTTTTTCTTCATCCCACCAAATCCATACAGGGTTTTCAAAACTTAAACTGTTCGGGCTTTCCATAGGAAGGCAAATCCATACAGGCATCAGAACATCTTCATTTTCAGAAAACATCTTGATTACATACTCTTCGGAGCGTTTGTACCATGCCTCCAAATCAATAAAAACCGCATGAATTTTGCGTTTTCTCTGCCGGGCAATGTCAATACACATGTTTAACACCGCGCCGCTGTCCTTGCCGCTGGAAAACGAAACGTATATGTGTTCAAATTCATCAAATATGAAATTCAGCCGCTTTATAGCCGCATCATATACAGTCATTACAGGTGTTCTCTCAGCCATTTTTTCTTTGCCTTATCATCCAACTTGTTGATCTCTCTTTTCACGCCGGCTAACATGTCCTCTTTTTTATCCAGGGACGCAAAAATCAGCTTTTCAAGCCCTACGGTTTCATTTTTCAATTCATAATAGGTAACATCTCGCTCCTGTCCCAGTCTGTAAATTCTAGCTTCAGCCTGCGCCCTTTCCGCGTAATTGAAGGTGCCGTCAGCAAATATGATATTGCGGCAAAACTGAAGATTAAGCCCGAAAGCGCCGCAGCCGTAAGTGATATATAAAACTCTCTCAGAATCCCGGAATTTCTCAATAGCCGCCTTCCGTTCTTCGGTTTTCATGTCCCCGGTAATGTGCAAGCTGCCTTCAGGAATACATGAAAGGAATTTGCAGAAAACTATCACTTTATCCGGAATTGAAGCCAGCAGGCTATGAAGCGCTGCTACCTTGCTGCCGCATCCGGAATAGTAGTTCTGTAACTTGGATGCCAGGGCAAAAAAGCTAGTGTCAAAACTCATGTCAAGTTCTTGCAGCATCATTTCTTTTATGTAGTCGTATTCCTCCACTTCGTAATAGTCCATTTTGTATTTTCTCAGCCGGTAGAATGCCGATATTTCCAGCTCCAGTTTTGCATCAAAAATATATGGCGCAACACGGCTAATAAGGTGCGGTATGTTATGCTGCTTCTTTACACGGCCTTTCATTTCCCCATCCGTGTAAAACTCGCAATAAGTGTATTTAAAATGGTAAAAACTTTCCGGAAAGATCTTGGGAGACAAAAACCGGAATTGGGTGTAAAGGTCTAAACAGTTTTTGCTTATAGGCGTTCCGTTCAAAATAAGCCGGTACTCCGAAAAGGCCCCGATTTGCAAAATGCGCTGCGTTGTCTTGGCCTCCTTGTTCTTGATCTTCAGACTTTCATCAAGTATGATAAACGCGCGTTTGGCCGTCTTTACTTTTTCCAGTGTTTCCATGAAAATTCGGTCGCTCATGCCGATACTTTCAGATCCGACAATGGTTAACGGTAAGGACGGCTGCCATTTCTGGTGTTCCGCTTCAGCTTCGCTTTTAACGCTGCAAGGGCATATATACAGAAAAAGATCGCATTTATGCGCCTTGGAAGCTGCCAGATCTAAAGCGACTTTTGTCTTTCCCGTCCCCATTTCCATGAATA
>JBGVHB010000065.1:0-1823 GCA_045121975.1 Roseburia sp.
CCTGGTTTGCTAGCTGTAGGGTGGCAACAAGATAAATCGAAAACACTCTAAATATTTGCTCTAAAAGTGAGGCAATGGAAGGAATGAGAGGTTTTTTTACCCCATAATAATATCCATTTAAACAGCCCTTTAAAGTGACAAAGGGAAGAGCAAAGGCAAGAATTTTAATGCTTTTGTAGCATTCAGGAGTTTTTAGAAAATAAGTACTGATTTGAGCACTAAAAAAATATAAGATTCCCATCATCAAAAAAGCAACAAGAGAAGATAAAAATATGGATAGATATAGTAAAAATTTCATATTTTTGTCTTCTTTTTTTGCGTGATAATAAGCAACTAGGTTAGAAAGACCAGTTTGAATTCCTTGACAGGTTAAGCTAAAGGCAAGGAGATAAACAGGAAAAATCAGTTGGTATACTCCTAGTTCTCTAGCACCAATTAGCTGTGATAAAAAGATTCGATTAAAAAACCCAATTAGCTTTGCAATAAAGGCAGAAATAGTAAGAATGAGTGTACCCTTTAAAAAAGCTTTCTTTTCGCTCATAAAAATCTCCCTCCTGTTATTTTAAATGATAAAAAGTATAGTGGTTCAGTTGTCAAGACAAAAATCTAAGACTTTTATAATGAACTGATATCCATGGTTAGAGGAAGATAGATTCTCCCCAGTGACAGTCTCCAATTAGGCAGCTTCCTTGGCAGCTTCGTATAGCATAGCAGGATAGTATACAGATGCTGGAGGAACATTACCGATTGCAGAATGGCAACGATCAAAGTTGTACTTATGAATATAAGCAGCGATAGCCTGGCGTGCCTCTTTGATATTTTTCCATTCGGTAAGATATGCTTCTTCGTACTTGAATGTACGGAACCAGCGTTCAATCATGATGTTGTCAGCCCAACGGCTTTTTCCATCCATGCTTTGCTTGATTTTGTTTGCCTTGAGAAAATCCTTGTATTTCTGACTGGTAAATTGGCAGCCTTGATCTGAGTTGAGAATTTCTGGTTTTGCAACTTTGAATGCTTTTTCACAGGCCTCTATGCAGGCACGTGTATCCAAAGTATCATCCAGTTCCCAGCCTACGATACAACGGCTATGCCAGTCTATAACGGCTGTTAAATACAAGAAACCATGCTTCATTGGAATATATGTAATGTCGATTGACCATGCCTGGTTAGGGCGGTCTATGACGGCATTTCTAAGTAAATATGGAACAACCTGTGCCTGTTTCAAACGTTTTGAAAGATTTGGCTTCGGATATACTGGGTTAATACCCATTTCATCCATGTATCTACGTGCTTTGCGTCTACCGACTTTATATCCACGCTGTTTAAGTTGAGAAGACATCTGTCTGGCACCCCATGTCGGATTATCCGTGTGAAGCCGATCTATGATTCGTTTACATTCAAGTTCTTCATCAGAAATAGGTGTTCCTTTGTAATAAATACTTGTTCTGTTAATGCTAGCAAGCTTCGCAACAACAGAAACCGGAAGATTGCTTTCCTTATTCTTCGAATGGTTTTTTACTAAATTTACTCTCGTAGTCAGGTCCAAGCAATTCTTCAGATTTTTTTTTGAGCCAATCCACCTGCATGGTGAGTTGACCAACCTTTTTCGCGTATTCAGCTTTTTCCTTGCGTTCTGATGCAAGTTTTTCCTTGATATTTTCTTCTCTTTTGTCGTCAAAGACAACAGAGGCATTGTCTAGGAATTCTTTCTTCCAGTTACGGAGTAAGTTTGGCTGAATATTGTTTTCAGTAGCGATTGTGTTGATATCTTTTTCACCTTTAAGCACTTCCAATACGAGTTTTGCTTTGAACTGAGCTGT
>JBGVHB010000066.1:0-1907 GCA_045121975.1 Roseburia sp.
TTTTAGGTAATAGTAATGTAAATCTTTATACGGCGTATTGAGCCTGTCGATTCGTCCTGCTGATTGATGCATAATTTTATATGAATAGTTTAAAGAATAAAAGACAATCGTATCCGTTGTGATACAATTCCATCCCTCTGCTCCAGCCGTATATTGCACTAAATAAACCCATTGGTTTCCTGTTGGAGTTGGTTCATGTTTATGACCATTCCATTCAGCAACAATCACACCCTCTCCAAAATATAAACTTTTAAGAATCTCTAATTCGTAATCGAAGTTATAGAAGACAATCATTTTTTGATGTGTCTCAAATAGTTCTAATAGTTTAGTTGATCGTGACTCATGAGAGTTCACAATTTTTCTTAACGCATAACAAAGACCGCTCGCATTAATGATGGGTTCGTCATTCCAAATATCCCATCGTCGTTTCATCACATCCTTATAGAGTTTGTTATCATATGTCACATAAATATCATAGTGGTGTTGAACCGTCTCTCGTTCGAATTTCATGTCTACTAGAATCTCTCTTCTTTGTCGGATTAATCTCCCGGTTCCTATATATTTTTCTATCTTTGGGTATTTTGAAAATCTTGAGAAGACGGCGTGTTCTCTCATAAATTCTGTTTTATTTTTGTAGAAGCCGTTGGCGATAAAAACCGGAATATAATCCGACCAAGTATCACCAGGAGTTGCTGATAATAAGATCCATTGATTCTGTTTTGCAATTTTTAGAAATGCTTTAACCCAAGCTCCACTTCCAACCACTCGTTGCTCGTCAAATATAAAGAAGGCGTCTTCAACATCCTTATACTTCTGAATATTATTCCATGAATCCACAATAACTTTGTTATCATATTTGTTTAATTCTTCGTGCGTTGATAATAGAAAGTGTGACATTTCTCCTTCCCATTCAAAAGTGTCTCGTTTTCTTGCCGTTGTAATAATATAAAGATCTTTTGGCGGATTTGGCATCGGAATATAATCTTTACCCGATAAGAATTCAAGACTTCCTCCGTTTTGAAGATAATAATAAGATAGAGAGGTTAGCGACTTACCGCTACCAACCCCTCCATTCAAGATACATCCGTTTTTCATTTTACCTATTGCTTCTAGTTGATAATCTCGAAGCTCCATATGAATCCTCCTTTATCAGAAAGGAACCTCTTCGTCTTCGTCAAAGTCATATTTACTTGCGAATGCGTCTTGCTCAATTTCAACATACATAGTTTTCAAATAAGCTTTGATTCCTTGTTTTCCGTTTACTTCCCAATGGTAGGGACGAATAATTAAATCAACATTTTTAATTTCAGCATAGTCTAAAGTTGAGATAGCGAAACTATCTAAAGGTGTTTTATTTCGACCAGCAATCATAATAACTTTAGGCGGAATGTTACCGTAAGCAACAGTGACTTGAATATATGGTGTTGGTTCTTCACCTTCTTCACGAGGACGTAAATATTTAATATTCCATCCTTCATCTTCTAAATCTCGAGCCATATCATGGTCTAATACAACACAGAAGTTTTTATTACCTCCACGATTAAATTTGCTTTCTTCCCCTGAAAAGTTTTTAAAGATTAAACGTGCATTCTCAATCATAATATTATTTGTTTGTTTATAAGCCATTTTCATCAATCTCCTTTTAATTTAAATTTTTGTATTTTTTTAACTCTTCAATCACTTCATTTGTTTTGTCTACTCTAAGTTGCCATCGATATTCAGCCATTAAATCTCTTGGTCGTTGATGGTCTAATTCATACAATTCGACCGCATAAACATCAACCAATTTACGCAAGCCTTCAATCACTCTATCGATTTCTTCATTACTCATAAATTTACTCATAAATATTATTCCTCCTCATAGAACGGATACAATCCAAAATCACCTACCATCAATGGTGGTTTCA
>JBGVHB010000067.1:0-1830 GCA_045121975.1 Roseburia sp.
TTTTTTTCTGTTTAGCTGTTAGTGCATAATTTCTAAAATATCCAGAGGAACTCTTTCTGATGCATTCAATAGCTTCGAGTTGATCGATGATACCTGGAACAGTGAAATCTTTTTTGTTATTGCATTCCTGTTTAATGTCTCTAGAAATTTGCAGTAATCTGTTCCAAATAATCGCTGACAAGAACATCAGATGAATTTTAGAAACAAGAGCTTTATCACTGTGGACACTTGGGGTGTCAAAATCCATACCGCTTTTAATGCTTCTAAACAATTTTTCCACATTATCTCTTCCCCGATAAGTAAGCAAAGCTTCTTCAGCAGTATGTTCTCTGGTGGTAATAATTACAAAAAATCCAAGACTGTTTAGATGGTCTTTAATCTTGTCCATCTTTTTCTCATAACTTTCAAGAAAGTTCTCATTTACAGCTATAGTAATCGTCTTTCCATTCTGATCTTTGGTCTTTTTCTGTTTTGTTTCTGTTCTGATATTGAGAGAAAAATATTCCTTAAAGTCGTCGAGGTTTGCATTTGCACGAAGTTTAGTTCCCACCAGAGATTTTAAACTCTTCTCCATCTGAGCAAGTTTAGCCGCAAAGGATAATCTAGAATCAGAGGCTCGGCGTTCATCAAAATATATGTGAAAATTGCGAGTTTTAGTATCACCCTGAAATAATGTTCCCTTTACAGTAATACCGCTTACTTCTGCATCAGGCAGATAATTAGCAGAGATATCCTGAGCTTCACTGGCATGTTCCTTAATCATATCGGTAATGACTTTACTATTACTTTTCATCATCATCATAAAGTCATAGTTTTTGGAATCAAGGTACTTAATGTTGTCTACGGTACAATATCCCCGATCTAGGATAAAACCAACATTTTCATAGCCAAAGTCAGACATTTGCTCAACCATTCTGTCACATTGACTTAGATCTACAATACTGCCTTTGTAGAGCTCATAGAATAAGGGAGTAGTATCCTTTTGACTCACAGCCATAGAGAAGTTTACCTGTTTAAGAGAAGGATCATCCTTGGCTTTACCATATTCGGCAAATGTAATGCCATTGCTACAGGTATTAAAGTTGGTACTGTCATAGCCAATATAAACACAGTCAGTCTTGTTGTGCTTTTTATTCCATTGCCTAAGAGTATCCATAATGGTTGACGTACTAATATCTTCAGTGAGTAATGTACTAATATGAGAATCGCTTCTGATTTGACCATCCTGGGATAAATGGTTTCGCATAAATGCCGGATAGTGTTGAAATGAGGCTGACTGGGAAAGCGTTAAATAGGTAAGGATGTTTTCAATATCAGCCGCTATTTCTTCACCATAAACATTCTTCAAAATATCGTGAAGTCCTTCATCTTTAAGAATAGATTGAATAGCCAAACAACCTCCGGCCTTAAGAACATCAGAAAATACCGGAGGCTCAGGCAGAGATGAAGTATCCGGCATCAGTTCAGGATAGTACAACGAAAACTTCTCATTAGGGATCATTGTATTTGCTTCGGTATCAAGCATTTTCCCTATGCAAACTCTTTTCTCAACAACATACTGCTTATCTTTTTGATATTCTTGAGATAATACGTGGTAAACGTATAAATTTGATTTATCACCCTTACGAGATTGAAGTTTAGTCTTTTCGGGACGGGGAATAATGTATCCATTTAGCAACATAGACACCTCTGGTAATTTAGTTATAATGCATAACTAAATTATAGCAAATAAAAATAAAAAGACAAGAGTTTTTTCTTGTTTTTTCAATAAGTTATCCCGATCAAGAATGATCAAAAGATCTTAGTTATAGATCAGCTAAAAAGTTTACG
>JBGVHB010000068.1:0-1645 GCA_045121975.1 Roseburia sp.
GATGGCTCGCTCGCGGAACATATACTCCTCCCCCGATGAGGCATTGAGCTTTACGCAAGCTATTCCAGCTCCTTCCTGACCACGATTATGTTGCTTCTCCATTAACAGGTAGAGCTTATTGAGTCCCCACATCCAAGTTCCATACTTGTGTTGGTAGTGCGAAAGTGGCTTAAGTAAACGCACCATAGCCACGCCACATTCATGTTTTAATTGTTCCATATCTATTAAATTATGATGCAAAATTACTTTATATGACATAATCATATTCTCCCAAAAGAATGTTTTGAAAAAGTAAAATTGTTCAACTTTAATAATTAAAGTTTTTTCTCGCAATTTGTTTGATAATAAAAGAAAATCAGCGTTATTTTATTAAATACATAAAAGTAATCTATTTTATTCCTGAAATATCACGGTGCAAATATTACAACTTTCAATCTATCTCACTAATTTTGCAGCGTATTAATGATAATTCAGAATTCCTAATACACTTGCGTATGGCACTTTTGAATGAATACTTTTTAGAGTTACCGAACGATGATTTATTCTCTGATGTGGCGAAAAAAATCAACACATTCAAAGTCTTGCGTCCGCATGCAGAACTTATTGATTTGGGGATAAATGATGTAACTAGTCCTTTACCTTCATCTATTATAGAAGCAATGCATAAAGCCGTTGATGACATGGCTGATTCTACAAGATTTCACGGATATGGACCGGAACAAGGGTATGAATTTCTTAGAGATTCAATCATTAAAAACGATTTTAATACCCGAGGAATCCATTTGATGCCTAATGAGGTATTCATAAATGATGGAGTAAAGAGCGAAATAGGTAATATCGGGGATCTATTACGTAGTGACAATACAATCGGAGTCATTGATCCGATATACCCCGTCTATATTGAGAGTAATGTCATATCTGGACGCGCAGGAATATTCAATAAAGGTCGTTGGAGCAATGTTAGTTATCTGGTTTGTAACGAAAGCAACGATTTTACCCCAATGCCTCCGGAATTCCCTATAGATATAGTATATTTATGTTCGCCTGACAATCCTACTGGAGCCGCATACAGTAAAGGCCAGCTCAAGAAATGGGTGGATTATGCTATCAAAAACAATACGTTGATACTGTTTGACGCATCCTACGAAGCATATATACAATCACCTAATATTCCTCATTCCATCTATGAAATTCGTGGAGCGAAAAAAGTTGCGATAGAACTTCGGAGTTTCTCCCGTACTGCCGGATTTACCGGATTAAGATGTGGATATACAATTATTCCCAAAGAGTTGACAATCCAGACTCTGGAGGGGCGAAGAATCCAGATGAACACGCTCTGGAGCCGCCGCCAAAGCATAAGATTCAATGGAGTTTCATATGTTACGCAATGTGCGGCAGCAGCAACATATTCTGAATTGGGAAAGAAACAACTTCGTCAGACAATAGAATACTATATGGATAATGTTCGTATGATGAGACGGATATTGTCTCCGTTGAATTTAAGAATTTATGGAGGTGAGCATATTCCATATTTGTGGATTAAGATTCCCAAGAAAACGTCGTCGTGGGAGTTCTTTGAATCAATGCTATATAGTGCCAAAGTAGTTTGCACTCCGGGAGTTGTATTTGGTCCGGGTGGCGAAGG
>JBGVHB010000069.1:0-100798 GCA_045121975.1 Roseburia sp.
TATAGAAAACGGAGGAAAGAAAATGTCAAAAGGAAGATATGGAATACATGGAGGACAATACATACCGGAAACCTTAATGAATGAGGTAGAAAAGCTCGAAGAAGCTTACGAATTTTACAAAAACGATGCAGCATTCAACGAAGAGCTTAACACATTATTAAAGGAATATGCAGGAAGACCGTCCCTGCTTTATTATGCAGAGAAAATGACAAAGGATTTGGGCGGTGCAAAAATTTACTTCAAAAGAGAAGATTTAAACCACACCGGTTCACATAAGATTAACAATGTACTTGGTCAGGCACTGCTTGCAAAGAAGATGGGAAAAACAAGAATCATTGCAGAAACAGGCGCAGGACAGCATGGTGTGGCAACAGCAACAGCGGCAGCTTTGCTTGGCTTGGAATGTGAGATTTTTATGGGAAAAGAAGATACCATCCGTCAGGCGTTAAATGTTTACCGTATGGAGCTTTTAGGAGCAAAAGTACACGCGGTAGAATCTGGAACTATGACCTTAAAGGATGCCGTAAATGAGTGTATGAGAGAGTGGACAAATCGGGTAGACGATACCCTTTATGTTCTCGGCTCTGTTATGGGACCACACCCATTCCCAATGATTGTAAGAGATTTCCAGAGTGTTATCAGTAAGGAAGCACGTGCGCAGATTTTAGAAAAAGAAGGAAAGCTTCCAGACGTTGTTATGGCTTGTGTCGGCGGCGGCAGCAATGCAATGGGAATGTTTTATGAATTTATCAAGGATGAGAATGTAAAACTGATTGGCTGTGAAGCTGCGGGACTTGGCGTTGATACCGCGAAGACGGCAGCAACTATCGCAACCGGAACAGAGGGCGTTTTTCATGGAATGAAATCCTATTTCTGTCAGGATGAATGTGGACAGATTGCTCCGGTATATTCGATTTCTGCCGGACTTGATTATCCGGGAATCGGACCGGAGCATGCATATTTGCATGATACCAAAAGAGCAGAATATGTCCCTGTCACAGACGAAGAAGCAGTGAATGCATTTGAATATATTGCAAAAACAGAAGGAATTATTGCTGCAATTGAAAGTTCACATGCAGTTGCACATTTGATGAAAATTGCACCAACGATGAGAAAAGACCAGATTATCATCTGCTGCTTATCAGGACGCGGTGATAAAGACGTGGCTGCAATTGCAAGATATAGAGGAGTGGATTTACATGAGTAAGATTAGAGAAGCATTTAATGGAAAAAAAGCATTTATCGGGTTTTTAACAGCAGGTGACCCATCTTTAGACAAAACAGAAGAATTTATTATAGAAATGGCAGAGGCAGGAGCTGCATTAATCGAAATCGGAATTCCTTTTTCAGACCCGATTGCAGAAGGTCCTGTCATTCAGGATGCTAATGTGCGTGCACTGTCCGTACCGGGCGGATGCACAACGGACATGGTATTTGACATGGTGGCACGTGTCAGCAAAAAGGTTTCCGTACCACTTGTGTTTTTAACCTACTTAAATCCAGTGTTTAAATACGGATACGAGGCATTTTGCAAGCGTTGTAATGAAACTGGCGTAAGCGGTATTATCATTCCTGATTTGCCTTATGAGGAGCGCGCAGAGCTTACTCCAGCCGCAGAGAAATATGACGTGGATATTATTTCACTGATTGCGCCGACAAGTCAGGACAGAATTGAAAAAATTGCCAAGGATGCAAAAGGTTATATTTATATTGTATCTTCTATGGGCGTAACAGGAGTGCGTGGCGAGATTACAACGGATATCGAAGAAATCGTTGCAAGCATTCGGAAAGTAACAGATACACCGCTTGCTGTAGGCTTTGGTATCAGTACACCGGAGCAGGCTGCAAAATACAGTCAGATGGCAGATGGAGTCATCGTCGGAAGTGCAATTGTAAAAATTATCGCACAGCATGGAGCAGACGCAGGAAAATATATTTACGATTATGTGAAATCAATGGTGGAAAAAATGGATAAAGCATGAGAAAATAGTTGCAGCATAAATTGCAAACATGAAAAAGCATATTCGTTTGCAAAAATGGAAAGGACATTGTAAATATGGAAAACGAATTTAAAGAGTATGAAACCTTCGAAATGGAATTAAACGGAAAGCAGATGGAATTTGCCATTGAAGAAGAATTTGAGGTCGAAGGCAAAACATATGTCTTAGCTGCAAAAGTGGAAGGCGACACCGTTATGGATGATGGTTGTTATATTTTTTCCAGTGTCGAAAAAGACGGGGAAGCCTTAATTGAAAAAATTGAGGATAAGGATGAGTATGCGAAGGTAACAGAAGCATATATGAAGGCGCAGGAAGCGTAATCAAAAAAGTATCGTATGAGATGCAAAAGGAGGCTGCAGAAATTGCAGCTTCTTTTTTTATTCATAAGAATTTACCAAGGCATATTCTTTGTTTGAAGCAGGAATATATAATAAAAACTGGCATGGTTAAAAACAAATAAACTGGCTCTGTAAAACAAACCAGTACAAGCATATAATTTGAAAAAAATAAAAGTAGTTTTACGAGGAGACAGAAAAAATGAGAAACGAAAAGATTAAAGAAATGGTAAAAACGGCACTGTTTATTGCAATCATTTATGTGTTGACTTTCACCCTTAAAATACCAGTCAGCATCACAGGTGGTTATACCCATTTAGGAGACTGCGCGATTTTTCTTGCAGTTGTGCTGTTAGGAAGAAAAAATGGCTCGATTGCAGCAGCCTGCGGAGCAGCGTTAGCAGATTTATTAGGCGGCTATGTAGTCTGGGTTGTGCCAACATTTATCATCAAAGGAATTATGGCATTTACAATGGGAACTGTTGTAGAGAAATTACTGCCAAATAAAAAGGTAAACTGGCTTGTCGGTGCATGCGCAGGCGGTCTGCTTCAGATTATCGGCTACACAGCAGTAAAAGTTCCAATGATTGGTTTAAAGCCTGCATTACTTACTGTACCGGGCATTACGCTTCAGACAACAGTTGGTATTGTGGCAGCAGGAGTTCTAATTACAGTTTTATCACAGACAAAAGCATTGCAGATGTTAAAAAAAGCTGGAAACCAGTAAGGAGCATTGCAGAATCAAAACAATAAGAAAGGACAGAAAATTATGAAAAAAATTGATGCACATTCCCATGTGGGAAATTTCGGAGGCTGGGCAGGCGTAGCAATTACAGCAGACCAGCTGATTGCACAGATGGATGAGTACGAAATCGAAAAAACAGTTTTGTGCGCTTCTACCTATGAAAAAAATGAGGACACCTTAGCAGCATACGAAGCATATCCGGACAGGATAGCTCCACTTGTATATGTAAATCCGTTGAAAGGTGAACTTGCAGTAAAAGACATTGATTATTATGTAGGAAAATGCGGTTTTGTTGGAATTAAAATGAATCCGTTAAAAGATGCATTCGTTGCAGATGCAGACTGCGTAGACGTTGTAATGGAAAAGGCAAAAGAGTATCAGATACCGGTATTTATTCATTGTGGACATCCACCATATTCACTGCCTTGGAGCATCGCACTTTTAGCAGAGCGTTTTCCAACAGTGCCGGTTGTAATGATTCATATGGGACATGGACATGGCGTATATATTGACGCATCATTAAAAATGGCAAGGCGATATTCCAATTTGTACCTGGAAATGTCAGGAATGCCAATGAACAGCAAGATAAAAGAAGCCTACGAAACAGTAGGACGTGACCGTATTATGTTTGGAACAGATGCACCATTCCATCATCCATCAATAGAAATTCAAAAAGTGCTTACCAGCGGCTTAGATGAAGCTGGACTGCGTGCAGTATTTTATGAAAATGCAGCAAAATTATTAGCGGACTAAAAGCGTTCGCTAATACGCAGCTTTTTCAATTGTTCTTTTGTATTCTCTTCTAATAAGCCGGAGCATATGAAACGTGGACTGCCGACACCACTGCGGAAGCATTCATCTGCCAGACTGGCAAGGCGTTCCGGGTGTGAATCAAACCACTCATATTCTTCGGCGGTAATATGATAGTAGCGCTCATAGATGCTTGCATAAGTAATTGTTAATGCGAGCACATAGCGTTCTACTGCATCATATCCAACAGAAAATAAACCATCTTCATTTACTTTTTCATTTGTCAATGCTAACATAAAAAATTCCCCTAAATCCCCGAATGTTTCTAAACTAGTCAATAACTAAGGTCATAGTTCCTAGCTATCAAAGCATCTATTATAATTATCGTAAACCTTGTGTGAAAAGTAAATAGGACTAAAGTGTCATTTTTTAAGTAAAAGTGTGCAAAAAAAATCCGCAAAATGAGAAAAATATAGTAAAAAAGACGAAAAAAGGCTAAAATATGTTAAAAAAGCATATTGACAAAAAAGTAGATAGCGGTATAATAAAAACAAACATATGAATAATTGTTCATATAATAAAAGGAGGAAATGAAAATGAAGAAAACTTATAAAATCGAAGTTGATTGTGCCAACTGTGCAAACAAAATGGAAGAAGCTGCAAAGAAAACAGCAGGAGTAAAGGATGCCACTGTTAATTTTATGACCTTAAAAATGAATGTAGAATTTGAAGAAGGTGCAGATGTAAAAGCAGTGATGCAGGAGGTTTTGAAAAACTGCAAAAAAGTAGAAGATGACTGCGAAATTTTCTTATAAAAGAGGATTCACATATGAATAAAAAACAAAAAAAGGTATTTGTGCGTATTCTGATTGCAGTTGCTGCAATCCTGCTTTTAAAGCTTTGTGCAGTAGATGGATATCTGGGATTTATTTTATATCTTGTTCCATATTTTATCATTGGATATGATATTTTAATCAAAGCATGGAAAGGAATTTTAAATAAGCAGGTATTTGATGAAAACTTTTTAATGGCAGTAGCTACGGTTGGAGCAATTGTTTTAGGCTTGTACCGGATTGTAAATGGTGATATGGAAGAAGGCATTGAAGCAGTCACCGAAGGTGCAGCGGTTATGCTTTTTTATCAGATTGGAGAGCTGTTTCAAAGCTATGCCGTTGGAAAAAGCCGTAAAAATATCAGCGAGCTTATGGACATCAGACCGGACTATGCCAATATAGAAAAAGAAGATGGCTCGCTTGAACAGATTGACCCGGACGAAGTGGCGGTAGGAAGTATTATCGTAGTACAGCCGGGAGAAAAAGTTCCGATTGACGGTGTAATTACAGAGGGAAATACAACCTTAAATACAAGTGCATTAACCGGAGAGAGTCTTCCAAGAGAAGCAAAAGCTGGAGATGAGATTATCAGCGGATGCATTAATATGACAGGGCTTCTTAAGATTCGCACGACGAAAGAATTCGGGGATTCTACGGTATCTAAGATACTTGACCTGGTAGAAAATGCAAGTTCAAGAAAATCAAAACCGGAGAATTTCATTTCCAAATTTGCAAAATATTATACACCGACGGTCTGTTATGCAGCCCTTGCCCTTGCAGTTTTGCCACCGCTGGTTAGAATGTTATTTTTAGGAATGACACCGGATTGGGCGACCTGGGTGCTTCGTGCACTTTCCTTTTTAGTTATCAGTTGTCCATGTGCACTCGTAATCAGTATTCCACTCAGCTTTTTTGCGGGAATCGGAGGTGCGAGCAATGCAGGTGTATTAGTAAAAGGCTCAAATTATTTAGAAGCACTTTCAAAAGCAAAAATTGTTGTATTTGATAAGACTGGAACAATGACGCAGGGAGTTTTTGAAGTAAGCGGCATTCATCATGTATCCATGCCGGAAGAAAAAGTATTAGAGTATGCAGCCCTTGCAGAAAGCTATTCTTCGCATCCAATCAGCAAAAGCCTGCAGAAAGCGTATGGAAAGCCAATAGATAATACAAGAGTGACAGACGTGCAGGAAATCAGCGGAAATGGCGTTATGGCAAAAGTGGACGGCGTTTCGGTTGCAGTAGGAAATGCGAAGCTGATGGATAGAATCGGTGTTTCCTATGAAGCATGCAGCGGAATTGGAACAGTGGTTCATGTGGCTGTGGACGGCGCATATGCAGGACATATTTTAATTTCTGATTTATTAAAGCCTGGCGCAAAAGATGCAGTCACAGCACTGAAAAAAGCCGGTGTCAGAAAAACAGTCATGCTGACTGGTGATATGAAAAATGTTGCAGATGAAGTGGCAAAGGAACTTGGTATTGACGAAGTATACAGCGAACTGCTTCCGGCAGACAAGGTTTCTAAGGTAGAAGAGCTTTTAGCCCAGAAGAGTGAAAAGGAAAATCTTGTATTTGTGGGAGATGGAATTAATGATGCTCCGGTATTATCAAGAGCGGACGTAGGAATCGCAATGGGCGCACTTGGCTCTGATGCAGCCATTGAGGCAGCTGACATTGTTCTAATGGATGATGACCCACAAAAAATTGCCAAAGCAATTAAAATTTCAAGAAAATGTATCCGCATTGTATATGAAAATATTTATTTTGCCATTGGAATTAAAGTATTATTCCTGCTTTTAAGCGCAGTTGGCGTTGCTGGAATGTGGGCAGCTATTTTTGCCGATGTTGGTGTGATGGTCATTGCTGTGTTAAATGCGATTCGTGCATTATACGTCAAAAAGTTGTAAAACGCATTGTGATAAAAGGTGAAAGTCGTTAAAACGGCAGAATGAGAGGATAAATGAAACACGAAACAGAATGTGAAAAATGTGATTCCGTAGAAATTCACAAAGATTTAATTGATGCAGTCCATAAAAACATGCCAAAGGAAGAAGAACTCTACGATTTAGCAGAGCTCTTCAAAGTCTTTGGCGACTCTACAAGAATTCGGATTCTCTTTGTACTTTTCGAAGCAGAGGTGTGTGTCTGCGACTTGGCAGAAACACTTCAGATGACACAGTCTGCAGTGTCACATCAGCTTCGCATATTAAAGCAGAATAAACTGGTCAAAAGCCGCAGAGAAGGAAAATCAATTTTCTACTCGTTAGCAGACGGGCATGTGCGCACCATTATTGACCAGGGACGCGAACATATTGAAGAGGATTAAATTCGTGGATTTAATTCGTCAATTTTTTTATAGAGACGGGCACGTTCTTCCTCTGTCAGAATGGTATCTGACATGAAGCATGTGCCCATCATATTAGGCGCAAGCGCACGTTTGTTATATCTTTTCTTTTGCAGCTTATTCAGCTCTTTCAGGCGTTTTGTCTGTTCGTCTTCCTCCACTTTTGGTTTGATAATGTGGAGCTTTTCTAATAATGTTGTAAATCCCATAAGAACCTCCTTATAAAAATAAATATGTTTGTTTTCATACAGATATAGAATTACTTATCTGTTAAAAATGTTATTAGTGTAGTATAAATGACGAAAATAAAAAACACTACACAAATAGTAACCTAATATTATCATAAAATAAAACAAAAATCAATTGTAAATTATCACAACTATCATAAGTATTACTTGCTCCGAATTTGAGTAAAATAATCTCAAAGACAGGAGCGCAGGTAATGAAGGGAAAGTTAAAGGAATTAAGAGAAAGCAGACGGCTGACACAGGCTGGTATGGGAAACAGAGTTGGTGTATCCCAGCAGAATATAAGTAAATATGAAAAAGATGCCTGTAATATTCCAGTGGACATGCTGATACAATTCGCAGATTTCTTTAACGTAACGACAGATTATCTGCTGGGCGTTTCGGAAGTAAAGCGTAATTATGAGAACCAGGTGGTTGTCAGTAAAAGCATGGATGAATATTACGATTTGATAGAAATGTACCGTAATTTAGAAGAACGTGACAAAGAAATCGTCTGGGCCATGATGGAACAGATGTGTAAATCCTCAGTAGAGAAGAAGAAAGAATTGTAAATTTTTTTACAGTTCTTTTTTTCTGCCTGATTGTGCCTATCCTTTCTATAAGAAATGGGAATAATGATAGAAAAGGAGGCAGTTTTATGGAAAATAAGATAAGAGTGTTGAGCCAGAAAGAATTTCAGAAGCTTGGAAAAAGCTTTCCATATAAAAAGAATTTTCTCGCAGGCATGCAGACGGTGCAGTATTGCAAAATCGAAATTTTCGGAGAATGTATTCAGGGAACGATGCATGTGCCAAAAGGAAAAGAGGATGAAATTATCACGTATAAATTTGGATTTTATCTGTGGGAGGATGCGTTATATCTCATCGGCTGCGAAGAACTGTTAGAAGAAATCATAGGAAGCATGAAAGAAAATCTTAGCCCGGAGCATTCTGCAAAACAATTGTTATTGTATTTTATGGAGGAGCTTGTTAAGGACGATGTTTTGTATCTGCAGGAGCAGGAGGAAGCATTGGCAAAAGTAGAAGAAGCATTAATTCAGGAAATACCGGAGCATTTTTATGAAATTATTTTATGTTACCGGAAACGTTTTAATATTTTTCATGCGTATTATGAGCAGCTTATGAATATTGGTGACATGATGCAGTCCATGTCAAATTTCGGCATGGAAGAATGGGAGCGCGGAAGCTGGCAGCTTTTTGCCAACCGCGCGGAACGTCTGCATGACCATGTGGAAATGCTGCGTGAGTATCTGGTTCAGATTCGTGAACTTTATCAGTCCTTGATTGATGAAGAACAGAGTAAGGTAATGAGCATTTTGACGGTTGTCACAACCATTTTTTTACCGTTGTCACTAATTGCTGGGTGGTATGGTATGAATTTTTCTAATATGCCGGAATTTCACTGGAAATATGCATATCCAGTCGTTATAATAGTTAGTATCGCAACAATTATCTTTGAAATTATTTATTTCAGGAAAAAGAAGATGTTATAAGGAGAGATGAACTATGATGAATCCGGCAGCTATGATGAAGATTATGAATGCAAAAAATAAATTTACTGCAAATCATCCGAAATTTGTTAGTTTTTTAAGTACAGCATTTTCCAGAAAAATTGAAGAAGGAACGATTATTGAGATTACAATGACAAGACCGGGAGAAGAGCCAATGACTACGAATATGAAGATACAGCAGTCTGATTTGGAGCTTTTTGAAGAATTAAAGGAGCTTGCAAAATAGCAAAAAAATATAGGAAAAAAATCACATTTTTCAGGTGGAAAATAGAAAAGAACCATGTTAAAATAGCCTTGCGAAAAAATACGAAAATACAGGAGGTTTATCCATGCTTGGGAAAAGATTAGACTTTCAGGTAGAAGGAAATAAAGTGCACTTTACCTTTGCGGGTGGAGCGGCAGATTTGGAAATCATACGTGATGATATTGTAAATGTTTTTGTACCATATGAGACAAAAGAGCATTTTTCAAAAGCAATTGAAGGAAATAAAGCAGTTGAGACAAAGTTTGATGTAACAGAAGAGAAAGATGCTGTTGTTGTGACAACAAATGCATTAATTGTGAAAGTATATGATGAATTTTTCATTGACTTTTACAAAAAAGATGGCACATTGCTTTGCGCAGATGCAAGAACGCCACGTACACCAAGACCACTTCTTTCTGAGAAATCATTAGCTGTTTTAAAGGCAGAAGGACATGATGTATCTGCTGGCAATCAGGCAGTTTACCCGGTTCAGGTGGTAAAAGTCATGGACGGAGATGAGAAGTTCTACGGACTTGGAGATAAGACAGGCTTTTTAAATAAACGTGATTATGAATATGAGAACTGGAACTCAGATATTCCACAGGCACATACAGACGGCTATCGTGCACTGTACAAATCTGTTCCGTTTTTGATTACATTAAAAGACGCGGGTGTATTTGGAATGTTCTTTGACAATACTTACAAGTCTTATATCAATCTTGGAAAAGAACACAGCAGCTATTATTACTATGGTGCGGATGCCGGTAATCTTGACTATTACTTTATTGCAGGCGAAAACATGGCAGACGTGGTAGGCGGTTATACTTATTTAACAGGAACGACTCCACTTCCACAGCTTTGGACACTTGGCTATCACCAGTCAAGATGGGGCTATGATTCCGCAGAATGTATTCGTGGAATTGCAGAGAATTACCGTAAATATCAGATTCCTTGTGATGCAATTCATTTTGATATTGATTATATGGATGGCTATCGCGTGTTTACATGGAATGAACAAGATTATGGAAAGCCGGGAGAATTTATTG
Organism: Roseburia sp.; assembly: GCA_045121975.1. GTDB lineage: Bacteria > Bacillota > Clostridia > Lachnospirales > Lachnospiraceae > Roseburia. Next base: position 10,059 of record JBGVHB010000069.1, read on the forward strand.
ATGAGATAAAGAAAGAAGGCTTTAAAACAATCTGTATTATTGACCCAGGCGTAAAGCTTGACCCTGAGTATGAGAAATATAACGAAGGTATTGCAAATGATTATTTTGCAAAAACACCAGAGGGAGAAACTTATGTCAACGCGGTATGGCCGGGAGATTCCGTTTATCCTGACTTTGGTAATCCGGCAGTCAGAGAATGGTGGGCAAAGAACCAGAATTTCTTAATTGAAATGGGCGTACGTGGTGTATGGAATGATATGAACGAGCCTGCAAGTTTTCATGGAGAATTACCACAGGAGGTGGTATTTACTGACGAAGGAAGAGTTTCCAATCATGCAGCAATGCACAATGTTTACGGACATCTGATGTCCAAAGCGACCTTTGAAGGTTTAAAGGAGCAGGATGGAAGAAGACCATTTGTTATCACAAGAGCCTGCTATGCAGGAAGCCAGAAATATACTACTTTCTGGACAGGAGACAACCAGAGCTTATGGTCACATTTGCAGATGGCAGTACCACAGCTTTGTAATATGGGACTTTCCGGTCTTGCTTTTTCAGGAACAGACATCGGAGGATTTGGTTCAGACTGTACACCGGAATTATTAAGCCGCTGGATACAGGTTGGCGCATTTTCACCATTGTTCCGTAACCATTCTTCCAATGGATGTATTTACCAAGAACCTTGGCAGTTTGGTGAGCAGACCTTAAATATTAACCGTAAATTTATCGAATTAAGATACCAGTTATTACCATATTTCTATGACCTGTTCTGGCAGGGAGAGAAAAACGGACTTCCAATCATCCGTCCGCTGGTACTTCACTACGAAAAAGATGAAAATACATGGAATTTAAATGATGAATTCTTAGTAGGAGAAAACCTCTTAGTTGCACCTGTTGTAACACAGGGAACAACAAGACGTGTTGTTTATCTTCCGGAGGGCAAGTGGTATGACTTCTTCACTGGAAAAGAATACGAAGGCAGCCAGTACTATATGGTAGAAGCTCCAATTGACACCTGCCCTGTTTTTGCAAAAGCAGGAAGCATGATTCCTACTTATGAAGTGATGCAGTATGTCGGAGAACGCCCATATGACACTTTAAAAATGCTTGTATTCCCAGGGGAAGGCAGCTATGTACATTATCAGGACAATGGGGAAGACTATGCATACCGCAATGGTGAATATAATCTTTATGAATTTACCAATAAGAATGGTGAAGTTTCTATGGAAATGAAACAGGAAGGCTACGAGAAGAAATACGCAGATATTCAGTATATGAAAAAGTAACCAAAAAAATTATTTTTCATACGATATAGTGATGTGAAAACAAGGAGTATCGCGTGGATTATAATAAAGATTATTTTTATCAGATGCAGCAGTTAGACACGCCGAAGCTTCCTTTTTATATGAGTTATCCGATGCAGAATCTGTATCTTACGGAAATGGAATATGAAAAGGATATGGAAAGAATGAAAGACTTGTATCCAAGAGAGGTAAAAAGCATTCTTGAATATGTGGAAGATGAATGTGACAGAATGGAATATGAAGGCAGCCTGATGTTTGATGAATATCCTGACAGGATGATGATTGAACGGATTACAGACAGGATTTACCAGAATGTCAGAGGAGATGCTGCAACAGAAGCTATGGAACAGACCCAGGCACAGGAGATTGCAGAACCTCATTTAAGAGGATTAATCGGCGTTATGTTGAATAACGAAATGTATCGTAGACGATGCAGACGCAGACGCTGCAGAAGATGGTGGTAAAACCTAAAAATATGAAAACTTTTTAAAAGAAGTGCAGAAAATATTGCGCAATCTTTGAAAAGTGCATACAATATAGCTATCGTGTTTTTTGACATGATAGCTATTTTTGTTATGGTATTAGGAGGCGGCTATGCACAAAGGCGCAATAAAAGCGATAGTTTTATCCGTAGTATTTTTTGCTGCGGTTGTAATATTTAGTTATATGACAAACCAGACCAATGAGGATTTGACAACAGAGATGGCAGAAGCGACGCTGCCAGTCATTACATTATATAATGGAGAAATGGAAATTAACGAACTGCATGGTTATGTAAGTGAGATGAACGCAGCTTATATGCGTGATACCATTACACCGATTCAGACAGGAGAAAAGCTTCCTGTCAGAATACAGACTTATCAGACTCCGGTAGATACCATATCCTACGAAATCAGAAGTCTTGATGCAGAGCGTCTGATTGCAAATGCAGATGCAAATGAATACAGCGAGACAAAAGGTATTATTTCGGTAGATTTAGAAATTCAAAATCTTCTGACAGCAGGAGAGGAATATCTTTTAGTTATCGAATTAGAGAGCGGTGATAAAACCATCTATTATTATACGCGGATTGTTGAGCCGGAAAACTGCTACGTGGAGGAATGTTTATCCTTTGTAAAAGATTTTAATGAGAAAACATTTAATGAAGAGACAGTCGGAACATTAAGTACTTATCTGGAAAAAACAACTGGTGATAATTCCACCTTACATTTTACCTCCTTAAATAATTCCTTAAAGCAGATTGGATGGGGAGATTTGGATGTGCAGTATCTTTCTGAGCCAGTTCCGTCCATTAAGGAGATTACGCCAACTTATAATGTCATTGTACTTGATTATGTTGCCACACATGTTAATGAGAATGACGAAACAGAATACTATAATGTAGAAGAATATTATCGTGTGCGTTATACCTCACAGCGCATGTATTTGTTAAATTTTGAACGAACTGTAGATGAAATTTTCCGCGGGGAAAATGATAGTTTTTCTGAAAAAAATATTCAATTAGGCATACGTTCTAGTGATGTGGAATATAAATCAAATGAGTCTGGAAAAGTAGTTGCATTTGTACAGGAAGGCGAGCTGTGGAGCTACAATCAGACAGAAAATTCTCTTGCAAAGGTATTTAGTTTCCGCGGTTACGAAGGAATTGATGAGCGTGAAAATTATGGAGAACATGATATCCGCATTGTGGGAGTCGACGAGGCAGGAAGTATTGATTATATTGTATACGGCTATATGAACCGGGGCATTCATGAAGGTGAGGTCGGAATCGCGATTTATCATTATGACAGCCTTGCAAATACAAATGAGGAATCCGTATTTATTCCTTCTACGAAGTCCTATGAGATTATGAAGTCCGAGCTAGGACAGTTAATGTATGTATCAGATGGCGGAATGTTTTACATTATGGTAGATGGCAATGTATACGGCATTAATCTTGGTACATTAGAGAAAAAAGTATTAATTGAAAATCTTACGGACGAAGCGTTCGCAGTATCTGCATCAGACCGTTTTATTGCCTGGGTAGAAGCGGGAAAAGTAAACGCTGGTACAAGCATCCAGGTCATGGATTTTACAACAGAAAAAGTATGGACAATCGAAGCAGGTGCGGGCGAATATGTCAAACCGCTGGGATTCATGGAAGAAGACTTTGTATATGGAATTGCAAAAACAGCAGATGTAACAGTGGATGCAGCCGGAAATACCACATTCCCAATGCATCAGGTGAAGATTTTAGATACGGTTTCTGAGGAACATGAAGTTTTAAAAACATATGAGAAAGCCGGCTATTATATTTCTGATATTTATATTGAAGATTATACAATGTACTTAAACCGCATACAGTTTAATGGTACAGCGTACGCAGATGCAGACCAGGACATGATTATGAACCGAGAAGGCGAAGGCATGAAGCTGATAAGCATCGCAGAGAGCAGCACCAAAGAGAAAGAGACAGAAGTGCAGATTGTACTTGCAGAAGCTGCAGCGGAAAAAGCACCAAAGATTCTGACACCAAAAGAGACTCTTTTAGAGGATAAACCAATCGTTACATTAAAAGATGAAGATAGTGAAAAGCGTTATTATGTTTATGTAAAGGGTGACGTGATTCTTACCACTGATGATGTCGCAGAAGCCGTAATTGCGGCAAATGAGAAAATGGGAATCGTCATTGGAGATAATCAGCAGTATGTGTGGAAACGTTCGCGTAAGACGACACAGACGGCGTTAGCGGACATCAAGGTTGGTGAAGAGGACTATGGAATGAGCAGCATTGCACAGTGTATTAATGCGATGCTGGAAAAAGAGGGCATCAACATCAGCGTCAATGCATTATTGACAGAGGGAGAAACTCCGAAGGAAGTTCTTCGTAATGCGATGAAAGATGCAGCGGTGTTAGATTTGACAGGATGTACAGTAGATGAAATTTTATATTATGTAAGCAATGGTTCTCCTGTTTTTGCAATGACAGGAAGTGATGAAGCCGTATTGATTATAGGATATGATGCAAGCAGTCTGATTATCTTTGACCCCAAAATCGGCGTAAATTACAGAGAAAAGTTAGAAACAGCAGACGAATTGTTTGAACGTGCAGGAAGCGTTTTCTTTACTTATCTTAAAGAGGAAAGTGATAAATAATCTGAAAATAAGAGAAGGGTAGAGGAACATGGAGCATCTGGCAGAGATTTTAAGGCGGGTGGATGATTTTGTGTGGGGACCGGTGATGCTGGTTCTTTTGATGGGAACAGGAATCTATTTAACAGTACGATTAAAATTTCTGACATGGCGGAATCTTTCTTATGCGTTGAAACAGACAGTAAGCAGAGAATCGTTAAAAGCAGAAAAGGGTGATGGAGACATTTCACCCTTTTCTGCACTTATGACGGCACTTGCGGCAACGATTGGAACAGGAAATATTGTTGGTGTAGCAACTGCGATGGTATCCGGTGGACCGGGAGCGTTAGTCTGGATGTGGATTTCTGCATGCTTTGGACTTTCCTCGAAATTTGCAGAATGCATGTTAGCAATTAAATACCGCAGAGTAAATGAAAAAGGCGAAATGTCCGGCGGGCCAATGTATACCATGAAATATGCATGGAAAAATAAAAAGCTGGGAGCTGTAATGGGCTGGCTGTTTGCCTTATTTGCAGTCATTGCATCCTTTGGAATCGGAAACATGACACAGTCTAATTCGATTTCAGATGCACTTTATGCGACTTTTTCCATTGATACATGGGTGACGGGATTAATCATCACCGTATTGGCGTTATTTATTATTGTTGGTGGTATACAGAAGATTTCAAAGGTTTCTTCTGTCGTTGTTCCTTTTATGGCAGTCTTTTATATGATTGCAGGTGTGTTTGTGCTGATTGCCAACCGGGAGCAGCTGCTGCCGGGAATAGCAATGATTTTTAAAATGGCTTTTTCAATGGAAGCAGTAGGCGGAGGACTTTGCGGGACAATTACAGCTGGTTTTATGAATGCGATGCGTTATGGAGTTGCAAGAGGTGTTTTTTCGAATGAAGCGGGGATGGGTTCTGCGGCGATTACAGCGGCAGCAGCAGTAACAGACAGTCCGGTGCGCCAGGGATATGTCAATATGACAGGAACTTTCTGGGACACGATTGTGGTCTGTACCATGACAGGTTTATGTATTGTAAGCTCCGGTGTGCTTGGAATGACGGATGCGTCCGGTGCATATGTGAAAGGTGCGGCACTTACCATCGAAGCGTTTCGTACCGGGCTTGGTGATATTGGCGCGTACATGGTAACAATTGGGATTGTATTATTTGCATTTTCTACGATTCTAGGCTGGGAATATCATGGAGAAAAAGCGTTTGAGTATCTGGTTGGAACGTATAAATATAACATGGCATATCGACTTGCGTTTTCACTTGCGGTGTATGTCGGGGCAACCACAACGCTTGATATTGTGTGGAGTTTTTCCGATATTGCCAATGCATTAATGGCTGTTCCGAATTTAATCTGTCTGTTAGCATTAAGTAAAGAGGTGGCAGAGGATACCGCTGTATTTCAGAAGAATTTGAGACAGAAGTAACAAAAAATAATAAAAATTGCATAAACAAAGTAGGAAGATAGTCCCTGTATTCGGTGAAGTTTAACAGATTTTTGCCGGACGCTTGCAAATTACTTTTTAATAGGTTATATTTTGAAGAGTGATTTGAAAGGGAAGTGAATAGCATGAGCAAAAAAGAAGTTATTGTATCAAATGTTTCAGAAGAACATAATAATCCAATTGCTGAATTAGTTCAGGTAGCATGCCGTTTCGATAGCGAAATTATTCTTGAAAGCAATAATCGTCGAATTAATGCAAAGAGCATTATGGGAATTATGGCATTCAACCCATCAAAGGGAATGACTGTAAACATCGAGACAACTGGGGCAGATGAGCAGGAAGCATTGGTAGCAATGGAGAAGTTTTTAGTGTGTGAATAGTGTACCATTTTAGGAGGGGCTAAAGATGAGAAAGAAAAACGTAACAAAACAGGCTGTAAGAAATGCAGCAGCAACACAGGCAGCAGCAAAAGAAGAAGCAGTTAAAGTAGAAACTGTAGAAGCAACAAAAGAAGAGACAGTTAAAGTAGAAGCAGCAAAAGAAGAGACAGTAAAAGCTGAAGTTGTAAAAGAAGAAGCTGTAGAAGCAGTTAAGGCTGAACCAGCAGAGAAGAAAGCAGCTGCAAAGAAACCAGCAAAGAAAGCTGCTGAAAAGAAAGAAGAGATGAAACCAGAAGTTTACATCCAGTTTAACGGACAGGAAGCAGTTCTTGCAGATGTTATTGAAAAAGCAAAGAAACAGTTCGTTGATGAAGGACACAGAGCTGGAACAATCAAATCTCTTCAGGTTTATTTAAAACCAGAAGAATATGCAGCATATTATGTAATCAATCAGAAACATGCTGGAAGAGTAGATTTATTCTAAACTACATAATTTACACTCATACACACTTAAAATGAATTAACTAAGAGGATAACAAAAAGCAGCCGCGATGCGGCTGCTTTTGTTTTCGTAGATTTATTTCTGTTCTGCTTTGTAAGCTTCAACCAGTTTCTGAATTCTATCATATGGATTTAATAAATCGCTGATAGAAGAATCATGGTTTAATGTGTCGATGATGTAAGCAATGTATTTGCTCATATCACAGTTGATGTAATATGGTCTGGAAAGTAATTCAGGTGTCTGGTAAGTAAGGTTTGTAGTAACAACACGATAGATTGTGCCCTCTTCTACAGCCTTGTCGAATTTCTCAAGACCATTTGTAAATAAACCGAAAGTAGAAACAACGAAAATACGGTTTGCTTTACGTTTCTTTAATTCTGTAGCAACATCAATCATACTTTCACCGGAAGAAATCATATCATCGATAATGATAACATCTTTTCCTTCTACAGAATCTCCTAAGAATTCATGTGCAACAATTGGGTTACGGCCATCTACGATACGGCTGTAATCACGACGTTTATAGAACATACCCATATCAACACCAAGAACAGTTGCAAGATATACGGCACGATTTGTACCGCCTTCGTCTGGGCTGATAATCATTAAGTGGTCGCTGTCGATTTTTAAATCTTTAGTATCACGTAAGATACCTTTGACGAACTGGTATGCAGGCTGAACAGTTTCGAATCCCTTCAAAGGAATTGCGTTCTGTACACGAGGGTCATGAGCATCGAAAGTGATAATGTTATCAACACCCATTGCTACTAATTCCTGTAATGCAAGTGCACAGTCTAAAGATTCACGTGAAGTACGTTTGTGCTGACGGCTTTCATATAAGAAAGGAATAATAACAGTGATACGTCTTGCCTTACCACCAACAGCAGCGATGATACGTTTTAAATCAGCAAAATGGTCATCTGGAGACATGTGGTTTTCATGACCTGAAACTGAGTAAGTGAGGCTGTAGTTTGTGACATCAACCATTAAGTATAAGTCATAACCACGTACAGATTCTTTAATCATACCTTTGGCTTCACCTGTTCCGAAACGTGGAACAGAAGTAGAGATAACATAAGAATCGCGTCGGTAATCCTTAAATGCAGCATCGTTCTGGTGCTCAAGCTCTCTTTTGGCTCTCCAGTTCACTAAGTACTTATCAACCTTAGTACCTAATTCCTTACAGCTTTCGAGTGGAATTAAACCTAAAGTTCCATCAGGGACAGTTTCAAGAATTCTTTCATCGTTTGGCATTTAAATAGTTCCTCCATTAAAATAATTAACATTTGGGTTTTATTATAAAAAGTATGCAGGGGAGCGTACTTCTATAAGCTTGTATTAGTGCGGGCGCGGATGCGCTTTTTCATACGAATATCATCACCAAAAAGCTTGATGATGGAATAGCTGTTTGAAATTCTGGAAAGTACACGCTCAGAATAAATATCTGCAATCTGATTCATACTCAGGTTGGTAGAAATCAGCGTGGATTTCTTTCTCAAAATTCTTTCATTTAGGCACAAAAACAACTGTGATGTTGTAAATGAATTGGCAAGCTCTGTGCCAAGGTCATCTATTATCAGTAAATCACAGTCAAAAATATTTTGATGCGCTGCAATGGCATCTGCGTCTTTTTCAAAGACACCTTTACTTAATATATCAAATAATTGGAACGCCGTAAAGTAAATAACGGAATGTCCACTATCTAATAATTCTTTTGCAATACAGTTTGATAAAAATGTTTTTCCAATACCAGTATCCCCATAAAAGAGAATATTAGAAAAATTTGTATCGAACTGCTCGATAAATTCACGACAGGTTGCGACAGCAGCTTTTGCTGTTACAAGTGAAGTAAGACCAGTCGTAGGGTTTACTTCGTCATCAGAATAGTAATCATATGAAAAAGTAGAAAAATTCTCTGTTTTTAAAATGTCCTTAATGTTGGACTGTGTATAAATCAAATCAATTGCCTGCTGTTTAAAGCAGTGGCAGCGTACACCATCAATATACCCGGTGTCTTTACAGTCAGGACAGGTATAATCCGGCTCGAAATAATTATCAGGATATCCAAGTGTCTGTAACAGCGCCTGCTTCTCTTTACGGAAGGCATTCAGCTGTTCCTTTAACTCTGCCAATGCATTCTCATCACCATCTAAAAGACGCTTTGCAGAGGCTACAGAGCATTCTGCAATCGAGCGGTCAATTTCTAACAGCTTTGGAGAACGCGCATAAGCTTCCTTGGTACGCGCTTCTAAGGTACGCTGGTTTCTTAATTGTCTTGCATCATATTCGCGGAAAATCTCATCATATTGAGAATTATTTAAAGGCATGAAAATTCCTCCTAAGATTACTGAACAGATGTTGTAAGTAACATTTTTTCAAGCTTGTCGTAATCATAAGAACGCTGTTCAAAATTGTTGAACTTGTTCTTAGAGGAAGTCTGCTGAGGAATCACAACAGAAGACTTCTTTTTGGTCTGGAATGCTGCGTCAAGTTTGGCAACATCCTCTAAGTTTGCAACATTCTTCTTTTTCCAGTTGGTAAGAATGGTGTCTGTATATTCAAAGCTAGGCTGATGAATTGCCTGAATGGTACGCTGACAGGCGTTGCTGATTAATTCAGCAGAAAAGCCATATTCATTATTCCATTTTTCAACAAAAGCTGTCTCGGATGGGACTAAATTACGTCCGGAAATACCAAGTGCTTTCATGACAGAATAATAGAGCTGATTGCTGCTTCCGGCTGCAAGTTTCGCCTGCTCAATTGTTTTTACCTGGCTCTCGGCCCATGCCAAAGCGACTTTTTCTATGTAACGGATGCTGGTGTGTCCTTTGCTGACACAATATTCTACCAGATATTCAATCAATTCGGCAGAAAAACCAAGCCCGTCATACCAGTAAAGAATAGCGTTGACATCTGTTGCTGTAAGGACTCGTCCAAGGTAGCGTTCAGAGATAAAAAGCAATTCTGCGACAGCTTCTTCTTCGCGGAATTTCTTAATGTCATCCGCACTGTAAGTCTTTTTCTGAGGCTCTTCCACAGCAGGAGAAGAAGCGGCGTCTGAAGGCGTGCTGGCTGCCTGTGAAGCAGAAACTTTCACCTCAGGAGTTACATCAGATGAAGAAGCTTCGTTTCTTGAACGGGTGCTTAAGAGACGGATACCGGTTAAATTGCTTTCGGAATCATATTCCAGATGAAGCAGCTGCATTTTCTCCCAGTAAACGAGTGCACGCTTAATATCTTTTTCTGTATGCTCGAATTTGTCTGCCATAGAAGAAATCGAAAAGGCAGCGTCCGGTGCACTTAACTGGCGAAGCAGATATAAATATATTTTTACGAACTCTCCATTCGCATCGGACATGTATTCATCTATAAAAATATTCGACACGCTTGTGACTGCCTGTGAGCTGTCACTATGAAGTGTTATTTTTGCCATAATAAATCCCTCTTTCAAATAACAATAAAACGTTCACCGTCTTAACTGCCACAAATTATAGCACACGATTTTGAAATTGAGAAGTGTAAATTCTTCCTGAAACCTAGTAAAATCAAGGTTTTACAGAAATGTGGATAATGTGGATAAATGAGTTGAAGCATTCGACCGGAAATTTATGGAAACTGCCGAAAGTTCTCGAAACATAAGGAATGAGGGCAAAATAATAAAAAATTGTGGATAATTTTATGTAAACAAAAAAATCCACATTCAAAAGTTGAAGTTTTCCCCAATTTGAATGTGGATAATGTGGATAACTTATTCGCCAAGCAGGTGTTCGCCAACATTTACAATGTCTCCGGCCCCCATAGTTATCAACAAGTCACCGTTTATACAATTTTTTAGTAAAAAGTTTTCAATTTCGTTAAAAGATGGGAAATAGTAACATTCTGTTCCTCGTTCTTTTAACTTTTCTAAAATATCCTTTGAACTGATGCCGTAGGTGTTTTTTTCGCGGGCTGCATAAATATCTGCAAGCACGACCACATCTGCCATAGATAAGACTTCTGCAAAGTCATCTAAAAATGCCTTGGTTCTTGAGTAAGTATGCGGCTGGAAAGCAAGTACCAGACGATTATGAGGATATTTGTCCGCTGCAGTTAAGGTTGCGCGGATTTCGGTTGGATGATGTGCATAATCGTCTACGATTGTGACACCATCAATAGTGCCTTTATACTGGAAACGGCGGTTTGCGCCGCCAAATGCAGCAAGCCCGGCAAGAACGGCTTCTTTTGGAAGCTTTAAGTCGAGTGATAAAGCAATTGCAGCAAGTGCATTTGAAACATTGTGCATGCCCGGAACACTTAATGCCACATCCATGATTTTTTCATCGTGATACATGGCGGTAAAAGATGCACATGCTTTTTCATCGAAAGAAATATTTTCCGGGTGGAAATCGCAGTCTGCGCTAAGACCATATGTAATGACCTTTGCTGGAATACCTGCTGTGATTTCACTGTAATTTTCAATCTCGCCATTGATAATGATTGCGCCATCTTCTTTTGTATTTTTTGCAAAAAGGTGGAAAGAATTCCGGATATCATTAATATCTTTAAAGAAGTCGAGATGTTCTGCTTCTATATTTAATATGATGCTGTATTTTGGACGGAAGTTTAAAAAACTGTTGGTATATTCACAGGCTTCAGAAATGAAAACGTCTGATTTGCCAACACGTAAGTTGCCATCAATTGCCTTTAAAATTCCGCCAACAGTAATCGTTGGGTCTTTTTTGGCTTCCAGAAGAATCTGGCTTATCATTGAGGTTGTGGTTGTTTTGCCATGTGTACCGGAAACAGCAATGGAATTCTGGTAATTATCCATGATTTGTCCAAGCAGTTCGGCGCGGCTTAACATAGGAATGCCCTTTTCCTTTGCACACATATATTCTTCATTGCTTTCAGAAATAGCTGCAGTATAAACAACTAAATCAATTCCTTCTATAATATTAGAAGCTTTCTGACCAATGAAAATCTGCATGCCAAGTTCAGAAAGATGATTGGTTAATTCAGATTCCTTTGCGTCAGAACCGGAAACAGTAAAATGTGCTTCGTGCAGAATCTCAGCAAGACCACTCATGCTGATGCCGCCAATGCCGATGAAGTGAACATGGATTGGCTGTTCAAAATTTAGTTTATACATAATGACTACCTACCTATTTAATATTCATATTCCTAACATGCTAATTATAACCTTATATTATGAATTTGCAAATTCTTTTGCCTGAAATTCTTTATTTTATGCTTACATCAGAAAATTTTATGTTTGCGGCAAAAAATGGAAAATATATACATTTTTTTGTGTAATTCAACAAAAAAGCGAAAAAAATGATAGCGTAATTGTGAAAAGTGATGTACATTACTGTCGCAATGTGTTATACTTTGTGTATATCAAATGAATCAGAAGGACTAGAAAGTGACGAGGTGATTGAGGTGATTCGAAAAGAAATGATAGCAATGCTATTAGCAGGAGGACAGGGAAGCCGTTTAGGCGCCCTGACATCAAGAGTTGCAAAGCCGGCAGTTGCATTCGGTGGCAAGTATCGCATTATCGATTTCCCACTTAGTAACTGTATTAATTCCGGCATTGACACAGTAGGTGTGCTGACACAGTATCAGCCATTACGTTTAAATACACATATTGGAATTGGTATTCCGTGGGATTTGGACAGAAATAATGGTGGTGTAACCGTATTACCACCATATGAGCGTAGTGACAACAGCGAGTGGTATACAGGAACTGCCAACGCCATTTACCAGAATATGAATTATATGGAGCAGTACAATCCAGAATATGTTCTGATTTTATCTGGTGACCACATTTACAAGATGGATTATGAAGTGATGCTGGATTTCCATAAGGAAAATAAAGCAGATGTTACAATCGCTACAATGCCAGTGCCACTTGAAGAGGCAAGCAGATTTGGTATTGTAATTGCAGATGAAGATAAGCGCATTCGTGAGTTTGAAGAGAAGCCGGAACATCCAAGAAGCAATCTTGCATCTATGGGTATTTATATTTTCTCTTGGAAAGTATTAAAAGAAGCACTGATTGCGATGAAAGACCAGAGCAGCTGTGATTTTGGAAAACATATCATTCCATACTGCCATGAGAAGAAACAGCGTCTTTTCGCGTATGAATATAATGGATACTGGAAAGATGTTGGAACATTAGGCTCTTATTGGGAAGCCAATATGGAGTTAATCGATTTAATTCCTGAATTTAATTTGTATGAAGAGTATTGGAAGATTTACACAAAGAGCGACATTATTGAACCTCAGTATTTGTCAGCTGATTCAGTTGTGGAGAAGAGTATTATCGGCGAAGGCACTGAAGTATATGGAGAGGTACACAGCTCTGTTATTGGTGCAGGTGTAACAATTGGAAAGGGCAGTATTGTCCGGGATTCTATTATTATGAAAGGTACACAGATTGGCGATAATGTTGTGATTGATAAATCAATTATTGCTGAGAATTGTACGATTGGTGATAATGTTACACTTGGAGTAGGCGAAGAGAAACCGAACAAGTTAAATGATAAGATTTATTCATTTGGTCTTGTAACAATTGGTGAAGATTCGACTGTTCCTTCTGACGTTACAATTGGAAAGAACACTGCGATTTCCGGCGTAACCAAGAAAGAAGATTATCCAAATGGAATCCTTGAAAGCGGTGAAGTAATTATTAAGGCAGGTGACTCAGAATGAAGGCAGTAGGAATTATTTTAGCCGGCGGTAATAGCAGCCGAATGCAGGAATTATCCAATAAAAGAGCGATTGCAGCTATGCCAGTAGGCGGCGGATATCGTAGTATCGACTTTGCATTAAGCAATATGAGCAATTCTCATATCCAGACAGTTGCAGTACTGACACAGTATAGCGCAAGGTCTTTAAATGAACACCTTAGTTCTTCAAAATGGTGGGATTTTGGTAGAAAGCAGGGCGGATTATTTGTATTCAATCCAACTGTTACCGTAGATAACAGCTGGTGGTACAGAGGAACAGCAGATGCGATGTACCAGAATATCAACTTCTTAAAGAGAAGACATGAGCCATATGTAATTATCAGCAGTGGTGACTGTGTATATAAAGTTGATTTTAATAAGGTTTTAGATTACCACATTGAGAAGAAAGCGGATATTACCGTTATCTGCAAAGACATGGGACCGGAAGTAGATGTCAGCCGTTACGGTGTAGTTCGCATGAATGAGGATTCAAGAATTACAGAATTTGAAGAGAAACCAATGGTATCTCAGTCAAATACAATTTCAACAGGTATTTATATCGTGCGTAGAAGACAGCTCATTGAGATGTTAGAGAGAAGCGCAGAAGAAGACCGTTGGGACTTTGTAACAGATATTTTGATTCGTTACAAGAATATGAAACGGATTTATGGTTATAAGATGAAAGAATACTGGAGCAATATTTCTTCCGTAGAAAGTTATTTCCAGACCAATATGGACTTCTTAAAACCAGAAGTGCGTAAATATTTCTTCCGCGAAGAACCAAGAATCTGTTCTAAAGCAGATGACCTTCCACCAGCAAAATACAATGTTGGCTCTGATGTTCGCAACAGTTTGATTGCCAGCGGATGTATTATTAACAGTAAGGTGGAGAACTCAGTTCTGTTTAAGAAGGTATTTGTAGGCAAGAACTGTGTAATTAAGAATTCCATTATTTTAAATGATGTATATATTGGCGATAACACGCACATTGAAAACTGTATAGTAGAAAGTCGCGATACGTTAAAAGCGAATACATATTATTGTGGCGAAAATGGAATTAAAATCGTATCTGAAAACAATGACAGATACGTGTTATAAGCTACAAGCAGACAGAATAATTTAAACCAGTTTGCATTTATGCAACGACGAGGAGGGGCACAAAGTTATGCAGATTACAGATGTCAGAATCAGAAAAGTCGAAAAAGAAGGAAAAATGAAAGCAGTGGTATCTATTACAATCGATGAAGAATTCGTTGTACATGATATCAAGATTATCGAAGGCGAGAAAGGATTATTCATCGCAATGCCTAGCAGAAAAGCAGCAGATGGTGAATATCGTGACATCGCACATCCGATTAATTCTGAAACAAGAGACCGTATCCAGAAACTGATTTTGGAGAAATATCAGGAAACACTGGATGCAGAAGCATAAAAACGTGTTGTAAAAATGTTTATGGGGATGTCCACGAAAGTGGACGTATAGCAAAAGGGTAGGAAATAGATGAGAACCAGTTCATAACAAAATTTATGAACTGGTTCTTTTTTTGATAGAGCTGCCAAGAAAAATTATTCGGGGTGGGATTATGTATGAAAATATTAAAATCTCATTCTGTTCTAGCTTGTGGTATTAGAAATATCAAATATTCACATTTATTCTTTTGGAAGCAAGGGGATGATGAACGTTGGATAAAATCTTAGAAATTCTCTGTTCTTTCCGATGAATAAACGTTTTGTGTCCGCTCACGCGTTTTATCACTCACAACAAAAAGCGTACGCAGTGGGACGGAATTTTCGGTCTACAGCTTTCAAGTACATCTAGCAGGTTTGCTTTTACAAAGTCGATATCAGAATCCGGCTACCGCAAAGGAGGGCGTTACGCTACAAAATTAATTACACGTGATGTTCTCCTGCGTCCGCCGAATTCCGTTTTGTCAAAGCAAACCTGCAGATGTACTAAGAAAACTGAGAAACGCAAAATTCCGTCTCCATGCGAACGCTTTTTTGTGAGTGTAAAGACCTTGAGCGGACATAAAAAATAGCGATTTCATCGGAAAGAGCAGTAGAATTTCAAGATTTTTGACACGTTCATTACCCCTTGCTTATCGAAAGAATAAATGTGAATAGCGTAATCATTCGATACCACAAGCCAGAGCAGAATGAGATTTTTCAAAATATTGTCGTACATAATCCCACCCTGAATAATTTTTCTTGTAAATTCTGAAATCCAATGTAAAATAGAACATAGGCTAAATTAATTAATGAAAAGATTGCGGCTGGGGAAAATAAGACAGCGCAGAAATGAGGGAAAGAATGAGTGATTTAAGAGCAGTCATTTTAGCAGCAGGAAAAGGAACAAGAATGAAATCAGAACTTCCAAAGGTGGTACACACCATTGATGGAAAATGTCTGGTAGATTATGCAATTGATGCAGCAACAGGTGCAGGTGCCAAAGAAATCTGCTTAGTTGTTGGTTATAAAAGTGAAGTGGTAAAGGAGAGCATCTGTCACAAAGATGTGCAATTTGCATTGCAGGAGGAACAGCTTGGTACAGGTCATGCCGTAAAATGCGCCAAGGAGTTTCTAGGCGAAGAAGGAGAAACACTGATTTTATTTGGGGATACTCCGTTGATTACAGCCGAGACATTAACAAGACTTCTTGCATTTCATAAAGAGAAAAAGAATGCAGTAACTGTATTATCTGCAATGATTGATGACCCGACAGGATATGGAAGAATCATTCGTGATATAGACGGTAATTTTGTGAAAAGCGTAGAGCATAAAGATGCAAATGAAGCAGAGCTTTTATCCCATGAAATCAATTCTGGTATGTATATTTTTGATACCAAGGAATTGAGTGAGGCATTAGAAAAATTAACACCAAATAATGCACAGGGCGAATATTATCTGCCGGATACATTAACAATTATTAAGGAAAAAGGACTTCGCGTGGATGCATTTGCATTAGAAAGTCCTGAGGACATTACTGGTGTGAATGATAAAGAGCAGCTTGCGGCAGCAGCAGAGATTATCAGAAAACGAATCAATGAAAAGAATTAGAGATTTTTTTCGCAGGAACATTGTTGCTGTATGGCAGAAACAGTTCAAAATGCATGAGAAAGAGGAAAAGATGTTTTTAATTGTAGGACTAGGAAACCCAACAAAGCAGTACGATAAAACAAGACATAATATTGGATTTGATGTGATTGATGCTTTATCGGATAAATATAATATTAGTGTAAGTGAAAAAAAACATAAGGCTCTTTGTGGAAAAGGAGTGATGGAAGGTGTGAAGGTGGTGTTAGCAAAACCTCAGACCTTTATGAACTTAAGTGGAGAAAGCGTTGCTGAATTATTGAATTATTATAAGCTTGACCCGGAAACAGAAATGTTAGTGGTTTATGATGACATCAGCTTAGAGCCGGGCAATATCCGTATCCGTAAAAAAGGAAGTGCGGGTGGACACAACGGAATTAAAAATATTATTGCCCACGCCGGTACACAGAATTTTATGCGTATTAAGGTCGGAGTTGGCGAAAAACCAAAGGGCTGGGATTTGGCAGATTATGTGCTTGGCCATTTTGAAAAAGAAGACCGCGTGAAGGTTGAGGAAGCCATTGTTCATGCAATGGAAGCGGCAGCTCTTATGGTAAATGGCGAAGTGGATAAGGCAATGAACGACTACAACACAAAGCAGAGCTAAGAAAGGTATAGGTATCAGGTGAAAGCATTCACAAAACCTCTGCAAATGCTGCAGGGATATGACAGATTACAGGAAGTACTGCAGGTGCAAAACGGTGTCTTTCAGGTGTCCGGCTGTATCGATGCAGTAAAACCACATATGATTTATGGTGTAAACAATGGTTCTGGAAACAGAATCATTGTTACTTTTCATGAGCAAAAAGCGAAGGAGCTTTACGAAGAATACCGCTTTTTTGATAAGAAGACAGCATATTATCCGGCAAAGGATATCCTGTTTTATCAGTCCGATATCCGCGGAAATGTACTGACAGCAGAGCGAATCAATGCATTGAAAATGATGGCAGAGGAAGAAGAGTGCACTATTATCACTACATTCGACGGATTAATGAACCCAATGGCAAGCCCGGAAAAATTCATTCAGGCGGTTACTAAAATTGCAATTGGGGATGAGGTGAACTTAGAGAAACTGACAAAGCATTTGGTAGAGCTTGGTTATGAAAAAAATTATCAGGCAGAGACAATGGGACAGTTTTCTGTAAGGGGCGGAATCATTGATATTTTCCCACTGACAGAGGAGAATCCATTCCGAATTGAGCTTTGGGGAGATGAAGTAGATTCTATCCGCTCTTTCGAGCCGGAAAGCCAGCGTTCCATTGAAAATCTTGAGGAAGTGCATATTTACCCGGCTTGTGAGCTTGTTTTGACAGAAGAAGAGCGACGTGCCGGAGTGGATAAGATTTTAAAAGAGGCAGAAAAAGTATCTGCAAAATTCCGAAAGGAAATGAAAACAGAGGAAGCCTACCGGGTAAAATCAGCAGCAGAACAATTTGCAGAAGAAACCTTAGAATATGGCATCAGTGCAGGATTAGATGCTTATCTTTCTTATTTTTGTGAAGAGCGGGTGTCTTTGCTTGATTACTTCAAGAAAGAGGATTCTCTTATATTTTTGGATGAAACTGTCCGCACGATTGAGCGCGGCGTGGCAACAGAGACCGAATTTTCAGAGAGCATGAAGCAGCGTTTGGAAAAAGGTTACATCCTTCCGGGACAGATGAAAGAGCTTTTTTCCTGCAAGGAGATTCTGTCAAAAATCAATAACCGCAAATGTGTGGCACTTGTTGCACTGGATATGAAAAAGCAGCAGCTAGATATTAAAGAGCATATTGATATTCAGTCAAAGACCGTAAATCCTTACAATAACAGCTTTGAGCTTTTGGTGAAGGACTTAAACCGTTACAAAAAGAACGGATATCAGACCATTCTTTTATCCAGTTCAAGAACGCGTGCGAAGCGTCTTGCCGATGATTTGATGGCGG
The DNA here is from genome assembly GCA_045121975.1 of Roseburia sp. GTDB lineage: Bacteria > Bacillota > Clostridia > Lachnospirales > Lachnospiraceae > Roseburia. The sequence goes on from JBGVHB010000069.1 coordinate 28,543, forward strand.
AGGGGCTGAATGCATTTTATTCAGAGGACTTCGACCATGAAGTAAAACCGGGCGAAATCATGACCGGGTATGGAAAAATCAAAAAAGGTTACGAGTATCCGGCAGTCAAATTTGTTGTTATTTCTGAGAGTGATATTTTTGGCGGTGAAAAGAAGAAAAAGAAACGTCATCGTGTCTATGAGGGCGAAAAGATTGCAAGCTTTACTGACTTAAATATTGGAGATTATGTGGTACATGAGAATCATGGACTTGGAATTTACCGCGGTATCGAAAAAATCGAAGTAGATAAAGTAGAAAAGGATTACATTAAGATTGAATACGCAGGCGGCGGTAATCTTTATATTCTTGCAACACAGCTCGAATTGATTCAGAAATTTGCAGGCGCAGATGCAAAGAAGCCGAAGTTGAATAAGCTTGGCGGTCAGGAATGGAACAAGACAAAAACAAAGGTACGTGGAGCAGTCAAAGAGATTGCAGGCGACCTTGTGCGTCTTTATGCCGTCAGACAAAACGAGCAGGGCTTTGCCTATGGACCGGATACGGTATGGCAGAGAGAATTTGAAGAGATGTTCCCGTTTGAGGAAACAGAAGACCAGGATTTAGCAATCGAAGCCACCAAAAAAGATATGGAAAGTACGAAAATCATGGATAGACTTATCTGTGGTGACGTTGGCTATGGAAAGACAGAGATTGCGATTCGTGCCGCCTTTAAAGCGGTTCAGGATGGCAAGCAGGTAGCATTTTTAGTGCCGACCACGATTCTTGCGCAGCAACATTACAACAACTTTGCGCAGCGTATGAAAGATTTTCCGGTGAATGTGGATTTACTGTGCCGTTTCCGCTCGGCAGCGGAGCAGAAAAAGACAATTGAAAATCTGAAAAAAGGTCAGGTAGACATTATTATTGGAACGCACAGACTTCTATCCAAAGATGTGGTATACAAAGACCTTGGGCTTTTGATGATTGACGAGGAGCAGCGTTTTGGTGTTACCCATAAAGAAAAAATCAAGCAGTTAAAAAATAACATTGATGTATTAACCTTAACAGCAACACCAATTCCAAGAACCCTGCACATGAGCTTAATTGGTATTCGTGACATGAGCATCCTAGAAGAGCCGCCGATGGACAGAATCCCGATTCAGACTTATGTTATGGAATATAACGAGGAGCTGGTGCGTGAAGCAATTTCGAGAGAATTAGCCCGCGGCGGACAGGCATATTATGTATACAATCGTGTGAAAGAAATTGCAGATGTTGCAACTAAGATAGCAGAACTTGTCCCGGAAGCAAATGTGGCATATGCGCATGGACAGATGAAGGAAACAGAGCTTGAAAATATTATGTACCGCTTTATCAATGGCGAGATTGATGTCTTAGTTTCGACCACGATTATTGAAACAGGGCTTGATATTTCCAATGTAAATACCATGATTATTCATGATGCGGACAATATGGGATTATCCCAGCTCTACCAGCTTCGTGGGCGCGTAGGACGCTCAAATCGTACTGCCTATGCATTTTTGATGTATAAGCGTGATAAAATGCTCAAAGAGGTCGCAGAAAAGCGTTTAGCGGCAATTAAAGAGTACACAGAGCTTGGCAGTGGTTTTAAGATTGCGATGCGTGACCTTGAAATCCGAGGCGCAGGAAATCTTCTTGGCGCGGAGCAGCATGGCCATATGCAGGCAGTCGGCTATGATTTGTACTGTAAGATGTTAAATGAAGCAGTAAAAGAAGCCAAAGGAATGAAAGTCGAAGAGAAATTCGATACTGCAATTGATGTTGTCATTGATGCATACATTCCAATGGGTTATATTCCAAATGAGTTCCAGAAACTTGATATTTACAAGCGAATCGCAGGAATTGAGACGGAAGAAGAAACAGAGGAAATGTTAGAAGAGTTGATTGACCGTTTCGGAGATTTGCCAAAATCAGTGGAAAATCTTTTATACATTGCCAAAATGAAATCAATGGCACACAAGGTTTATTTGACAGAGGTTTCACAAAAAGGCGATACGTTAAAGTTTACGTTATACGAAAAAGCAAAGCTCGATGCGGCGAAAATACCGGAATTGATAGCGTTGTATGGCACAAATGTCCGCTTTACAGCAGATGCAAAAGCACCATATTTTACCTATGTTCTGCGCAAAAATTCCAGAGAAAAAAGCGTGAACACATACGAAGCACTTGAGAAGTTTCTTTCAGACATGCAGATGCTTTTACTAGAGGATGATGGAAAAACAGATGTGAAAACGGAAGCATAAGGATTATTTTAGGGAAACTGGCAGGGAGAAACTGTGAAAAAACAATGAAAAATCTTGCGGCTTTTTGGGAAAAGCACTATAATAGAACGAGTGATTGCCCTAGTGCAAAAGAAGAGGGGATATTTAGGAGGATAAACATGAGAGTAAAGAGAATCGCTGCATTACTTTTAAGCAGCATTATCGCAGTATCTGCACTTACAGGCTGTGGAGTAGATAAAGATGCAGTTGTTGCAACCTTAGATGATAAGGAAATCAGCCTTGGAGTAGCTAATTTTGCAGCACGCTTACAGCAGGCACAGTATGATGATTTTTATGTAGCATACATGGGTGAAGATGTATGGAAAAGTGATATGTATGGTACAGGCGAGACAATGGAAGATATGACCAAAGACAGCGTACTTACTGTTATTCAGGAGATGTATCTTTTACAGGCACATATGGATGATTATTCCATTACTATCAGTGAAGACGAAGCAAATAAGATTGCAGAAGCAGCAGCGAAGTTTATGAGCGACAACGAAGATGATGCTATTAAAGCACTTGGCGCAACAGAAGACATCGTAGAAGAATATTTAACACTGCTTACTGTTCAGAACAAGATGTATAATGCCATTATCGCAGATGTAGATACAGAAGTAAGTGACGAAGATGCAAATACAAGCGCTTACAGCTATGTAAGTATTTCCAAAACATCTTACACAGATGAAGAAGGAAATACAGTAGAGTACACAGACGAAGAAAAAGAAAATCTTTTAGCAGATGTGAAAACATTCTTAACAGAAGCAAAAGAGCAGGGATTAGAGACAGCAGCAGAAGGACGCGGATACACAGTAAGCACAGGTACATTTTCTGCTGATGACACAACATTAGATGAAGCAGTACTTACTGCATTACAGGCATTAACAACAGAAGGTGAACTTTCTGAGGTGGTAGAAACAGATAACCTTTACTATGTACTTCGTATGGATGCTTTAACAGATGAAGAAGCAACAGAAGAGCACAGAGAAGAGATTATCGAAGAGCGCAAGAGCGACTTATATGATGAGGTGGCTGGCGCATGGAAAGAAGCATCTGAGTGGACTGTAAATGAAAAAGTCTGGGAAAGCGTAACCTTTGATAATTTATTTACATTAGTTGAGCCAACTACAGAATCTGTAGATGGTACAGAAGTTTTAGAAACAACAGAAGAATAAGAAAGTTTTAAAATGCGTCGCACTGCGGCGCATTTTTTATGTCTTAAGAGCATTCTTGGCGGGTGAAAACGTTATTACTTGTAGATTTATGCAGATTGTGTTATTCTAAGAAAATGGGTAGAAAAGTACCCGGTAAAAAGAATCGAATTTAGAAACTATAGGATAAAGATATATGAAAAAAGATAATATTGTTTTAATTGGAATGCCAGGTGTTGGAAAAAGCACTGTTGGTGTTATACTTGCAAAAGTTTTAGGATACCAGTTTGTAGATGCAGACCTTGTAATTCAGAAAGAAGAAGGAAAGCTTTTGCATGAAATTATTGAAGAAGTAGGAACAGATGGGTTCATTGAAGTAGAAAACCGCGTAAACAGCTCCTTAGACGTAGAACATTCCATTATCGCAACAGGCGGAAGCGTTGTCTATGGAAAAGAAGCAATGGAGCATTTAAAAGAAATCGGCACAATCGTTTATTTAAGACTGCCATTTGAGGTCTTAAACCGCAGACTTCACGATATTAAGGGACGTGGTGTTGTATTAAAAGATGGTCAGACCTTAGAAGACCTTTATGCAGAGCGTACACCATTGTACGAGAAATATGCAGATGTTGTTGTAGATGAGTATCAGCTGAATGTAGAAGAAACAGTTGAAAAAATATTAGATTTGAGGAATGAATTTACATGCAGAAAATAGAGCTTACGCCAAAGAAAATTGTGCAGCTTGGCGCAATGGGAGCATTATTTTTGTTTCTGCTGCTGATTAGTATTTCTCAGACAATCAGCATTGGGCAGAAATTTGAACGTGTATATTTTAACGGAATAGAAATCGGCTGCGTGAATCAGGGAACAGATGCAGCAGAGCTGCTGCTTCAGATGCGCAGAGAGCTTGCGTTAGAGAGTGAGCAGCAGTTATGTATGGATTATGATTTTTCTACAGAGACAGACAATAAGTGGTTTACAAAGCTTGTCACTGTGGAAGAATTAAAAGGTATTTTAAAGGAACAGCTGGAAAACTCACTGATTTGTGAGCAGGTGCGAAGCTATACAGTTGCAATTGAGGGGTATCGTGCAAATTTTGAGAGTCTTGAACAGGCAGCAGCCTTTTTAAATGAGGTAAAAAATGCGGCAGATACAGAGCAGCAGTATGATACGCAGATAGCAAAGGCAGATGGCCATATTGCGGGTATTTTAACTGCAGAGCTTGTGGAGACAAATCCAAAAGAAGAAACAGAAGTGATTCCAGAGGAGGGCGTTGCAGGAGAAGCGGCAGCAGGAATTACAGAAAGTATGATGTATGCCGTACAGTATGCTGTGGCTAATCCGAAAGATGATTCTTATGAGACAGGCATTCTTGAAATGGAATTTATCGAAGATGTCAAGCTTGTAGAAAATTATGTAGAAGAGGATGAGCTTTCAGATATTGCGACAGAGGTTTCAGAAGTAACCAAAGAGAAAGAAACGAATAAAATATATGTAGTAGAGAGTGGAGACTGTCTTTCCATTATTGCAAATGACCACGATATGAAGGTTGCTGAGTTGATGGCGCTGAATGAATTTGACAATGAAAATGTGCCAATCTGTCCGGGAGATGAGCTGATTGTCGCAGTGCCAGAGCCAGATTTGGGACTTCGTATCAAAATGGGCGAGGTATACGAGGAAGATTATGAGGCTGAGCCGATTATTATTGAAAATGATTCCTGGTATACTACAAAACAGGTCGTACACGAGGAAGGAACGGTAGGCCACCGCGAGAGAAATGATGCTGTTGTTTATGAAAATGGCATGGAAAAGAGCCGCGAACTGATACATGAGACCATTCTTGTGGAATCAAAGCCCGCTGTGATTGAGCAGGGAACGATTACGCCGCCAACATACATCAAACCATTAGCAGGTGGACGTTTTACATCCGGTTTTGGACGCAGATGGGGACGACAGCATAAGGGTGTAGACTGGGCATGTCCTGTTGGCACAACAATTTATGCGTCATGTGATGGTGTTGTCGTAAGTGCAGGTTATTCAAGAGGCTATGGATACAATGTTTTACTCAGCCATGCGGATGGAAGAATGACTCGTTATGCACATTGCAGCAAGCTGCTTGTTAGTACGGGACAGTCAGTAAAACAGGGCGAAACAATAGCAAAAAGTGGAAATACAGGTAATTCAACCGGACCGCATCTTCATTTTGAGATATTTATCAATGGTTCACAGGTAGACCCATTGAAATATATCAGTTATTAGCAGGAAATTTGCGGAAAATCAAGAAGTGTGATATAATAGTTGGAAAATATTGACACTATATTGTAGGAAGAATTGCTTGACAAATACACATAATAGTTACTATAATTACGTGTTTGTAGGTTGAGATTCGTAGAGGTGTGATATGGAGCAGTATGTTATTAAAGGCGGGAATCCACTGGTTGGCGAAGTTGAGATTGGCGGAGCAAAGAATGCAGCGCTCGCAATTCTCTCAGCAGCAGTCATGACAGATGAGACCGTTACAATAGAAAATCTTCCGAATGTAAGAGATATCAACGTCTTACTGAATGCAATAGCAGAAATCGGTGCGAAAGTAGAACGTATTGATGTGCATACAGTAAAGATTAATGGTTCTTTCATTCGTGATTTTAATGTAGATAATGAATATATTCGTAAAATCAGAGCGTCCTATTATTTAATTGGAGCGCTCCTTGGAAAATATAAAAAAGCAGAAGTTGCGTTGCCAGGCGGCTGTAATATCGGAAGCCGTCCGATTGACCTTCATTTAAAAGGATTCAGTGCACTTGGTGCAAACGTAGACATTCAGTATGGCCACGTATTAGCGTCAGCAGACCGTCTTGTGGGAACACATATCTATTTGGATAAAGTTTCCGTAGGTGCTACCATCAACATTATGATGGCTGCAACAATGGCAGAAGGCAAGACTATCATTGAGAATGCTGCAAAAGAGCCACATGTTGTTGACGTTGCGAACTTTTTAAATAGCATGGGAGCAAAAATCCGCGGTGCTGGTACAGACGTTATCCGTATCGTAGGAGTAGAGAAGCTTCATAAAACTGAATATTCGATTATTCCAGACCAGATTGAGGCTGGAACATTTATGTTTGCAGCAGCAGCTACCAAAGGAGATGTTATGGTAAAAAATGTGATTCCAAAGCATCTGGAAGCTACCACTGCGAAATTATTAGAGATTGGCTGCGAAGTAGAAGAATTTGACGACGCAGTACGTGTTGTGGCATCAAAGCCATTACATCATACACAGGTTACAACACTTCCTTATCCGGGATTCCCGACAGATATGCAGCCGCAGATGGCAGTTGTTCTTGGAATCGCAGAGGGAACAAGTACCGTAACCGAAAGTATTTTTGAAAATCGTTTCAAATATGTGGATGAACTTACACGTATGGGAGCGAACATTAAAGTAGAAAGCAATATCGCGATTATAAATGGTGTGAAGAAATATACCGGAGCAAGAGTAAACGCACCAGACCTTAGAGCAGGTGCAGCATTAGTAATTGCAGGTCTTGCAGCAGACGGCATCACTGTTGTAGATGATATTTATTATATCGAGCGTGGTTACGAAGATTTCGAAAGAAAACTGGCTTCTTTAGGAGCAGTCATTGAAAAGGTAAGTTCTGAGAAAGAAATTCAGAAGTTTACTTTGAAAGTATCATAAAAAATAAAACGCTATGCAAATCCATTCGGATTTGTATAGCGTTTTTTGATTCATAGAAATTTTCGCAAATTTCTATGAATCAAAAAGCACTTCGTGCACAGATGCGCACTCGCGCGAAGATGTAGTATGTCGCAAGCGACCGCGCTCGGCGCGAGAATCTCGCAAGCGAGATTCTTTATTTTTAGACTAAAGACTGAATATGAAGAGATGGTGTCGTTGCAAGGTCGATGCAAGTACCGTCTAATAAGCGGACAAGCGGTTTTGAAAGGTATTTGTCATTTAACATCACAATCTCTGCCGGACGGCCATCACTTAATAAAATTCGGTTGTTCTGATAGGTATTTGCAATGTGTTTTAAGAAAGTCAAAATTAATTTCGGACGATATAAAGAAAGTCCGTCTTTCTCAAAGTTGTCAATAACCTGGAATGGACAAAGCGGTGCGCGGTATGCACGTGCCGCAGTCATAGCATCATAAACATCTGCAATAGCAACAATCTGTGTGAAATCTTCAATTTCATCCTGTGAAAGACCGGATGGATAGCCATGTCCGTCACAGCGTTCGTGATGGGATAATGCAGCTTTTTTGATGCGCTCATCTAAAGGAAGGTCTTTTAACAAATCATAGCTGAACTGTGTGTGCTGTTTTACCAGCGCAAATTCACCGTCCGTATATTTGCCGGGTTTGTTTAAAATTTCTGCTGGAATCTTAAGCTTTCCAATGTCATGTAAAAGTCCTGCCAAGGTCAGTACATCCAAATCTGCGCCCTCTATCTTTAACCAACGTCCGATTCTGCGGCTGATAAGCGCAACATTTAAACAGTGCGCATGAACAGAATCGTTGTTAGAGCGCATATTATGCAGCATATCGAAAAGCTCTAAGGAAGTTTTTCTGGAATGATATAAATCATTGACTCCGGCAAGCAGCGCATCCATATTTAATGGCTGTCCGCGGAATACATAGCCTTCAAAATTATTGCGGATATCGACTAGAAGCTTGGTGTAGTCAATCTGGAAAGTCTGAAATTCTTTGGAACGAACGACTTTCTGGGAATAAGAAGGTGCTGTAGACTGCTGCTTTGGCTGTGAGACAGGTTCTTTCTGCTGCATCACAGACTCCTGCAGTTTTGGCTCAGAGACTTCTGGAACTTCCACAAGGATATCATCAATACGATAAAAGCCAATTCTGGAAATGATTTGAGCAGTTAAGAGAGTGTCTTTTTTAACAATCACCTGACCGCTTGGTGTCTTTACATCCTCGATGGTAATCATGCCAGGCTGTAATTCTTTTTTTGTGCAATTTTTTTTCATAAGAGTAAACCCCAAATACTTGTTTATTATAAATAATGGTACGACTGTAATTATTTATAAAAATAGTATATAAGTAACGAAAATTAAAGTCAACATAGAAAAATAGTATCTTTTTCTGAAATTGCTTGACATGCGTGAGATATGAGTGTATCTTATCTATGAAAGATTTGAAAATTCAATATTGTATAAATTTTCTTATTCAGAGTGATGGAGATACAAAGGATCTGTGAAGTCACGGCAACCCCGTATGGAAGGTGCCAACCTGAGCGAGCAAATGCTGTCTGAGAGACAGTGACTATAAAGAGAGTTCGAACAATAAGAGGATTTGATAATCTAAGTGTATATCAACTCCGCTTGTGCTTCGTACAAGCGGAGTTCTTTAGTCTACAAACCGTTTTAGAAAAAGAAAGGAAAAGACAATGGAAAAATTATTATTTACCTCAGAATCCGTTACCGAAGGACATCCTGACAAATTATGTGATGCGATTTCAGATGCCATTTTAGATGCGTGCATGGAACAGGACCCAATGAGTCGTGTTGCCTGCGAGACAGCAAGCTGTACAGGTTTCATCTTAGTTACAGGTGAAATCACAACAAAAGCACAGTTAGACATTCCAACTATCGTTCGTAATACCGTAAATGAGATTGGTTATAATGATGCCAAAACAGGTTTTGATGGACATACCTGTGCCGTTATGGTTGCATTAGACCAGCAGTCACCGGATATTGCAATGGGCGTTGACAAAGCGTTAGAAGCAAGAGAAGGTGCATTAAAAGACGAATTAGATACAGGTGCTGGTGACCAGGGTATGATGTTCGGTTATGCAACAAACGAGACACCGGAATTAATGCCATATCCAATTTCTTTAGCACATAAGCTTGCATTACAGCTTACAAAAGTTCGTAAAGACGGAACATTAACATATTTAAGACCAGACGGAAAAACACAGGTATCTGTAGAATATGATGAGAATGGTGCACCTAAGAGATTAGAAGCAGTTGTATTATCTACACAGCATGACGAAGATGTAACACAGGAACAGATTCATGAGGATATTAAAAAATATGTATTTGACCCAATTCTTCCTGCTGAATTAGTAGACGCTGAAACAAAATTCTTCATCAACCCAACAGGACGCTTCGTAATCGGCGGACCTCATGGAGATGCTGGTTTGACAGGACGTAAAATCATCGTAGATACCTACGGCGGATATGCTCGTCATGGCGGCGGAGCTTTCTCTGGAAAAGACTGTACAAAGGTTGACCGTTCCGCAGCTTATGCAGCACGTTACGTTGCAAAGAATATCGTTGCAGCAGGACTTGCTGACAAATGCGAAATTCAGTTATCTTATGCAATCGGTGTTGCACAGCCAACTTCTATCATGGTTGATACATTTGGAACTGGTAAATTATCAGATGAAAAATTAGTAGAAATCGTTCGTGAGAACTTTGACCTTCGTCCAGCAGGAATCATTAAGATGCTTGACTTAAGAAGACCAATTTACCGCGGAACAGCAGCATACGGACATTTCGGACGTACAGACTTAGACCTTCCTTGGGAAGCAACAGATAAGGCTGAAACATTAAAGAAATATTTATAAGCTGCCTGAAAATTTATGAAAAGTTTAGATTATTTTACACAAAAGAAATAGGCTTTTGTGTTTGGTAATGTTATAATAGGTCATAGGATGTATTCCTATGACCTATTTTTATAGGGTAATCCAACGAAGAAAAATGAGGAAAAATATGAAGTTCAGAAATAAAATTTTAATTTCATTTTGTATTATCATATTTGTGCCAATCAGTTTAGCAATTATCGCAATGCTGGGTTTTCAACAGATACAGAACAAGGCAATTGAAGAAACGTATGGGGTGGAGAATGTAGGATATGAATATCTTGCAAATTCGGTACAGCTTTTAAACCGTTTTACAAAGGATATTTATCAGGAACTTTTGGTAGAGTCGGAGCAGACACCGGAACGTTTGTCTAACCGCGAACATTTGGATGAAATCAACGAGCAGTTGGAAAAGAAAGCGTCTTATCTGGTGATACGAAAAGGACAGGAACTCGTATATATTGGAGAAACTGCTAATCCGGCTGTGTTGACGAATCTCCCGGAGTATGGCAATGAAGACAGGGATTCTTCTTCCGGAACATATATTGATGGAGAAGAACAGAATCTGATAAAACAGATTGATTTTGTTTATACCGATGGTGCTGAGGGAAGTATTTTTATTGTAACACGTCTGGAAGAAATGATTCCGGAGATGAAGAGCCTGTTAGTGGATGCATTAGTTTCCATTGTGATTATTCTTGTGCTTACGGCATGTATGCTTAGTATCTGGATTTATTCAAGTATGATGAATCCGATTAAAAAATTGCAGGAGGCAGCGCAGAATATCAAAGATGGCAATCTGGATTTTGAGATAGAGACTGAGGGCATGGATGAAATCGGAGAACTCTGCCGAAGCTTCGAGGAGATGCGGCAGCGTCTGAAAGAAAATGCCGAAGAAAAGATTTCTGCAGAAAAAGAAAATAAAGCGTTAATCAGTAATATTGCGCACGATTTAAAAACGCCGATTACCGCCATTAAAGGTTATTCGGAAGGAATATTAGACGGAGTGGCAGATGCGCCTGAGAAAAGGGAAAAATATCTGCGCACCATTTACAATAAGGCAGTAGAAATGGATACACTGATTAATGAACTGACTTTGTATTCGAAGATTGATACGAACCGTATTCCTTATAATTTTGCCAAGTTGAATGTGGCAGATTATTTCAATGATTGTATCGAAGAGATTGGAATTGACTTAGAAGCAAAGAACATCGGACTTGCCTTTTTCAATTACACAGAGGAAGATATTGTGATTATCGCTGACCCGGAGCAGCTGCGCAGAGTTATTAATAATATTATTGGTAACTCAGTGAAGTATCTGGATAAGCAGAAAGGGCTGATTAATATCCGCATTAAGGATGTTGGTGATTTCATTCAGGTAGAAATTGAGGATAACGGACGTGGAATTGCCGCAAGAGATTTACCATATATTTTTGACCGTTTCTATCGGGCGGATGCTTCAAGAAATTCCGCAACAGGTGGAAGCGGCATCGGACTTTCCATTGTGAAAAAGATTATTGAGGACCATGGAGGCAAAATCTGGGCAACCAGCAAGGAATCCATTGGAACGGTTATGTATTTTGTAATAAGAAAATATCAGGAGGTACTAAATGAGCAGAGTATTGATAATTGAGGATGAAGAAGCAATTGCAGATTTAGAGAAGGACTATTTGGAATTGAGTGGATTCGATGTAGAAATAGAAAATAACGGAACAGACGGACTGGCAAGAGCACTTGCAGAGGAATTCGATATGTTTATTCTGGACTTAATGCTGCCGGGCATTGACGGATTTGAAATCTGCAAGAGAATCCGAGAGGACAAAAACACACCAATCTTAATGGTATCAGCCAAGAAAGATGATATTGATAAAATCCGCGGATTGGGTCTTGGAGCGGATGATTATATCACAAAGCCATTTTCGCCAAGCGAGCTGGTGGCACGTGTCAAAGCACATCTTGCAAGATATGAGCGTCTTATCGGAAGTAACGAGCCAAAGAATGATATGATTGAAATCCGCGGCATCCGCATTGATAAAACAGCACGCCGCGTCTGGATTAACGATGAAGAAAAGCAGTTTACAACCAAAGAATTTGATTTGCTGACTTTCCTTGCTGAGAATCCAAATCATGTCTTTACCAAGGAAGAGCTTTTCCGCGAAATCTGGGATATGGAATCTATCGGAGATATTGCAACTGTTACCGTCCATATCAAGAAGATTCGTGAAAAGATTGAATTGAATACCAATAAACCTCAGTATATCGAAACGATTTGGGGCGTGGGATATCGCTTTAAGTTGTAAGAGTAACTTAATAAAAGTGATTGAATGTTTTAGATAAACTGTATATAATATAGTTAGAAGTAAATGTTTGCCGCTTGCTGATGGTGCGGGATATAAGTGATTCAGTTTGTAAATGTTCGCCACTTGCTATACAGGTGGGATATAAATAGTATAGTTTGTAAATGTTCCCCATCGACTTATGTCGGTGGGGAATTTCTGTAAGGAGGAAAATTTGAAGGTACAACAGGGGTTTTCATATCATATAAAAGATGACTTTTTTGAGGTGATAAAAGACAAATATTTAATGAGCAATAAGGAAGATGGGAATTATCGTCCGCATTTTTATGCTATTCAAGATAAAAAGAATTTAGATTTATACTGGATGATACCTATCAGTTCACAAGTTGAAAAGTATAAAGTAATCATTGAGAAGAAAAAGCAAAGATATGGAAAATGTAATACAATAGTAATTGGTAGGTTTGCAGGAAAGGAAAATGCTTTTTTAATTCAAAATGCATTTCCAATAATTGAAGAATATTTGGACCATGTACATACAATTCAAGGTCAACCAATTATGGTACATAAGGAATTAAATAAAGTCCTTGTAAAAAATTTACAGGATGTACTTGCTATGTATGATTCGGAAGTTAAATTGTTCTTTACAAATGTGCAGGAGATTAGGCGTATTATGGAACAAGAATTGCAAGAGAATCAAGGTGAATAATTGGATATTAATTTAAGTTTAAAAAATGTGATGAATATAATATTTATGTTCATCACATTTTTTTGCAAAGAAACTGGAAAATAATCGAAGAAATGAAAAACGAAACTCTATAATTGTAGAATAAATATATAATTGAAAAAATTTAAACATATAGTTTAATAAAAAATATATCTTTTTTGTAACAAAATGTGTTTTTTTACGTCTAACCTATAGAAAAACAAAAAGGGGGAGTGATTGTTGGATTTTGAACAGATGTATAAGCTGTATTTTAAGAAAATATATTCCTATGTGGTCATAATTGTCAAAGATTCGAGTTGGGCTGAGGATATTACGCAGGAAGTTTTTTATAAGGCGATGAAAACAAAAAGAAAATTTGAAAATCGCTCCAGTGAATACACATGGTTATGCGCAATTGCAAAAAATACATGTATGGATGAGTTGCGAAAAATTGAAAGAGACAGGAAAACGGTAAGTGAACTTTTTGATGATGTTGTAGAGATGAAAGAAAATAATGATGACGAACAAATGTTAAGAATTCATCAGGTATTACATACGTTGGAAGAGCCATATAAAGAAGTTTTTCAGCTTCGCATATTTGCAGAATTGCCCTATAAGCAGATAGCACAAATCTTTGGCAAAACAGAGAGCTGGGCAAGAGTAACATATCATCGTGCAAAAGTTAGTATTCAAGAAAGGATAGAGAGAGATGGAACAGAAAATAACATGTGAAATGATAAAGGATTTGTTACCGTTGTATGTGGATGGAGTTTGCAGTGAGGATAGCAGCAAGCTTGTGGAAAAACATTTAAATGAGTGCAAAGGATGCAGTAATTATTTTGAAAAAATGAAAGATTGTATACCAGAAAGTGTTTTTGAAGTAGATAATGCACCTGTGATAGAAAGATATAAAAAGAACATTAAAGCGCAGATGATAGGAATTGCGGTGTTGGGTTTGGCGGCAGCAGCGTTAATAATTGCTTTGGGTTGGTTATTTATGTATACTGGTTCAAGCGTCGCACAGGAATATTTTACAATTGATGCAAAAGAATATGGGAATTGGGATGGACATATAGATTTAGAAAAAGAGGAACTTTATAGTGAGAGCGGTTTATATGTATTTCCAGAAAATATAAGCAATGCAATAGATGTAGATTATTTTTATTATAGTGGAGTGGATAATCATTCTATAAGTCAATATTTAATCTATGCAGCAGTGACTTATTCCAAGGAAGATTATGAGTGCGAGAAAGAACGGCTTGCTAAGATAAAGTGTGATGTTGTAGTGGATAATGACGGAACTGTAGTAACGAATTCAATTATGTATTCTGAGGAGTTATTTAAGTATCCTTCTTATGTTGCAGTTTATGCTTCAAATCTCTGCTATGAGTATGTATTGCTGGATGAAGAAAATAATCAGATGATTTACATTTTTTCCAAGTTGAAAGATGCACAGGGAATTATTCCACAGATTTATCTGCCGACAGAAATAAATGGAATAGAAATGTATGACATTAATGACTGGGAGAATCAAAACATATATTGGTCAAAAGATGCAGATGGTGACTATGAATTTTATAATAAATATTAAATGCATGCCGGATACAAAAAGAGGAGCATATAAAACTTTTGACGTAAGAAAAGTGATAGAGTAGAATAAAATAAGCAGCAAAAAAACTGAGGGAAATTACAACAAACATTAAGAGGAGAATGCAATGGGGATTTTTGATAAGTTTTCAAAAAAGAAAGAAGTATTACAGCAAAACCTAGAGGAAAAAGCAAGACCGGGTGCGGTATTTGTTATGCAGTTACTATTTGAAGAGCTATGCGAAATGCCGGAAAAAGAGCAGATGAATGCAATTATGCAGAAGCATTTGGGCGAGGTAGATAATTTTTCATATGATGAAAAAGTGGCAGGTTTTGGAGTAAAAAAATACATTGCAGAATATAAAGATGCAAAAGTTCCACCGCAGTTAATGATTATGGGATGCAATGAATTTGACGGGGCACAAATCGGAGCAATGGAGCGCAGCCAGATGTGGGACTGTGAAAACAGCGAGGAAGTGTTGAGTTCCTGCAAATATCAGGTGTTTGCTACGGATATGATGGCGGCGGCACTGCCATATAAAGAGCGTGCAGAGCTTGATATGGACTTCTTAGAGGCACTGGTAGAAATGTATCCAAAGTGCAAAGCAGTTTATTTCCAAAATTCAGGGAAACTTTTTATGGCGGATGTTATCCGGGAACATAATGTTCCACGCGAGAGCAGATTTATTTATTTTGCAGTAAATGTGAGATTCTTTAATATAGAAAATACGAATGATATGATGATAGATAGTGTCGGGATGAATACCTTATTTTTGCCGGATGTACAGTATCATTTTCATGGAATGAATCAGGATTGGGTGGTAAATCACGCATATAATGTGTTGTCTTACATATTTGATAACGAGAATCCGATAAAGAGCGGCGACCCGATTGATGGCGTGGTAGATGGCGCGATGAGTCAGAAAGTGATGTGGCGCTGTCAGTATGAACATGCGTTGATTCAGCCGGTGCGGGAAGTGATTGATATATTCATGAATGAATATGCATCAGGTGGAAGATAAAAGCGAACTTGTCTATGGAAATCACAAGGAAAACTTGACAACCCATTTTTTTTATATTATTATCAGAAAAAATGAAATCAGCGATGAAAAGAGATAGTAGTCATTACAAGGATTGCAGAGAGAAGCCGTTTGGTGCGAGGCTTTATCGGAAGAATGATGAACCAGTCTTGGAGCTGTATACCGACCAGAGAGATTTGGAAGGCTATACTGGGCGCGCCCATTACAGCGCAGGAGTATTTGATATAGTAGGCAAGTACTTATTGAGGTTCATACTGTGAAGTATGGGCGAACGAAGGTGGTAACACGAAGCGACAGCTCTCGTCCTTAAATTTTTAAGGAACGAGGGCTTTTTTTATGCTAAACATACTATATGAAGATGAAGCAATTCTCGTCTGCATCAAAGAAGCCGGGGTTGCAACACAGACAAAGCAGATGGGACAAAAGGATATGGAAAGTATCCTGAAAAACTATCGTGTCAGTAAAGGTGAGCCACCCTATATCGGGATTGTGCACCGATTAGACCAGCCGGTATCCGGTGTGATGGTATTTGCGAAAACAAAAGAAGCAGCGGCAGATTTGAGTAAGCAGATTGCCACAAAAGCCGCAGATAAATATTATTATGCGATGACAGATGGTGTGCCCGAAACAAGACATTCCCTAAAGGCAGGCTGCGGCACGTTAGAGGATTACCTGCTTCGTGACGGAAAAGCGAATATTTCAAAGGTTGTCACAAAAGGTACAGAGGGCGCAAAGCGCGCAGAGCTTTCTTATGAAGTATTATCACAGAACGGAAGCAAAGCAGTTGTTCGTATCAAACTTGAAACAGGCCGCCACCACCAGATACGTGTACAGATGGCAAATGCAGGCTGTCCGCTGGTGGGAGACAGAAAGTATAATTTTAAAGAAAACATGAAAAACAGCTATGGAGCATTATCACTTTGTTCCTATAAGATAGCTTTTAAACACCCAGTTACAAAAAAGAAAATGGAATTTGAAATTCCGAATCCATTTTCGTTATAGATAAATAAAAAAGAAGAAAAAAGGAGACAATTATCATGGCAAAGGACAAGAAATTAGTAGAAGCCATTACATCTATGGATGTAGATTTCGCGCAGTGGTATACTGACGTTGTAAAAAAAGCAGAGTTAATTGATTATTCATCAGTAAAAGGATGTATGGTCATTAAACCAGCAGGATATGCAATCTGGGAAAATATTCAGGCAGAATTAGACCGCAGATTTAAAGAAACAGGCGTACAGAACGTATACATGCCAATGTTTATTCCAGAAAGTCTTTTACAGGTAGAAAAAGACCATGTAGAAGGTTTTGCACCAGAAGTAGCATGGGTAACACATGGCGGATTAAATCCATTACAGGAGCGTCTTTGCGTAAGACCTACTTCTGAAACATTATTCTGTGATTTTTACAAAAATGACATCCAGTCTTATCGTGACTTACCAAAGGTATATAACCAGTGGTGCTCTGTTGTAAGATGGGAAAAAGAAACACGTCCATTCTTACGTTCCAGAGAATTCTTATGGCAGGAAGGACATACTGCACACGCAACAGCAGAGGAAGCAGAAGAAAGAACTGTACAGATGTTAAATCTTTATGCAGATTTCTGTGAAGATTTCCTTGCAATGCCAGTAGTACGCGGTCAGAAGACAGAAAAAGAAAAATTTGCAGGTGCAGAAGCTACTTATACAATTGAAGCGTTAATGCACGATGGAAAAGCTTTACAGTCTGGTACAAGCCACAACTTCGGCAGTGGATTTGCACAAGCATTCGGTATCCAGTATACAGACAAAGAAAATAAATTACAGTATGTACATCAGACTTCATGGGGTATGACAACACGATTAATCGGAGCGATTATCATGGTACATGGTGATGATTCCGGTCTTGTATTACCACCAAGAGTAGCACCAGTTCAGGCAATGGTTATTCCAATCATGCAGCACAAAGAAGGTGTATTAGACAAAGCAAACGAAGTCTGCGAGCGTCTTGGAAAAGTATGTCGTGCCAAATTAGATGATTCTGACAAGAGCCCAGGATGGAAATTCTCCGAGCAGGAAATGCGTGGAATTCCAGTTCGTATCGAACTTGGACCAAAGGACATCGAAGCAGGCAAATGTGTCGTAGTTCGTCGTGACACAAGAGAAAAGATTGAAGTTGCTTTAGATGAAATCGAAGTAAAAGTACCAGAAATTTTAGAGACTATTCAGAAAGAAATGTTAGAGCGTGCAAAAGCGCATCGTGATGCACATATCTGGGATGCTCATAATTATGATGAATTAACAGATATCGCAGAAAACAAACCAGGATTCATCCGCGCAATGTGGTGTGAAGACCAGGCTTGTGAAGATAAGATTAAAGAAGATTTAGCAGTAACTTCACGTTGTATGCCATTTAATGACCAGGAGAAGATTTCAGACGTATGTGTATGCTGTGGTAAACCAGCCCACAAACTTGTATACTGGGGCAAGGCATACTAAAATAAATAGTAGTCGGAATAGAAGGCTGTAAAGCTTAAAGTCAAATCCGACAGACGAAGTAATAGAGACAAAGAATGTGAAAAGAAAGCGGGAAAGGAGTAGTTAAGCGTATGAAAATAGCTTTACCTAGCAAAGTGAATTTCATAATCAATACCTTAATGGAGCATGGGTTCGATGCATACGCCGTAGGCGGATGCGTGCGGGATACCATGCTTTCCCGCATTCCACAGGATTGGGATATTACAACAGATGCCAAGCCGGAGCAGGTGAAAGCATTGTTCCGTCATACAATCGATACTGGAATCCAGCATGGAACAGTGACGGTTATGATGGAACATGAAGGCTTTGAAGTAACAACCTACCGCATTGATGGCGAATATGAAGATGCACGTCACCCGAAGGAAGTACAGTTTACCTCAAACCTATTAGAAGACTTAAAGCGGCGTGACTTTACCATTAATGCAATGGCATACAATGAAAAAGTCGGGCTTGTAGATGCGTTTGACGGAATTGGCGATTTAGAAAAAGGAATTGTCCGTTGTGTTGGTGTGGCAGAGGAACGCTTTTCTGAGGACGCGCTTCGTATGCTTCGCGCTGTAAGGTTTGCAGCACAGCTTGGCTTTTCCATAGAAGAAAATACAAAGGCTGCCATACAAAAGCTTGCAGGAAATATAGCAAAGGTCAGCGCAGAGCGTATTCAGGTAGAGCTTGTAAAGCTTTTGGTGTCAAAGCACCCGGAAGAAATCCGCACCGCCTATGAGACAGGGCTTACAAAGGTCTTTTTCCCGGAATTTGACAGGATGATGGAAACACCACAGAATCATCCGCATCATTGTTACAACGTAGGAGAGCATACGATTGAGGCTTTAAAAAATATTGAAGCCGATAAAGTACTTCGTCTTACAATGTTATTCCATGACGTAGCAAAGCCGGTTTGTGTGACAACGGATGAAAATGGCATTCATCATTTTCATGGACACGAAAAGGAAGGAAGCCAGCTGGCAAGAAAAATTCTTCGTCGTCTGAAATTTGACAATGCAACCACTGACCGCGTGTGCAAATTAGTGCAGTGTCATGATGACAGACCTCCTTTAACGGAGCGTGCAATCAGACGTGCCATGAACCGCAACGGGATTGAGCAGTATCCGGCATTATTTGCAGTAAAAAGAGCAGATGTGCTTGCACAGAGTCGGAAAAACCGCGAAGAAAAACTCGTATATTTAGCAGAATATGAGAAAATATATACTCAGATTTTAGAAAAACAGCAGTGTATTACCATCAAACAGCTTGCAGTCACAGGAACAGACCTGATTGAAGCGGGCATGAGTCCGGGAAAAGAAATTGGTGCGATGTTAAACCAGCTGCTTGAAATCGTATTGGAAAATCCACAGGAAAATACCAAAGAGAAATTGATTTCGCACATTCATAAATTAAGAACCCCTCACATATGATAAAGAGACACGACAGAGGAAGCCGGACTGCCTGTAAATTCGGGCAGACGAAAGTGTCGTAGACTTGTCAGATGGAGGGGTTTTTTGTGTATAATCGTCCGGAACAGATATTAGAACAGTATGAATTAAATGTAAAAGCAGTTTCAAGAGGACGTGACTGCTATCTTATCGATACAAATCTTGGTGTGAAAGCGTTAAGTGAGTACCGCGGCTCAAAGGAGCGCGCGAGCTTTTTGAAGGAAATGCTGGACTTTTTGCAGAGCAGGAATCTGCTGGTTGAAAACATTGTGTATACAAAAGAGGGAGAACCACTGGTGGTAGATGAGGATGGCTCAAAACAGATGCTTCTGGATACGTTTTCCGGGGCAGAATGTGATGCAAAAAACAGAGATGACATGCTTTTTGCAGTTAAAACGCTGGCTGGTTTACATAATGCGTCAAATGAATTTCAGGGCGAAGTGCCGGATTTTGTGAAAATGGGCAGAGACTCACTTCTGCTTTTATATGAAAAACATAACAGAGAACTGCGTCAGGTGCGCAATTATATCCGCTCCCGCAGGAAAAAGAATGAGTTTGAGGAAATGTTTGGAAAGCACTATGCGCGTTTTATGAACAAAGCATCTGAGGTGACGGATTTACTTGGAAAAATGGAATTAGAAAATGTAGATGTTGGTTTCTGTCATGGAGATTTTAACCAGCATAATGTTATTTTTTCAAGGCAGGGCATTGCGCTTGTCGGCTTTGAGCACTTTTCTTATAATATGCAGATTAGTGATTTGGCGAATTTTACGAGGAAAATGATGGAGAAAAATAACTGGAATACCGGGCTTGGCATGGACTTAATTCAGGCATATCACAAAGAGCGGAAGTTAAGTGATATTGAATTGAAGTACTTATATCTGTATCTTGCTTATCCTGAAAAATTCTGGAAAATTGCAAACCGTTATAATAATTCCCATAAAGCATGGCTTTCCGGGCGTAATATCGAGAAGTTAGAAAAGGTTGTTGCACAGGAAGAAGAGCGGGAACAGTTTCTTGAAATGCTATTTCATTTTGTGAGATAATCATGTATACTGAACATGATTGATGCAAAGGATGAGGTGAGATACTTGAGAAAAACAAAAGGATTATTTGGAATATTATGTTTGACAGCGGTGCTCCTTGCTGGCTGTGGCTCAGATAAGGCGGGAACAGTTGTCAGCGGGGCACATTATTATCAGCAGGAAACAGATGAGCAGAAAGATGACACAGAAGCCTCCGAAGATAACGAGCAGTTAGAAACAGAGGTTGTGTATGGAACAGAAGAAATTGTTGCAGAATCAGGCATCGGAGCTGATTTATACATGATTATCAGCAATGACATGACAATGGAACATATGATTTTAGAGCAGCTTGCATCCGGCAGACAATATATGTATTACTATTCTCTGACAACAAGTTTTCTGGATAAATATGGTGATAATACCACAGTTTCAGAATTTGAACCGGGCAGAGTAGTAAATGTTGGAGAAAAAGACAGCGAAGGCAGACTTTTAGAGATACAGATTTCAGACAGTGTATGGGAGTATGAAGATATTACACGTTATTCAGTAGATGAAGAACGTGGTATTTTTAAGATTGCAGATACAAATTATTCCTATGACGATGATGTATTTGTTGTTTCGAATGGAGAAAAGACAAAACTTTCTTCCTTAGTTGAGATGGATGAAATCCGGGTTGTCGGAATGGGAAAAGAAATCCTCTCTGTTTCAGTCACTACCGGACATGGTGAGCTTGCAATGGAAAATACATCTCTTTTTGAGGGCAGTTACGTGCAGATTGGAAGTGAAATCTTTGCTGAGATTACTTCTAACATGCAGTTAGAGCTTCAGGAGGGAACTTATCTTGTGACAGTGGCAAACAAAGGCTATGGCGGAAGCAAGGAAGTGACAATTGAACGTGGTCAGACCACAACGTTAAATCTGGATGAATTAAAGGGAGAAGGACCGAAGAAAGGTAAAATCCTTTTTGCAGTGGATACAGAGGATGCGGAGCTTTGGATTGATGGCGAGAAGCAGGATTACAGTGAACCGATTGAGATTCAGTACGGAATCCACTCTATTAAGGTATCGGCAGCAGGATGCGATGATTATAAGAAGAAATTATTCGTAAATTCAGAAGAAGCAACCATTTTGGTTGAAATGACAGGAAGCTCTACGGCGGTGGCAAGCAGTGAAACAAGCAGCGAGACAGAGAGCGAAAAGAGTACGGAAACAAGCAGTGAAACGACCACAGCAGCCGATACCAGCGGTACAGCAGGAGGTCTTGCGGGAAGTTTAGCTGGAAGTGCAGCAGGAAGTAATGGTTCTGCAGCTACAGGAACTTCAAACACAACAAGTGCAACTGATGCAGCAGCACAGACAAACAGTGCAGCGGATTCTAGCAGCAGTGTTGCACAGGCATTGACCGATGCTTTGACAGATAGTTCGAGCAGCACAAGCAGTACAGATTCAGATTATCTAAGTACATTGTCGGAACTGTTAAAAATTTTATCGGATTAATGAAAAAAGGATAGAATAATACCATATTTCAAGTAATAGTACTTGAAAATAAAGAGATTCAAAGCTAATATATTAGTTAGGAAAAATAGGGAGGAAAAAGGAAATGGGATACAGGGAGACATATGAAGAGTGGTTAAATAACCCTTATTTTGATGAGGCAACAAAAGCAGAATTACAAAGCATTGCCTCTGATGAGAAGGAAATCGAAGAACGCTTTTATATGGACTTAGAATTTGGTACAGCCGGACTTCGAGGTGTTATCGGAGCAGGAACAAACCGTATGAACGTTTATACCGTAAGAAAGGCAACACAGGGACTTGCAAATTATATCTGTAACGTGAATGGACAGAGCAAGGGAGTTGCAATTGCGTACGATTCCAGAAGAATGTCACCTGAATTTGCTGATGTAGCAGCATTATGCCTTGCTGCAAACGGCATTAAAGCATATGTGTTCGAGTCATTAAGACCAACACCAGAATTATCTTATGCAGTTCGTAAATTAGGATGTATTGCTGGTATTAATATTACTGCAAGCCACAATCCACCAGAATATAATGGATACAAGGTATATTGGGAGGATGGTGCACAGATTACACCTCCACACGATACTGGAATCATGGACGAAGTAAAGAAAGTAACTGATTACGCAACAGTTAAGACTATGGAGAAGGATGCAGCAGTAAACGCTGGTCTTTATCAGGTAATCGGTGCAGATATCGATGACCCATATATCGAAGAGTTAAAGAAATTAGTGCTTCATCAGGACTGTATCGACAAAGTAGGAAGTGAGTTAAAGATTGTATACACTCCACTTCATGGAACAGGAAATATTCCGGTCCGTCGTGTATTAAAAGAACTTGGATTTACAAACGTTTATGTTGTACCGGAACAGGAACTTCCAGATGGAGAATTCCCAACCGTAAGTTATCCAAACCCAGAAGCAGAAGAAGCATTTGCATTAGGACTTGCCCTTGGTAAAAAAGTAGATGCAGACTTAATCCTTGCAACAGACCCTGACGCAGACCGTCTTGGTGTTTATGTAAAAGATTCTAAGACAGGGGAATACCACAGCTTAACAGGTAACATGTCTGGCTGTCTTATTGGAGATTATGTCATTGGACAGAAGAAAGAGCTTGAAGGAAGCCTTCCAGCAGACGGAGCATTTATCCGTTCTATCGTTTCTACCAACATGGCAGATGCAATTGCAGAGTATTACGGAATTGAATTAATCGAAGTATTAACAGGATTTAAATTTATCGGACAGAAAATTTTAGAGTTCGAGAAGACAGGAAAAGGAACATATCTTTTTGGTATGGAAGAAAGCTATGGCTGTCTGACAGGCACATATGCGCGTGATAAAGACGCTATCGTAGCTTCTATGGCTCTTTGTGAAGCAGCAGCTTACTATAAGACAAAGAACATGACACTTTGGGATGCAATGCTTGCAATGTATGAGCGTTACGGATACTACAAGGATGATGTAACATCTATCACATTAAAAGGTATCGAAGGACTTGCTAAGATTCAGGAAATCTTATCTACCCTTCGTGAGAATGCACCAGCTGAAATCGGCGGCTACAAAGTAACAACAGTACGTGATTACAAGAAAGACACCATCACAGATGTTACAACAGGCGCAGTAAAACCTACTGGTTTACCATCATCTAACGTTTTATATTACGAAATGACAGACGATGCATGGGTATGCGTAAGACCTTCCGGAACAGAACCTAAAGTGAAGTTCTACTTAGGCGTGAAAGGTACATCTTTAGAAGATGCAGATGTAAAATCAAAGGCTCTGTCAGAAGCAGTTTTAGCAATGATTCAGAAGATGATGTAAAAAAAGCTGAAAAACCCCTAAAATATGGGAAAATTTCTTGACAAAGCAATAGAAAACAAGTATAAATATGGATGTAGGTTTTGAATAGACAACCACAGAATATTTTTTATATGTAAAATCCAGAGGAGGAATTTTTAACATGAACAAAGCAGAATTAGTAGCAGCTATGGCTGAAAAAACAGAATTAAGCAAAAAAGATGCAGAAGCAGCATTAAAAGCTTTCACAGAAGTAGTTGCTGAAGAATTAAAAAAAGGTGAGAAAATTCAGTTAGTAGGATTCGGAACATTCGAAGTTTCTGAAAGAGCAGAAAGAACAGGAAGAAACCCACAGAGTGGTGCTGAAATGGTTATCCCAGCTTCTAAAGCTCCAAAATTCAAAGCTGGTAAAGCTTTAAAAGATATGGTTAATGCATAATTGCCAGTAACATAAGAATGTTTATTTAAGCGGATTCAGTAACTGAATCCGCTTTTTGCTTAAAAATATAACTAGAAAGCAGCAATACGAATGACTTTTGGTAAGTCATCAGAAAGGAGCATAAACCATGAGATTAGACAAGTTCTTAAAGGTATCACGTCTGATAAAAAGAAGAACCGTTGCAAATGAAGCATGCGACGCGGGCAGAGTTTTAGTCAATGAAAAAGTGGCAAAAGCTTCCCAGAATGTGAAAGTCGGTGATATTATCGAAATCGCATTTGGGACAAAGACGGTAAAAGTCAAGGTATTAGACATTCAGGATACAACGAAGAAAGACGAAGCAAAAGATTTATTTGAATATGTATCATAAAAAAGCCTCCCTCCTAATATATTGAATTGGTAGGAGGATTTTTTATGGACGAGAGAAATGGTAATATTGCAAAATCACACAAAGTGCTTTTAATAAACAGACAAAGTGGTGCATTCAGCGGTGTCGTGGATGTGTTATCTTTTGATGTGGCGGAAATATTATTAGAGACAGAATTGGGAATGCTGCTGATAAAAGGGCATGATTTGCATGTCAACAGGCTCTCTTTGGAAAAAGGAGAGATTGACATCGAGGGCAGAATTGATTCCATGACTTATTCTGATGTAAAAAATGCAGGAAAACAGGCAGAATCACTGTTAGGAAGGTTGTTTAAATAATGACAATCAGTGAAAGCATCAGTAATGAAGCGGTTTTTCTTGGAATCTCGGCATGCGTGGGTGCAGGACTGTTTCTCCTTTATGATATTTTACGCATTTTCAGAAGAATCAAAAAGCATGGTGTCATTCTAGTAGGAATGGAAGACTTATTCTATTGGCTGATTTGTACTGTCGTGGTATTTCTTATGATATATCAGGAAAACGATGGTATGGTGCGTGGATTTGCACTGGGCGGCATTTTGATTGGAATGTTAGTTTACTATTTCCTTTTTAGCAGATATGTGATAAAAATAAATGTATTCGTCTGGAAAAAAATATTAGGCGTTTTAGGAAAGATATGTTCTGTTCTTTTCGGACCAGTGATAAAATATGGGAAGAAAATCCTGGCTTTTTTCGGCAGACAGTTGAAAAAAGTATATAAAGCAGTTAAAATGGGATTATGTAAACTATAGTGAATGGGGACACGTGTATGGCAGGTAGAAAAAGAAGGAGAAAAGACAGCAACCGGGCTGGGAAGATATGCATCAGCATAATTCTTATAGCGTTTATGGTGGTTATGTCGATTCAAATTATAAAGATATATGAAAAAGACCAGGCTTATGCGGCAATTCAGGAGCAGCGTGAGCAGGAACTTAAAGATGAAGAAGAAAGAAAAGCAGAGTTAGAGGAATACGAGAAGAACATTAACTCGCAGGAAAGTATCGAGGATACAGCACGAAGCAAATTAGGGCTTCTCTATGAGGATGAAATCATCTTTCGTGAAACAAAAGAATAGAGGGATTTTTTACATATATGAAAACAGTGTGGTGCAGGTTTGCGCTGCGCTGTTTTTTTTATTTGCGCACTCACGTGAAGCATTTGCAGGCACATGAACCTCAACATCTTAAAAAGCACAAGCCTCTTTGACACCCCAGAAATAGACAAGCAGACGGTAATTTTGGCGAAAAGTTTTTGAAAACTAGGAGACGCTTTGACAAAGATTTTTCTGGAGTGGGCATATAATCGGATTCACTTTCCCGGAAAAGACCAGTGCAGTTATGCAATGGACACTAAAACCGGAATCTAAAAAGAAAAGAGGAATGTGTGATGAAGAAAATGAAAATGCGACAAATGATACTTACCTTACTTGGAGGACTTACCTGCGGCGCGGCAACGATGGGATGTTATCCGCTTGTGCCAGCATATTTTACGGCACTATATTTAGAAGAAATCAATGGACTTTGGCTTGCTGCTGTCATGTACATAGGAATGATGTATACCATGCCGCTTACTGCGTTGGTGAAGTATTCCGTTGCAATTCTTATTATAGCTGGTGCTATCCGGCTGGTGCGCTGGGCAAATGATGGCTGCCCTGCGCCGCTGGCAGGAGCACTTGCGGCGATTACTACGATGATATTGTCTTTTAGCGGCGGACTGCTTTCGTGGAAGGAGCAGCCGGAGACACCGGCAATTTTTCTGGAAGGAATTTTTATCTTTGGAGCGGTGATACTGATAAATCGTCTGGCGAATATGGTGCTTGAATGGAAGTTTGAACCGCCGGTGCAGGAGCGTATTCCGAAAAGTACTGGGAACGAAGGTCGGTTACTCAATTATGCAGAGTCATTTCAAGGACTTTCACAGATTTTCCAGAGCATGAGCGTGAAAAAAAGCAATTATTCCCCGGAGGAGCTGGGAAAGATGCAAAACGAACTGACTGGAAAGCTGTGTGCAAACTGCGATTCCTGTGCTATCTGCTGGGAGCGGGATTCTACACCGTTATATGGAATATTATCGAAAATGATAATGTCGATACAAAATGTGGGTGAGCCGGAAGAAGAAAATACGATAGAGTTAGAAAAATATTGCAAAAAAAGTAAAGACATGGTGGAGGAGGCTGTGCGCGTGTTTGAGCGGGTGAAATTGAACCGGGCATGGTACAACAGGCTGTTAGAGAACAGGCAGACGATTGCAGAGCAGTTAAATGCAATGGCATACATTATGCAGGACTGTGCGAAGGAAGAGGAGCTATTGGATGCAAAAGAAAAAAGAAGCTTGTACGAGCTGCGTTACCGGGCAAAGGAGCATGGGATTGTCATTGATGACGTGCATTTGTATCAGACAGTGCAGGGGCACTTGAAATTGACAGTCCGCATGCACAGCCGTTCGGGCGGCTGTATCTCGGTAAAAAACTTTCAGGCGGCAATTGGACAGGCTTTTGAAAAAGATTTAAGACCGCATGCAGACTGCAAGACATTTATTACCAAAGAGCCTGTGAATTTTCTTTTCTATGAAGATACGAAGTATCGCAGCGTACAGGGGATATCCAGGCTGAAAAAGGATGGAGCGCAGATTTCCGGGGACAATTTTTCTTTTCTGGAGCTGGAAGGAGGAAACTATCTGTTGGGGCTTTCTGACGGAATGGGTTCAGGAAGTACTGCGTGCAAAGAGAGTGAAATGGTGCTTGACCTCGTAGAACGGTTTACCGAGGCGGGATTTTCCATAGAGACGGCAATCCGCATGATGAATTCTGCTATGGTGATGAAGGGGGAAAATGACCTCTTTTCCACTGTGGATTTGTGCAATATTGATTTGTACAACGGAGAAGCAGAGTTTTATAAGATTGGGGCAGCGGCAAGCTTTGTCAAGCATGGGAAGGAGGTGTCATGCTATTCGTCCGAGTGTCTTCCGGTTGGAGTGGGCACGAATCCAGAGATTGAAAGACAGCAGGCTGCGCTAAAAAATGGCGATTTTGTTGTAATGGTTACAGATGGTGTGTTAGAATACTTACATGTGCCAAAACCGGAGGAAACGATGCAGGAGATTATCGAAAGCATTGATACGAACCATCCGGGAATTCTTGTGAAAAAGATAATGGAGCGAGTGATGCTTTTTACAGGCGGGCGGGTGCAGGATGATATGACCATCTTAGCCGCCTGCATTTGGGAGAAATAAATGTTAGATGAAGTTTTACGATTTATAGAGCAGGAGAAACTGATTGCGCCGCAGGATACGGTCATTGCCGGCGTTTCCGGGGGCGCAGATTCAGTGTGCCTCCTGCTTGTTTTAATAGAAATCAGAAAAAAGCTGCCGTTTCTGCTAAAAGCAGTGCACGTAGAGCATGGAATCCGCGGGGAAGAAAGCAGAAAGGATGCTGCTTTTACAAAACGTTTTTGTGAGGAGCAGGAGATTCCCTGTGAAGTATATACGGTGGATGTTCCAACGTATGCAGCAGAGCATGGAATGGGATTCGAGGAGGCAGCGCGTATCATGCGTTACGAGTGCTACCGCAGGGCAGCGCAGAAAGAGAGCGCGATTCATATCGCGTTGGCGCATCATGCAGAGGACAATGCAGAGACGATTCTTTTTCAGATGGTGCGTGGCAGCGGACTAGATGGTTTATGTGGAATGCAGCCCAAACGTGAATTAGAAGGGAAAATTAGCATTATTCGTCCGCTTCTAAAACAGACGCGCGGAGAGATTGAGAACTATTTAAGTGAGAAAAAACAGGCATATTGTGTAGACAGCACGAATATGGATACAGAGTACAGCAGAAACAGCATCCGCCATGAGGTGCTCCCGAAGCTGAAAGAAATCAATCGGCAGGCAGTGCCGCACATCAACCAGTGTGCAGAGCTTTTAAGGGACATGAGAGATTATCTCGATGTGCAGGTGATGCAGGCATACGAAATGAGCTGCGCAAAAAAAGAGAAACGATTAGAAGTAAAGAAAGAAGCACTAAAGACATATCCGCTTATCATTCAAAAAGAAGTCCTACACAAAGCAATCTGCGAAATGGCGCAGTCTGCGAAGGATATTACAGCGGTTCATGTAGAAAAAGCATTATATTTATTTGAACAGCAGGTTGGAAGAAAAATTTCACTGCCATATCAGCTGATAGTACAGCGGAGTTATGAGGGAATCGTTTTCTTCAAAACAGAGGAGGAAGTTCCTGTAAAACAGGTACACATTGTAATTGAAAAAGAAGAAATGGAGTCGTTTTTAGATGGAGAGCCGCATTTTTATGATGTGCCGGAAGGAAGATTTCGTTTTCAAGTGCGTGAATTTACTTGGACAAACCAAGAAATTTCGAAAAAAACATGTACGAAATGCCTAGACTATGATAAAATAAAAGGTAGCTTGCAAATTCGGAACAGACAGAGTGGAGATTATCTGACACTGGATAAAGAGGGACATACGAAGCGTTTGAAGGAATATTTTATCAATGAGAAAATTCCTTCCGAAGCAAGAGACAGTATACTTTTACTGACGAAAGAGGCGCATGTTATCTGGGTTGTCGGAGGCAGAATCAGTGCAGAATTTAAGATAGAAGAACATACAAAGCGAGTATTAGAAGTACAGTATGAGGGAGGAAATCCAAATGAAAATTAAAAAAGTAAATGTGCATTTGACAGAAGAACAGGTAAATTCAAGAATTGCAGAAATGGGAGCAGCAATCAGCAAAGAATTTGGTGATGAACCAGTATTTTTAATTTGTATTTTAAAAGGCTCTGTATTTTTTACCTGTGAGCTTGCAAAAAGACTTACCTGTCCGGTTGAAATGGACTTTATGTCTGTTTCCAGCTATGGCTCAGGAACGAAATCCAGCGGTGTTGTAAAAATCGTAAAGGATTTAGATAACAGCATTGAAGGAAAAAATGTATTGGTAGTAGAAGATATTATTGATTCTGGAAGAACCTTAAGCTATCTTTTAGAGAACTTAAAAACAAGAAATCCAAAGACATTAAAGCTTTGTACATTATTAGACAAGCCGGAACGTCGTGTGTGTGATGTGCATGTAGACTGGGTAGGATTTGAGATTCCAGATGAATTTGTGGTAGGTTATGGTCTTGACTGCGACCAGCAGTATAGAAATCTGCCATACATTGGTTATGTTGAAATCGAGGAATAAAGGAGAAGTAAGTTGAACACAAAAAGAAATAGCTATAAGGGATTTGGATTTTATCTGGTGCTCATTCTTGCAGTCATTGGCATCTGGTATTTTTTAGATGGAACAACATCGACGAATGCCTATACAAGAGAAGCCTTTGAAAATGATATTTTATCTGGCACTGTGGCAAAGATTCACATTGTACAGAATAGAGAAGAGCCAACCGGAAGCGTGGTTGTTACATTTGAAGATTCGTCAAAGAGAGTGTTGACAGTATCAGATGTAAATGAGATACAGGATTATTTAAGAGCGCAGAATCGTGCGGATTACACGATGGATGATATTCCGGCAGAGAGCTGGATTTTAACTATCCTTCCGTATTTAATTATTTTTGCTGCAATGTTTATTTTCTTTATCATCATTACAAATCAGAATGCGGCAAACTCAAATGGCGGCGGAAGCAAAATGATGAACTTTGGAAAAAGCCGCGCGCGGCTGATGACAGAGGAAGCCAAAAAAGTCCGTTTTGAAAACGTTGCAGGATTAAAAGAAGAAAAAGAAGAATTAGAAGAAATCGTAGATTTCTTACGTGCACCACAGAAATATACAGCACTTGGTGCAAGAATTCCAAAAGGTGTCCTTTTGGTAGGACCTCCGGGAACAGGTAAAACACTTCTTGCGAAGGCAATTGCCGGAGAAGCAGGCGTGCCTTTCTTTAGCATTTCCGGTTCTGATTTCGTGGAAATGTTTGTAGGTGTTGGTGCATCACGAGTAAGAGATTTATTTGAAGAAGCAAAGAGAAATGCACCATGTATCGTTTTTATTGACGAGATTGATGCGGTTGCAAGAAGACGAGGAACTGGTATGGGCGGCGGCCACGATGAACGTGAGCAGACCTTAAACCAGATGTTAGTTGAGATGGACGGTTTTGGTGTCAACGAGGGAATTATCGTTATGGCAGCAACTAACCGCGTGGATATTTTGGACCCGGCAATCATGCGTCCAGGCCGTTTTGACCGTAAAGTACATGTGGGACGACCGGATGTTGGCGGAAGAGAAGAAATTCTTGCAGTTCATGCGAAGAACAAGCCATTAGGCGATGATGTTGATTTGAAACAGATTGCACAGACCACAGCAGGCTTTACAGGTGCTGATTTGGAAAACCTTTTAAATGAGGCAGCAATCGTGGCAGCGCGCGAGGAACGTGCTTATATTACGCAGAGCGACATTAAGAAATCCTTTGTAAAAGTAGGAATTGGTGCAGAGAAGAAGAGCAGAGTGATTTCGGACAAAGAAAAACGAATCACAGCATTCCATGAAGCCGGACACGCAATTTTATTCCATGTGCTCCCGGATGTCGGTCCTGTTTATTCTGTTTCGATTATTCCAACCGGAGCAGGCGCAGCAGGCTACACCATGCCTTTACCGGAAAAAGACGAAATGTTTAATACCAAAGGAAAAATGCTGCAGGATATTATCGTTTCCCTTGGCGGGCGTGTAGCAGAAGAGCTGGTATTTGACGATATTACCACAGGTGCATCCCAGGATATTAAACAGGCAACCAAAATGGCAAACGCAATGGTTACAAAATACGGCTTTTCCGAGAATATCGGTTTAATCTGTTACGATGATGATGACGAAGTCTTTATCGGACGTGATTACGGACATACAAGAAGCTACAGCGAAAACGTAGCGTCTGCAATTGATGCAGAAGTAAAACGTATCATTGACGAATGCTACACTAAAGCAAAAGAAATTATTTTAGAGCATCGCGCAATTTTAGACTCCTGCGCAGAGCTTTTACTTGAGAAGGAAAAAATCGGGCAGAAAGAGTTCGAGGCATTATTCAAGCCTGATTTGTGCAGTTTTTAGTCGAAAAAGTGGCGGTTGGTAAAAACGAACTATACAACATGCATAAAAAAAGGAATCACTTTTTGTGAAGTTTGTGCACACTTATCGAGGGGAACATGATATTATAATACCTGTAAAAACCCCCCAATACATTATATATAGTTTTTGCTATACCCCATAGTAAAAATACCTTCTCCTAAAAAGACGGCTGTTCGACAGGCCGTCTTTTTGCTTTGTATTTTTAAGAGTCTGCGGCAAAACATATGCCGAACACTTCTCATACCATAATCGGTATTATCGCAAGATTGCGTCATTCGCATTTATTCTTTCGACAAGTAAAAAGTTTGAAGTATGTGTCAAAAATTTTGAAATTCTAATGCCCTTCCCGATGAAATCGTTATCTTTTATGTCCGCTCAAGGTGTTTACACTCACAAAAAGTGTTCGCATGGAGACGGAAATTTGCGTTCGCAGTTTTCCTAGTACATCTTCAGGGCGGCTTTGACAAAACGGAATCCGGCGGACGCAGGAGAACACTACGTGAAATTTATTTATCACGTAACGCCCTCCTTTGCGGTAGCCGGATTCTAATATCGACTTTGCTAAAGCCGCCCTGTTAGATGTACTTGAAAGCTGTGTCCGAAATTTCCGTCCCACTGCGGACACTTTTTGTTGTGAGCTGTAAAACGCGTGAGCGGACACAAAACGTTTATTCATCGGGAAGGGCAAAGAATTTCTAAAATTTTATCCAACATACTTCAAACTTTTTCTTGCAAAAGAATAAATGCGAATGTTCAAAGTTTCCGATAATACCGATTATGGTATGAGAAGTGTACATGGCACATGTTTTGCCGTAGACTCTTTTAATTTAAAATTAAGAATCTGAATGAGACGGTATGTGTTATAATGAACGCATAGAGTAAAAAGGAGAAAATTTATGTTAGTTTGTGATTATATCGTGCAACAGATTGATGGAGATTACGCACATTTAAAGAGAGTAGATGCACCAGAAGAAGATTTGAAGTTAGTAGCAAGAGCTCTTTTACCGGAGGGAATTGTAGAAGGAAGCAGACTGCATTATGAACTGATGCAGTATACATTGGTTTCGTAAGAACAGTATCCTTAAGGAGAGCTTGCATTTGGGGACAGCAGAAAGGAGAAGGAAATGAGAATTGAACATGTAGCAATGTATGTGCAGGATTTAGAGGGGGTCAAAAATTTTTTCGTAAGATTTTTTCAAGCAAAGCCAAATGATGGGTATCATAATCCAAGAACCGGGCTTCGGAGTTATTTTTTATCCTTTGAGGACGGAAGCCGTCTGGAGATTATGAATCTGCCGCAGATGACGGAGCAGAAGAAAAATCTGGCAAGAATGGGATATATTCATATTGCTTTCGAAGTGGGCAGCAGAGAGAAGGTTGATATGCTGACAGAGAAGCTGTATGAAGCGGGATATGAAGTGATTAATGGACCTAGAGTAACGGGTGACGGATATTATGAAAGCGTGATTTTAGGGCCGGAGGATAATCAGATAGAGATAATCGCATAGCGTTTTATATAGGGTTGGAAGATATTCCCTTGGTAAAAAGTATTCACAAGAGCAGTAGAATTATGTAATATATGTAACACATTTGTAACAAATCTAAAGGAGAAAGAAGATGAAGTTCAAAAAAGCAAAAGTGTTATGTATGATTACTGCAGTTAGTATCCTAATGGCAGCAGCATCTGTACAGAAGGATTCTGATGAAAATGTGGAGATGATGTCGCGGGCAAGAGAAATGAGCGCAGCAGAAGTTACAGAGGTGCGTGATTTTTCGGAGACATTGGAAGAGGTTTCTGTTACAAGAATGCTGCTTCCAAATGTGGCAAGTGCCAATGGGACAAGTGAAACAGAAGAAAACGAGTTGGATTCTGAAGAAGAAACAGACAATCAGGATGCAAACGATGAAGATACAAAAGATGAAAATATAGAAGAGGAAGAAACATTAATTATTGCAGATGTAAACAGTTACGTGAACATCCGAAGCATTCCGGGAACAGAAGGAGAGATTCTTGGAAAGCTTTATGATGATTCGGTGGGTGAGAAGCTTGGCGAAGAAGACGGCTGGTATTACATAAAGTCTGGAAGAGTGACCGGATATGTAAAAGCAGAATATGTTCTGACAGGTGAAGCTGCTAGAAAAAAGGCGGATGAGGTTGGAGAAAGACTTGCAGAGGTTACAACCACCACCTTGAAGGTGCGAAAAGAAGCTACGACAGATTCGATTGTTCTTGGACTAGTCCCGGAAGGAGATATTTTATCCGTACTTGAAGAAACAGAAGGCTGGGTTCAGGTATCAGTCGAAGAGGGGGATGGCTATGTATCCACTGACTATGTCAGACTTTATACCAAAAATGTTGAGGCGGAATCAAGAGAAGAAGAGGAAGCGCGTTTAAGAAAAGAGGAAGAGGAGCGAAAGGCTGCAGAAGAAGCGGCAAGAAGAGCATTAGAAAATCAGAAAAAACAGAACAACTCTTCTGGAAGTTCTAATAAAACATCCAACAGCTCATCAGGAAACTCAAACAGCGGCAATTCCGGCAGCAACAGCAGTTCAGGAAGTTCCAGTGGAGGCAATTCCAACGGCTCAGGAAGCTCCAGTGGAAGCAATTCCAGCAGTAACAGCGGCTCAGGAAGTTCTAGCGGAAGCAATTCCAGCTCAAACAGCAACTCAGGAAATTCCAGCGGAAGCAATTCTGGCAATAACAGCAATACAGGAAACTCCGGCGGAAGCAATTCCAGCTCAAATAGCAACTCAGGAAATTCCAGTGGAGGCAATTCCAATAATAGCAGCAGTTCTAGCAGCCAGACAAACAGTGACTTAGGACAGCAGATTGCAAATTATGCCTTAAAGTTTCTTGGCAACCCATATGTTTATGGTGGAACAAGCCTTACCAATGGTGCGGACTGCTCCGGCTTTGTACAGAGTGTGTATAAGAACTTTGGAATTTCACTTCCAAGGACTTCGGGAGAGCAGGGAGCATCTGGAAGTGCTGTAGACGGTGTTAAAAATGCGAAACCGGGCGACCTTGTCTGGTATTCGGGACACATTGGAATTTATATCGGAAATGAACAGATTGTGCATGCAAGTAATTCCAAGGTTGGAATTATTACATCCAATGTATATTACAGAAAAATTTTAGGCATTCGCCGAATTGTATAAAAATCATGTGCTGAATAGAATTCATATAATTGGATAACAGCATACAATATATAAAGGACAAGCAGGTTGAAGCGTCTCCAAAAGTTAGAAGAAGCATCTAACATTTGGCGACGCTTTTTCCTGCTTGTTAAGTGGGAAAATTTATAAGTGAGAGTTATTTTTACAGTGTATGTACCGATATAAAGAAAGAATGGATTCGTGTTTTTTGCAATTGTTTCAAGGAGGAACGATAATATGGGAGTAACAGTGAGCGGTGCTGGAATGGGCACGTCTGCAAATTTTGCGGGTGCGTCACTTACCATTAAAAATACAGGTAATACAGCTTCGAAAATGCAGAGTACGCAGCGTCAGACCAGCAAAACAAAGAAAAATTTAAACTATAATTCAAGAGAGATTTCATCACAGATTCTGCGTGCAAGCAAATCAAGAAGTGCGTCGATGGTTTTAGCGCGCGCAAAGAGTAAAGTAAGTTCCTTACAGCGTTGTCTGGGAACTGGACAATATAATGATAATGAAGTAAGGGTTGCAATTGCACATGCAAACCGCATGGTAAAATGCGCGAAAATGAAGGTTGCAAATTTAAAAGAAGAAGAACGTTTGAAAAAGCAATATGAAAACGAGCATAAAACCAAAGAACGCCAGCAGAAGAATGAGGTAAAACGGCGCGTCAATCAAAAAGAACGTGATATAAAGACAAAAACAGTATTAAGTGAAGTACAGCAGACGCAGAAAGAAAAGGCTATGCGTCAGGAGATTCTGCGGAAGAAGCGTATTCACCGCAATGCAGAGCAGGGAAAAATAAGTGAAGCAGATTTGAAATATTTAGAAGAGCAGAGAAATGGGCGAGGCAGTACCTGCGCGAATACGGGTGGCGTTTCATTGGAATTGAGTATACAGGCTGCAGAACTGAGTGATTTACAGCTGAGTGAACATGCATTAGAGCTTCTGGAAAATCAGATAGAGCAGGAAGTTTCTCTTGAGATGGGAAATATAGACGTTTCTACAACAGTAATGGGAATGGATATGTCAGGGGCTTCATCAACAGCTGGTAGTGTTTCAGCAAGCGTTGACGTTTCCGTTTAAGAGATAAGAAACAATAGGATTGTGAAGAAAATGTATACTATGGGGAGGAAGCAGTATGGATTTAACAATTCGCGCAAATGCACCACAGAATATAGAAGAAAATACTATTTTTACAGATAAGAATGCAGCAGATAAAAAAGGAAAAAACACCTTTTTTGCAGGCGATACCAACCTTGCAAACGACCCGGTTGCGCAGAAGCGTAAAGAGGCGCAGGAAAAAGCTTGGAAGGTGGTGCAACAGGCATGGGACAGCGACAAAGCTATCGATAAAAGCATTCAGACCAGAAAGGAACATTATGCAGAAATGGCAAAGCTTCGCGAAGAAAAAGCGGCAGCACTTTCTAGTATTCATGAAGAAGAAGCAGCATTACAAGAAGCTTATGGCGTGGCAGATGGTACAGAAGAACAGAAAGATTTAGAACTTTTAAAGAAGCGTCAGGACATTCAAAAAAACTTAACATATGACAAACTTACAGAGGAGGAGCAGAAACACCTTGCAGAGCTTGACGCAAGAGGGCTTACAGAATATCAGGAACGCGCACTTGCTTTGAATGGAAGGGCAGGAACACTGCGAATTGAAATCGAAGACTGCAATCGCTGGATGAGAGATGATGTTGCTGATATCAAGCAGATTTCAATTGAACGTTTGAAGTCACACGCAATGGTAGATGCTGAAAAAACAGCAGAAGATATTCAGGATGCTTATAATAAAGAAATTATCGGTATGCTGATGCAGGAGTCTAAGGAATTTATCGAAGAAAAAGTCGAGGAAGCCGAAGAGAAAGCAGAAGAAAAGGCAGAAGAAAAAGAGAAAGAGGAAGAACAGTTAGAAGAAATCCGCGAAAACAGAGCAATACAGGAGGCTATCATCGAAGGAACAAAGGAAGCAATTGAACGTGCAGAAGCAGAAAAACGTCAAAATGATGTACCGGATATTGAACTTACAGATATGATGGATTTGACGAAGCCAAACAAACAGTCAAATGATGTGAAGCAGAGCCTTGATGAGATTAAAAGCAGCATGAATGTGTTGGAGGCTGATTTAAAGGGTATTAAGGTTGATGAAGAAGTATAACAAGGTATTTTGCAAAAAATGAAAGAAAAATCAAAAAAATATAAAATCATGTATTGCACAATGAAAATCCTTATGTTATAATCAATCCTTGTCAGGACATTTGTTCTGACAAAGAAATGGGCAGATTCCCGAGTGGCCAAAGGGGACAGACTGTAAATCTGCTGCAAATTGCTTCGGTGGTTCGAATCCACCTCTGCCCATTTATCATTTTCATATGATATGCCGGCGTGGCGGAACTGGCAGACGCGCAGGACTTAAAATCCTGTTGTGGTGACACAGTACCGGTTCGATTCCGGTCGCCGGCATTAAAAGCTCATCCAAATGGATGAGCTTTTTTCTTTGTCAAAAAAATATGCATTGTAATAGAAGTAAGTGGAAATATATGGTATAATGGTACTAGGCTACGCGGATGGAACATATGGCAGAACGAGAGAAAACAATATTGTTCGGAGGAGAAGCTTATGCAAAGTTACGATGAAAAATATTTTAATGCCAAGGCAAACAAAAGAGCCGGTACAACATGGCTTACATTGATGCTTATTGTAACCATATATTATTGGGCAAAAATGAATGTCGGCAAGGTAAGCACCAGTTGGTTTACTATATTTTCAATTGTTGGATGGGCGGAATATTTGAGCGGTGGTATCCTGTTGAAATTAAAAGGCATGGACAGCCCAAAATATAAATGGGTATTAGGAATCGGTTATCTGACCTTTTTTGGATTTATATCGTGGACATCTGTTGAGGAGACAACATTTGTATTTATTCTGCCATTAATTTCGATATTAATTCTTTATAAGAATCCAAAGCTTATCCGAATTATGATGTGGGCTACGGTATTTGTGCTTGTTACAAGCAATGTGTATAAAGGTCTTACCAAGGGAATGATGGAATTTGTTTCTAGTGCAGACTGTGCACTTCAGTTTGCAATCGTTTTATGCTGCTATGCTTGTACCAATATGGCGATTAAGCATCTTGTCGAATCAGATGGTGCATTAACACAATCCATTGCCGGAAATCTTGAACGGGTTGTTCAGACAGTGGAAAAGGTAAAAGTGGCAAGCAACGAAGTAGTTGATGGTGTAACGGTGGTAAGAGAGCTTGCAGATGAAAATCGCACGGGAGCAGAAAATGTCGTAACCGATATGCAGGAGCTTGCACATGATAATGATGCGCTTAACGACAGAACCATGTCTTCTGTGGAAATGACCAAAGTGATTGATACACAGGTTGGTAATGTGGCAGAGCTTATGGAGCAGGTTGTCACCTTGATTGAGGCTTCTGTGGAGCATGCAAATATCAGTTCAGAAGAACTTGTGGAAGTAGTAGAGACAACCAATAAAATGGCAGAACTTTCTGCACAGGTTGAGGCAGTTTTAGGTGAATTTAAGGAAGAGTTTCAAAATGTTAAGAAAGAAACCGGTACGATAGATGGTATTTCTTCACAGACGAATCTTTTAGCACTGAATGCGTCCATTGAAGCAGCCAGAGCCGGTGAAGCAGGAAAAGGCTTTGCCGTTGTTGCAGACGAGATTCGTGAGCTCAGTAGTGGAACACAGTCCTCTTCAAGCAGAATTATGAGCGCACTTGCGCATCTGGAAGAAACATCTGAGAAAATGTTAGAGGCAATTACAGAAACAATTGCATTAATTCAGGTGAATATAGAAAAGGTATCAAATGTAGACCAGAGTGTTACAGATATTACAAATGATGCGACGACGCTTGGTGCAAATATTAAGATTGTTGACAGCGCAGTAAAAGAAGTGGAAGCTTCCAATAAAACACTTTCTGACAACATGCAGCAGGTATGCGAGCTGATGGAAGTTATGACAGAAAGAATTGATGGTGCAGAACTTACCACCAAAGAGATGCTCAGCAAGTATGAAGAGAGTGCAAAGAGTGCTGTAGACATTGAGACAGTTGTTGGTCATCTGATGGAGGAACTTGGTGTTGGCGGCTTTATGGGTGTTCAGGATGTAAGAGCCGGCATGAAGATTGCGGTTGCCTTTAAGAGTTCTGGCACAGACAAGAAAGAATATGTCGGTGAAGTGGTAGAATGTACAGACAAGGATGTATATGTCACACTTGAAGATGACAATCGTGAAGTGGTAGATAAAAAAGAAAAGCATACAGAATGTCAGCTTCGCATTGTGGTTGATAATGTATTATACAGCTGGGAGAATATCGAAATTCGACAGACGAAAGCTGGGGAAGCTGGTAAATATAAGCTTACCGTTGAAACGAATCCAAAGGTATTTAACAGACGTAAATATCCTAGAATGCCATTAAATAATACCTGTACCATCAAGATAAAAGACAGCAGTGAGGTATATCATGGCAGAATGGCAAATATCAGTGCCAATGGATTTGCATTTGCGTGCAGAGATAAAGCATTTGCAGATAGGAAAGGAACAGATGTTAGCGTAGAGATTAATGGAGATGCAGTTTTAAGTAATAAGAAGTGGGAAGGCTGTATTATCCGTTCGTCAAACAGCGATGGCGAGTATATCGTTGGCTGCAGAATGCCGCAGGATAGTGACATCATCAAAGAATATGTAAGCAAAAACTATAGTGAATAATAATAGAAAATAATGAGTGTACATAATGAAAGAGCTTTTGCAGGAAAATCCTGTAAAAGCTCTTTTTGTGAGTATGAAAAGCTCTTTTGCTATGAAAAGCTCTTTTGCTATGAAAGGTCTTCTGTATGAAAATTTTTCTTAACTTAGTCTTCTTTTTTCTTAATTGGAGCTTCATATCTGGCGGTAGATTCGCGGACAATTAAGGATGCACGAATATGGGTACGGCAGATTGGAATATGGTGCACTAAAGAATTTAAAATAACATAAGCACATTTTCCAAGCTCAGATAGCTCCTGGCGGACAGTAGTAAGTGGCGGCTCTAACATAGAAGAAAGTGGAATATCGTCAAATCCCACAACGCTGATGTCTTCCGGAACGCGGAAACCACGAAGCTTGCATTCTGCAATTACACCGGAGGCAATTAAGTCATTACCACAGATGATTGCAGTAGCACCTGCACCAAGGAACGTTGGAACGTGGTATTTCGCACTGTCAGCAACATAATAACCATAGGCAGTCAGTTCTTTTATAATCTCAAGACCATGCGCACGCATACTCTCATAGTAGGCAGCCTGACGATCTTCGGAAACCATAGAGTGAAGAGAACCATTTAAAAAGGCAATCTTCTTATGACCTAAAGTATAAAGATGGTCAATTGCGGTATCAATACCTTCATAGTTATCTGTTCCAATATAAGCTACATTTGGATTCTTTTTAATATAGTTATCAAATAAAACAGTAGGCATCGTTGTAGTCTCTAACTGTTTCATCCATTCATCATGAAGTGCAAATCCGATTAAAAATGCACCACAGAATCCATTCTTTAACATATATGTATCATATTTCTCTGCAAGTTGGAATGCAGGAGTAACCGGAATTACAGTAACATCCCATTTGTGGCGGAATGCATTCTGTTTAAATCCAAGAATAATCTCATAACCAAACTGATTGCTGGTTTCATAATCCATGTTTTCAACGAAAACCGCCAGCTTTCTGTTTTCAATCTTTTTGGAACGCTTGGTAGAATAACCCATTTCTACTGCGGTGTCTAAAACCATCTGTCGTAAATCTTCACTAATATCACTTGCACCGTTTAATCCCTTTGACACTGTACTGACCGACACGCCAAGGCGGTTTGCTATATCTTTAATGGTAGCCAAAACAATACCTCTTTTCTTATGCTTTTTTATCTAGTATAACGGAGATATTTTCCATTTACAAGCGTTCTAAAACATTCATTTAAAAAAGTTTCGAAAATAATAATTGATTTAATTGTGATTTTTAACAAAAAACGTGTAAAAAAAACGTGAAAAACGGCAAAAACGATATTAAAACCAGCAAATTCGTTGACAAAAACGTTTTCATGAACTAAAATTATCACAGATACGAAAAATTGCGAAATAAATAACAAAATTTTGGAAGATGTTCCAAAAAATGTATTGGGGGAAGAAAGTGGAAGCAAAAGAACTGACCAGAGGTGCAGGGATTTTGCTGGCAATATCAAGCTTACCATCCTCATACGGAATCGGTACTTTAGGTGAGGCCGCATTTCAGTTTGTGGATTTGCTTGTAGATTTGAAACAGCGATATTGGCAGGTGCTGCCGATAGGACCAACCAGCTTTGGTGATAGTCCGTATCAGTCGTATTCAGCTTTTGCCGGCAATCCATATCTGATAGATCTGGATGATTTGGTAAAAGAAGGATTATTAGAAGAGACTGAGATACGCAGCTTTAACTGGGGAAACGATGAAGCAGATATTGATTATGCCATGATTTATGAAAACCGTTTTAAGGTACTTCAGATGGCATACAAGAGATTCTCAACCGAGAAAAAAGAATTTATTTCTTTTTGTGAGGAAGCAGATTCGTGGTTAGATGATTATTCCTTTTATAATGCATTAAAGAGACATTTCGGTGACAGGGAATGGCAAAGCTGGGATAAGGCATTGCGTGACCGCGAGCCGGAGGCAGTAAAGGAATATCAGGAAATCTTACATAATGAGATTATGTTTTGCAAGTTTTGTCAGTATGAATTTTACAAACAGTGGACAGCACTGAAATCTTATGCCAACAACAGAGGCATACAGATTATAGGAGATATTCCATTTTACATCGCATTAGACAGCGCAGATGTTTGGACAAAAAGAGATTACTTTTTACTGAAAAGTGACGGAATGCCTGAGATTGTTGCAGGCGCAGCACCGGATGCATTTAGTGAGGAAGGTCAGAAATGGGGCAACCCGATTTACGACTGGAACAGGATGGAAGCTGACAACTATTTATGGTGGCAGCAGAGAATGCAGCAAAGCGCGAAGTTATATGATGTAATCAGACTGGATTACTTTACCGGAATTGTTCGTTATTATTCTGTAGCAGCAGATGCGGCAGATGCCAGAAATGGTAAATGGACAAAAGGACCGGGAAAGAAATTAACCGATGTCATGGAAGAAGCCGTAGGTGATACACATATCATTGTTGAAGATTTTGGACCAAAGACACAGGTTGCAGGCGTTAAGAAATTAATGAAGAAGACCGGATGGCCGGGAATTAAGATTTTAATGTTTGCATTTGATGATGATACGGCAAATGATAATCTTCCTCATAACTACCCAGACAGAAACATGGTAGTATATGCAGGAACACATGACAACGAAACAATTGTTGGATATTTCAGGGATAAGTCAGATTTTGAACTGGCGTACTTATATGAGTACCTGAATATTAAATATAAAGACGATATACCGGATGCTTTAATCCGGGCGGCATACGCAAGTATTGCTGATATCGCAATTATTCAGATGCAGGATTTAATGAAGCTCGGAAACGAGGCGAGAATGAATGCACCAAGCACCGTTGGAAGAAACTGGCGCTGGCGAATCGGGAAAGATACCTTAAGTGAAGAAAGAAGAACCTGGATTCGCACACTGGCTACGGTATACCGTCGCTAAATACATAATTTTATGATATAGAGTGCATAAAGCATTTTATATAAAGCTTTTTTATTTAAGAAGGAGAGGAAAAACGATGAAAAAGAAAGCATTATCATTATTACTCGTTGCTGCAATGACAGCTACTATGGTAGGTTGTGGTGAAAAAGCAGCAGACAACAACACAGAAGCAGCAAACAACAACACAGAAGCTGCAAACACAGAGGCAGTTGCTGGAACAGAAGAAGAAGCACCGGCAGCAGATGCAGCAGCAGACGAAGAAGCTTGGAGCGGAACAATCACAGTATGGAGCCCACAGGAAGATCAGGATACAGGCTGGTTAGCAGCACAGTGTGAAGCTTTCAGTGCAGCACATCCAAACTGGGACATCACATTTGAATATGGCGTTTGCCCAGAAGGTGATGCAAAAACTAACGTAACAACAGACGTTGAAGCAGCAGCAGACGTTTACATGTTAGCAAACGACAACATTCCTGACTTAGTAGCAGCTAACGCTTTAGCTGAACTTGGCGGAAGCTACCTTGATTATGTAGCAACAACAAACTCTGACTCTATCGTATCTTCAGTTACATACAACGGAGCAGTAGTTGCATTCCCATTCACATCAAATACATGGTTCATGTACTATGATAAGAGCGTATACTCTGAAGAAGACGTACAGAGCTTTGAAACAATGTTAGAAAAAGGAAAAGTATCTTTCCCATTAACAAACTCTTGGTATATCCAGGCATTCTATGCAGCTAACGGATGTACATTATACGGCGACGGAACAGACGAAGCTGCAGGTATCGACTTCGGTGGAGACAAAGCAGCAGATGTAACAAAATACTTAGTAGATTTAGCAGCTAATCCAAACTTCATCAACGATGCTGATGGAGCTGGTATCGCAGGTTTACGTGAAAGTACAGTAAACGCTATGTTCTCTGGTACATGGGATGCAGCAGCAGTTCAGGAAGCTCTTGGCGACGACATGGGTGTTGCAGCACTTCCAACAGTTAACATCAACGGAAACGTTGGAACAATGAAATCTTTCATGGGTTCTAAAGCAATCGGTGTTAACCCTAACACAGAAAAC
The DNA here is from genome assembly GCA_045121975.1 of Roseburia sp. Lineage (GTDB taxonomy): Bacteria > Bacillota > Clostridia > Lachnospirales > Lachnospiraceae > Roseburia. Next base: position 72,327 of record JBGVHB010000069.1, read on the forward strand.
ATGCAGGTTTCTATGTCTTTAGCAGCTTACCTTGCAGGTGAAGAAGCTCAGACAGCTCATTACGAAATGAGAAACATCCTTCCAACAAACGTTAACATCTCTCTTCCAGATGATGCAATTGCAACAGCAGTAACAAAAGTTATGACAGATACATCTATCATGCAGCCATTAGTTTCTTCTATGAGCAACTACTGGTCACCAGCTCAGAACATGGGTAGCGCAATCATCTCTGGTGAAGTAACAGCAGACAACGCTGCAGAGAAGACAGAAGAAATGAACACAGCTATGAACACTGACTTAGCTCAGTAGGAATTACTGTTTACTATTGTTCCTTCTATAAAAAATTAATAGATATTGCCAAAATGGCAGGAGACTCGAGGGTGCCAGACAGACATCCTCGATGTCTTTGTATCTTATGTGGTAAGTGTTTTTATTGGTTTTAGTGTATGGCTGTCTGTAAAAAGGGTAAAGCAGATAGCAGTTATACATAGGGATAACATCTGTGAAAAGAAATAAGGAGGCCCCGATGAAGAAGGCTGATACAAAAAAGAAAGTGAAAAAAGGAAAAGAGTTCGCTAGTCCTTATACTGTAACAAATGCAGTAAAAAAAGGCGATATATTTACAAAATTGTCGATGCTGGTTATGGGCCTTGGTAACATTGTTCATAAGCAGTTTATTAAGGGACTTATGTTCCTTGCTATTGAAGTTTTATATATCTGGTATATGATAACTGCCGGAGCAAATAGTTTAGCCATGCTTCCATCCTTAGGTTGGAGAGAACAGGAGAAAGTATGGAATGAGGCGAAGAGTGTTTATGAGTATGTAGCAGGAGATCAGTCATTAATTCTTCTGTTGTATGGTATTGCAACAATTTGCATTACGTTAGCGTTTATTCTTGTATGGAGAGAAGCGGTAAAAAGCGCGTACTATGCAGAGGATTTAGCAAAAAAAGGTAAACATTTGAACACATTTAAAGATGACATCAAGAGTTTGTTCAATCAAAATTTACATAAATTATTATTGGCATTGCCAATTACGGGTGTTTTGGTTTTTACAGTTCTGCCATTGATTTTCATGATTACTATGGCGTTTACAAACTACAGTACAGTAGATGACCATTTAATTCTTTTTGACTGGGTGGGACTTGTAAACTTCAAAAAGATTTTAAGCTTTGGTGATGGTATTGGAAGACAGTTCTATTCTGTATTAGGATGGACATTAATTTGGGCATTTTTTGCAACATTTTTAAATTATATTTTCGGTATGATTCTTGCAATCGTAATCAACCGAAAGGAAACACGTGCAAAAGGATTCTGGAGATTCTGTTTTGTACTTTCCATTGCTGTGCCACAGTTCGTTTCTTTATTAATTATGAGAAGTATGTTACAGCAGACAGGTATTGTTAATACATTACTTCTGAAATACGGATTAATTGATGCAGCACTGCCATTTTTCTCAAATGCAACATGGGCACGTGTAACAGTAATCGTTATCAACTTATGGGTAGGTATCCCATATACACTGCTTCAGGTAACTGGTATTTTACAGAACATTCCAGGAGAACTTTACGAAGCAGCTAAGATTGACGGAGCGAATGCAGTTCAGACATTCTTTAAGATTACATTACCATATATGTTATTCGTAATGTCACCATATCTGATTACTTCGTTTACCGGAAACGTAAACAACTTTAACGTTATCTTCCTGTTATCAGGTGGTAACCCAACAGGTGTTGGAGATACAGCAGGAAAGACAGACCTTCTTGTTACCTGGTTGTATAAACTGACAATCGATAAGAATTATTACAACCTCGGTGCAGTTATTGGTATTATGACCTTTATTGTACTTGCAATCGTAGCATTGCTGACTTATCGTAATACCGCATCCTATAAAGATGAGGAGGGATTCATGTAATGAGTAAGAAAAGTAGTAAACCAATGACAGCAGCAAGAGCCCGTAAGGTAATTGGAAATGTCTTTGTACACGCGATTTTAGCAGTTCTTGCTTTTATCTGGGTATTACCAATTATATGGGTAATCCTTACAAGTTTCAGAGCGGAAAAAGGTTCTTATGTAACAACTTTTTTCCCAAAGAGTTATACATTTGATAACTATATCAAACTGTTCACAGACACAAGTATTTTGAACTTCCCAAGAATGTTCTTAAACACATTTTTAATTGCTTGTTGTGTATGTGTGATTTCAACAATTTTTGTGCTTTCTGTAGCGTTCTGTATGTCAAGACTGCGTTTCAAAATTAGAAAGCCAATTATGAACGTAACAATGATTTTGGGATTATTCCCAGGATTCATGTCAATGATTGCCGTATATTACATTTTAAAAATATTCGGATTGACAGAAGGAAATATGGTTCCTATCGCATTAACAATTGTATATTCAGCAGGTTCTGGTATGGGATTCTATGTAGCAAAGGGATTCTTTGATACAATTCCAAAATCCTTAGATGAAGCAGCAATTATCGACGGTGCAACCAGATGGCAGATTTTTACAAAAGTTACTGTACCACTTAGTAAACCAATCATCGTTTACACAATCTTAACATCCTTTATGGGACCTTGGCTTGACTTCATTTTTGCAAAGGTTATCTGCCGTGCAGATGCGAAGTATTACACAGTTTCCATCGGACTGTGGAGAATGTTAGAGAAAGAGTATATTGATAGCTGGTATACATGTTTTGCAGCCGGAGCAGTAGTTGTATCTATTCCAATCGCAATTCTGTTCATGAAGACACAGAAATTCTATGTTGATGGAATGGGCGGAGCTGTTAAAGGTTAAGTTTTTAACAATCAAGTATAAAAAGAAAAATATCCTGTCATTTAACGGCAGGATATTTTTTAAATTTGCGCTATAAAAGATATTGATATTTAGCTGGAAATTGATAAATTATATATATAATGTAATGGAAAAGGAAGGTTATTTATGAAAAAAAGAATCATATCAGCATTACTTGTAGGCTGTATGCTGACAGGCTGTCTGTTTACAGGCTGTGGCAGCAAGGACAGCACAAATACACAAAGCAGTGCTGCAGAAAATGAAACAGAAGCAGCTGAAACAGAAGCTGCAGGAACAGAAAGTACAGAGACAGAAAACGTAGAAGCAGACAGCGGCGTGACCGCATTATCACTGATGCAGGAATATAACAGCGGTGAATTAAATGTAATAGACGATAATTACCGCACTTACTATGAGCTTTTTGTATACAGCTTTTATGATAGTGATGGCGACGGTATCGGTGACTTCAATGGTGTAACACAGAAATTAGATTATCTGAATGATGGCGATGATTCTACTGATACAGATTTAGGTATTAATGCAATCTGGCTGATGCCAATTATGCCATCAACGACTTATCATAAATATGATGTAGTGGATTATTATGATATTGACTCAGAATATGGTACACTGGATGATTTTAAGACATTTTTGGATGCTTGTCATGAGCGCGGCATTGAGGTTATTATCGACGTTGTTATGAACCATACATCTTCACAGCATGAGTGGTTTCAGACAGCTTATAAGTACATTCAGAGCCTTCCAGAAGGTGCAGAACCGGATGTAAATGAGTGTCCGTATGTGGATTACTATCATTTTTCTAAAGAAAAAGCAAGCGGATACTATGCAGTAAGCGGAACGGAATGGTATTATGAAGGACAGTTCTGGAGTGAAATGCCGGATTTAAACCTTGCAAACGAAGCAGTTCGTGCAGAGTTTGAAGCAATTGTGGATTACTGGTTAGAGCTTGGTGTAGATGGTTTCCGATTAGATGCAGCAAAAGAGTATTATACAGGTGCAGATGAGAAAAACATCGAAGTACTTACCTGGTTTAATGATATGGTACAATCCAAAAAAGAGGACACATTTATCGTTGCAGAAGTATGGAATGATATGTCTGTTTATACAAAATATTATGCAAGCGGCGTAAGCTGTTTTGATTTTGCTTTTGCAGACAGTGTTGGTATAATTGCAAACAGTATCAAACGTGCAGGAAGTGCCAATGCATCTTCTTATGGAAAACAGATTATGGCATTACAGGATGCTCTTGCAGCACAGAATCCGGATTATATTGATTCACCGTTCTATACTAACCATGATACAGCACGCAGTGCAGGATATTATTCTGGTGATTACAGCCCAAATCAGACTAAAATGGGACAGGCAATGAACCTTTTAATGTCTGGCAGCGCATTCATTTATTATGGTGAAGAGCTTGGAATGAAAGGCTCAGGAAAAGATGAAAATAAACGTGCACCAATGTACTGGTCTATGGACAGCAGTGCAGAGGGAATGTGTAACGGTCCAAAGGATATGGACAATGTGAAAATGAAGTACGAAAGCTTGGAAGAGCAGCAGGTGGATGGTAATTCCATTTACAATTTCGTAAAACAGACTATCGCATTAAGAAATCAGTATCCTGCAATTTCTCATGGAACAGCTGTATTTGAGGAAGCAGTTTCAGATGAAAATATCTGTGTTCTTCGCAAGACTTATGAAGAGGAAGAAGTGATTCTTGTCTTTAATATTTCTGAGACAGCACAGACGGTAGATGTATCTGCAGTAGGCGAAAATCTTTCTATCGGCGGTGTTCTTCTTACCGGAACAGAAGCAGCTTCTTTAGATGGAGCAACACTTTCCATGCCGGCATATTCTGTAGTTGTTTTAAAATAAAACAATTGCGATTCGGGAGATAAAAGTATGAAAAACCCCCTGCTTAGCCAATATATGTTCCGTCAAGTAGACAGGTGCATATGATTGACTAAGCAGGGGATTTTATGTGATAGGAAAGTTCTCCTTCCGAAAGTATAAGTTATGCGGAAATGCTTTAGAGAGTTCGTATATTTTAGTGAGTCAGTACATATTCTAAGAATTCTTTGGATAATTCTGCATCGTCATTGTTATAAATGATACCCAAATAGCAGGAATCGGAGTAATAGCCGTTTGTAACAGCCCAGCTGTCCTCGGATAAGATAAATGCGCAAGGGTAGATTTCACCGGTTTCTTCATCGGTTGTATAGTAAAGCATATCTTTGTAGGCATCTAATTCTTCTTCACTAAAAACAGTTCTGAAATCTAACATGCATCCGGAAGCAGCATAATAGGTATAAATCTCTTCCGGGGCAAAAATAATATCATTTCCACCAACTGCAAATCTTACGGAAATACTTTCTGTCATCATATAATCAGAAGATGGATTCTCCAAAGAAGAGAATGCGATGGAGGCATCAATATCAATTTCATCAATGGAATTGACTTTAGAAGTTTCAATAAATTCGTCCAGTCCCGGAGTTTCATCAGAAAAGACCATATTGCTATTCACCATGATAATACTGAGCATTGGCTCAACATAGGTTGCAAAATGGTGAATGAGTGAAATAACGGTTATAACGACTGCAGTGACAGCAAGAATTTTCCAACGATAATAATCCCAGATATATTCTACTTTCTGTTTATTCGTAAGTTCTTTTAGATTTGTTTTCTTTTCCATTCGGTAAAAAGCTCCTTTACATAATAATGCAAGTTGATAATTAAAAGGATAGCACAGAAATAACTGGTAAAAAAGTGTTTAATTGTGAAGTTTTTCTAAAATAATTATTTTTATTGGAGAAAGACGCGAATTGGATAACACAGGAAAAAATATGATTACTGTGAAAAAGAGAAAACTGCACAAAAAAATCAAGGTTAAAACCTTGATTTAGAAGAGCGGGTGATGGGAATCGAACCCACGTATCCAGCTTGGAAGGCTGGTGTTCTACCATTGAACTACACCCGCAAAAGTGTTATGAAATTGAATGCCCAGTTCCGGAATCGAACCAGAGACACGAGGATTTTCAGTCCTCTGCTCTACCAACTGAGCTAACTGGGCATATGCGTTGCTCACAACAAAAACTATTTTAACGTATAGTTATGCACTTTGTCAAGCTAAAATGTAAAAAAAATTATATGTTGTCCCTTTCCTCTAAAATATGGATGGGTTCGTCTGTAAAATCATTTCTGCCACCAGTGTTGTTTCCAAAATTGTTTGAGTGATTCAAAAAAAACATTGTGATTGCAAATGCCAGTAATGCAGCTAATATGATGCCAAAGATATAACCTAAAGTTAGCATTGCGAGTTGTCTCCTTTCTGTCTGTGCTTCGAAAAGGCTTCGATTTCTTTGGTGGAAGTATCCTTAATATGTTTTTTTACTGAGAAAAGAACACAGTAACCGATAAAAAGGATAAAACCGCTTGTGAAAAGATATCCCCACATGAACAGAGAAAATGCGTCTCTGGAAATGAAATACTCATAAATGGCTGAAATGAGTGAACCTAATAGGGGAGCTAATAGGGCGAAAAGTGAAAGGAAGAGTAGTATCACTTTGAAAACTAAAAATGGCAGTCCACCTACTATTTTTCCAGTCTGTCCATTTACAAGCAGGGTATAGGCTTTACCTTTATAGCGAAGGGTTAAAAACCATGCTGGAAATAAAGCGTAAATACATTTTAAAACCTTTGGTTTAGGGTGCGACTCTTTGATATATACAGAGCTTGCAGGAACAGTATTTTTTAACTTGTTGTCGAAGATTTCTTTACAGCGTTTGAAGGCGAGTTCTTCTAAATCAGAGGCAGTCTGGTCGTACTTATCTGCATAAAAACCTGATAAATAACCTTCGTGAAATGGAACGAGGTCTTTCATGTTAAAAGGTTCTAGACGCTGTGATGATGTATCATATAATTTCGAAGAGGCATCCAGTGTTACGTTTTTAAAATTCCATTCTGCTTTTCGCAGGTAGCTGCGGCGTGTTTTTCCACATTTGCCGGAAAGAATCTGCTTATCAGAGTATTTTATGTCATAAACCCAAAAGGGAATATAGATGCCGTTTACACGCTCTAATTCGAAATTTTTGATGCCGCGGGGAATAAAAGCCCCCTTTTTAATACGCTTGCGAAGCAGGCTGACCGCTTCTTCTTTTGTGATGGAAAAAGGGATAATTGCCTGTGGTTTCAGCATTTTTGAAACACGATGAAAAACAATTGCCGGCTGGCCGCAATAGATACAGAAGGTTGCACTTTCTACGTTGTTGACTGCCAGCTCTGCACCACAGGATGTACAGGATACAATGTGGCATTTCATATTTTGACTGTCAGAGTCTTCTGCGTGTACCTCTTCTACTGGAAAAAGAGATGCACAATAGGCGCATTTTAGTTTTTTGGCGGAAATATCATAAGTTAAAGCTCCACCACAATTATTACATTTCACTATCATTTATTATGAAATATCTCCTTTGATTTCGGGTTCGTAAATTCTCACCATTAATAATATGCGATAACGTTCATAATGCAAGTATTGGAATTATGAATGCTATCGCATATGAAAGAAAATTTTAAGATATATCGTACAATATCAAAACTGCAATTTGCATCCGGTATACAGTAATGCATCAAGGATGCGGCAGTATATTAGCTATACAGAAGTATCTTAGCTATATGATAATATCTTAGATATGCGGAAGTATATCTTGTACATAGCAGCGCAGTGTTTCACCAACACTCCATGCCTGCGCATAGCATCCACGTGGATTGTGAGGCGCATCGCCGTCAAAAATCTCAGAGATAGAACCAATACAGCCATTGTCAACCAGATGAGCCTTCATTGGCTCTAACATCTTAAGGGCAGCATCTACGCTTTCCTTGGAGTGGTCGTTTACCTTTAAGTAAGCAGAAATAAATCCACCTAAAAGGAAGCCCCATGCAGTACCCTGATGATAAGCTTCATCACGTTTTGCAAGTGCCCCACAGTAAATCGGATGATAATCTGCGTGGTCACGTGAAAGGGAGCGGAGTCCGCAGCCTACATAAAGCTCACGTTCTACAAAGTCAACAATCATTGCTTCCTGCTCCTTGGAAAGCATGGTAAATGGCAATGATACCGCATAAATCTGATTTGGACGGAGGTGGTCATCCTCGTCGCCGTCAATAACGTCAAATAAGCATTTGTGTTCTTCATCCCAGAATTTTGCACAGAAAGAAGTTTTTACTTTTTCTGCAAGTGTGGTATAAGAAGCTGCGTCTTCTCCGTAGTGGATAGCAAGTGTTTCTAATACTTTAAGTGCGTTGTACCAAAGTGCGTTGATTTCTACTGGCTTGCCATGACGTGGAGTTGCCACCCAGTCGCCGACACGCACGTCCATCCAGGTAATCTGGTCAAGACCGCTTCCGGCATGGATTAAGCCGTCATCCTCCATGTAAATGCTGAAATCTGTACCGTTTTTATAAGCATCGGCGATTTCTTTTAAATGAGGATAAATATTTTCCTGAATGAATTGATAAGCATCCTCTGTGGAATAATATTGTAAATATTCATAAACTGCATAAAAATACCAAAGTGACGCATCTACTGTATTATAAAGTGGTGGTGTATTGTCATCCGGGAACATGTTTGGAACAATTCCGTTTTTAATATATTTTGAAAATGTAAGCAGGATTTCTTCTGCTTCGGTGCGTCGTCCGGTGCAAAGTGTTAAACCAGTAAACGCAATCATCGTGTCACGTCCCCAGTCAGTAAACCAAGGAAGTCCGGCAAGAACTGTTTTCATACCGGTGGACAGACGGTGTGTCAAAAACTGGTCGGATGCAAGCACAAGCTGATTTGCAAATGCGTCTGTATAGCCTGCCGTTGCATAAAGGGAGTTGGTGTAGGCTGCCTGTGTATCTAAAAGTTTAAATGCTGTGTCGGCAGTAATTTCTGCTGGAATTGCAGAAGTCTTCTGGCAGGACATCATAGAAGCATCGTCAGAAACAACTTTACAGATGACAGAAACTTTTTTTGTTTCGCCTGCAGCAACTGCGATGTTTACGTTTACCGGAGTATAGTGGCAGTCAAGTCCCGGTGTTTCCAGGTCGACTTCAATTTGAAGCTGCATATCAATGTCAAAAGTTTCTTTACGGGAAACAAAGTTTCCTTCGCTAATTTGGAACTGGATTGCCAGATTCTTGCGGCTTTCTGGGATTAAAGTATAAGTCAATGCATCCTGTTTCTCAGCAAATTTTAAGGTGTCCGGTGTGCTGCTTTCGCTGTGCTCGCGGAAATTAAATAACGGTGTGAGAGAAAGCACTGCATCTGCACCATTATTTGTGATTTCATAGGCAATGGCGCATACATTTTCGCCGCGTACCAGTGTGATATGCTTTTTCAAAGAAATATCACCCACCTGATATTGGTAATGAATTGCACCATCATAGCAGAAGCTTTCTAAAAATTTCTGACCTTCGGTATAGACTGTTTTACCATTCACAAGATGCTGTGAGGTTTCAAGCGAAAGCGTCTCGTTGTCTGTTAAAATAGCTTCGTTTATTTTGGAAAAAACAAGGTAACGTTCGGTTGGAGCATGTAAGCTTGCAATCAAATATCCCTGATGTGTACGGTTATGAGCGCCAATTAAAGAACTTCCGGCATAGCTGCCGATTCCATTTGTAAGCGCCCATTCACGTTTGATTCCTTCCGGAAATGTACGCCAGTCTTCTTTTTTATAGTGATACTGAACCATGAGTAAAAAACCCTCCTTTGGAAAATATTAACAGAAAATAAAATATTCATAAAAATGGCGAAAGTTTGCGAAAAAACTTTCCTCGTGTTATTTTACATGAAAAAAAAAGAAAAGTATAGTAGAACCTAGAAAAATCAATGGCTCAACTACACTTTTTTAATAGTGTATTTCGAAAATTATTATCAAACTTGATTATTATGTAATTTTGTAATACAATACACTTAACAAGACAGCCGATAAGATAGCTCAAACCTATCCGCTTCGGTGAATAAAATATTTAGCTAAGAAATAGCCGCCTATTCTTTACCAGAGAGCAGGGCGGCTATTTTCTGTCTTTGCCATTTCTGGCCAATGTGATAATAGCACAAATCATAATTACAAATGAGAATAAATCACTATATGTAACCATGTCACCATCCCCTTTCCAAGACTCAAAGCGAATGGCAAGACCGCCCTACCGACTGTCTTATTAAGTGTATTATATTATCAATGATAGCTATTTTTCTAGTGCATCCTCGTTTAATGGTGCGTGAAAAAATATCTGCTAATATCAAAATAGCAGATAAATAAGTATCTGTCGACAAAAAGAAAGTTTAGTGAGGATAGAAAATTATAAAAAATCTGTGAAAAATGGGCGTAACAAGTAGTAAAATACTGGAAGATAGGCTATAATACAGCAAGAAAATGTGTGAAATTGCAATTTTCATTACATGATAAAATAAGAAAAATCTACATTCATACTGGTTTTTTCATGAAAACCGTTATAGAATAGTAAAGTACGAGTTTATAAAGATAGGAGAATACGATAAATGCGTGAACAGTTAATTTTTGTACCGAAGAAGGTATCAACAGTGAAAAAGGTTTTAAACATGGTGTGGTTCATCCTCGCATGTGTTTGTTTTTTAGGAGCAATTTTTATTACACCAGTTATTTTTGCGATTCCGGCAATTGGACTTACAGTGCTTTGGGTATTCCAGCAGTTCTTTTCCAATATCGAATATGAGTATACATACTATGATGGCGATTTGAAATTTGCAAAGATTAAGAACAAAGCAAAAAGAAAAAGAATCGCAGCACTTCAAATGGATGATGTTTTGCAGATTGCACCAAAGGGTGACAGAAGTATTTACAAATATGAGAATGATACAACAGTAAAATGCAAAGACTTAACTTCTGGAAACGCAGATGCAAAGGTTTATGTGGTTGTTGCAAAGAGCGAAAGCGCAATAACAAGATTTGAATTTGAGCCGGATGGGGATATGTTAGATGCAATCATGGTAAAATATCCTCGTTTAGTAATTAAATAACATTTTAATGGAGGCAGCATGTTAGAGTTGAGAAACATCTCTTACGAAGTAGGGGACAACCATGAGAATAAAGAGATTTTAAAGGATGTCAGCGTCACAATTGACGACCATTTCGTTGCAATTACCGGGCCAAACGGCGGTGGTAAATCCACACTTGCCAAGATGATTGCAGGAATTATCAAGCCAACCAGTGGACAGATTTTACTAGACGGAGAAGACATCACAGATTTAGATATTACAGAGCGTGCCAAAAAAGGAATCAGCTTTGCATTTCAGCAGCCGGTTCATTTTAAAGGGCTGACCGTAAAGGATTTGATTACGATTGCGGCTGGAAAAGAAATGAGCGTGACAGAGATTTGCAACATTTTATCTGAGGTTGGTCTTTGTGCGAGAGAATATATTGACCGCGAGATTAACGGAAGCTTATCTGGTGGTGAGTTAAAAAGAATTGAAATTGCGATGATTACCGCAAGAGGAACAAAGCTTTCCATTTTTGATGAACCAGAAGCAGGAATTGATTTGTGGAGCTTTAACAGCCTGATTAAAGTTTTTGAAAAGATGCGTGATGAAATTCAGGGAACGATTTTAATTATTTCTCATCAGGAACGTATTCTTGATATTGCGGATAAGATTGTAGTTATCGCAGATGGCAGGATTAAACAGGTTGGAACAAAGCAGGAAGTACTTCCAGAACTTTTAAATACAGCAGGAACTTGTCAGAATCTGGTGGACAAGGCATAGGAAAATAAGATTTATTTGAAAAGAAAATGCTTAAAGGTGAGACGAATATGGATATTATACAGAAAAACTTACTAGAGCAGGTGGCAGGACTTCATGAGATTCCAGAGGGTGCATATAACATTCGTGCAAATGGAGAGAAGCTTGGAAGAAATACCACTGCAAATATTGATATTGTTACAAAAACAGATAAAGACGGCATTGATATTATTATCAAACCGGGAACAGTGAATGAGAGTGTTCATATTCCGGTATTGCTCAGCCAGAGCGGTTTACAGGAATCGGTATACAATGATTTTTATATCGGCGAAGGTGCAGATGTGACTATCGTAGCAGGATGTGGAATCCACAACTGTGGAGTAGATACTTCAAAGCATGACGGCATTCATACCTTTTACTTAGAGAAAAATGCAAAAGTACGCTACATCGAGCGTCACTATGGAGATGGTGATGGCAATGGACAGAATATTATGAATCCACAGACCATCGTTCATTTAAAAGAGGGTGCATACCTTGAAATGGAAACAACACAGATTAAGGGAATTGATTCTACTGACCGTATCACAAAAGGTGATTTGGCAGCAGGCGCAACCTTAGAAGTGCGTGAGAAAATTATGACACATGGAAAACAGTATGCAAAAACAGATTTTGCGATTGATATGAATGGGGAAGGATGCAGCTGTAATCTTGTCTCGCGTTCTGTTGCAAAGGATAATTCCAAACAGGAATTTTTCTCAATCATGAATGGAAATGCAGCATGTGCAGGACATAGTGAATGTGATGCGATTATTATGGATGATGCGTGTGTGACAGCAAGTCCACAGCTGACTGCCAATCATATTGATGCCAATCTGATTCATGAAGCCGCTATCGGAAAAATTGCGGGTGAGCAGCTGATTAAATTAATGACGCTCGGATTAACAGAGAAGGAAGCAGAAGAACAGATTATTAATGGTTTCCTGAAATAGAATGATAAAAGAAACTGCCTGTGGCACGTCTGAACAGATGTCACAGGCAGTTATTAATATGAAGGAAAGTAAGGGGAGTTGTATGAAGTTTTTTCATATTTCGGATTTGCACATAGGAAAACAATTGCATCATTACAATATGCTAGAGGAGCAGCGGGATATATTAGCGCAGGTGGTTTCGTATGCGGATGAATTGCGGCCGGATGCAGTGCTCATTGCCGGAGATATTTACGATACACCTGTGCCATCTGCGGAAGCGGTTGCGGTATTTGATGAATTTCTGACGAAATTGTGCGCAGTCAATGCAGAAATGGAAATCTGTATCATTGCAGGAAACCATGACAGCGCAAAACGAATTGATTTTGCGAGCGCAATCTTAGATAAACATCGGGTGCACATTGCAGGAATGCCGCCGATGAAACCGGAGCAGTTTTTGAAAAAAGTCACTATTTCGGATGCGTATGGAAATACGAATATTTATCTTCTTCCATTTGTAAAGCCAGCTTACGTGCGAAAGCTGTTTGAGGAAGAAGAGGGCTTAAGCTATGATACCACAGTAAGAAAGCTTTTAGAGCGTGAAACAATCAATCCCTCAGAGCGTAACATTCTTGTTAGCCATCAGTTTTATACGACAGGAAATACAGAGCCTGAAACCTCAGATTCTGAAGTGCGCATGGTTGGTGGAATTGAAAATGTGGATGCAAAAGTGTTAGAGCAGTTTGATTATGCTGCCTTAGGACATATTCATAAAGGACAGAAAATTGCACGTGAAGAAAACCGTTATTGCGGAACGCTGCTGCAGTATTCAGTCAGCGAAGCATCCGATGAGAAAACACTTCTTATGGTGGAGTTAAACGGGAAAGGTGAGAAACCAATCCGAGAGAAACTTCCTTTAAAACCGATGCGCAGGGTGCGCAGACTGACAGGTGGAATCGAAGAAATTCTTGCGATGGCATCGGAAGAAAACTGCCATGATTTCGTGAGCATTACATTGACCGATGAGGTGGAAGCCTATCATCCGAAGGAGCGTTTAGAAGCACAGTATGACCATATTTTAGAGATAAAAATCGACAATGCCAGAACAAGAAAACTGTTAGAATTTTCCGAGGCAGAGATAGAAAGCTTAGAGCCGTTTGATGCCTTTGCAGCATTTTTCAAAGAAATGAATGGCAGGGACATGACGGAAGAGGAAACAACATTCATGCAGGAAATTATAAACGGTCAGAAGGAGGAACTGGCATGAAACCAGTGATGCTTACAATGTCGGCATTTGGTTCTTATGCTGGCAAAACAGTCATTGATTTTACAAAGAAACAGAGCGGCATTTTTCTGATTACCGGAGATACGGGTGCAGGGAAAACGACTATTTTTGATGCAATCACGTATGCACTTTACAATCAGACAAGCGGTGGTGAGCGGAATGGAAACATGATGCGAAGCCATTATGCCACACCGGAGACGCAGACTTACGTGGAGCTGGAGTTTTCTTATGCGGGAAGCATTTATAAAATCAAAAGAAACCCGGAATATAAAATCGAAAAGACCTTAAAAAATGGAAAAATAAAAGAGCAGAAGGTGGCTTCTAATGTAGAACTGACGCTGCCGGACGGCACTGTTTTCCCGGAAAAAAAGAATGCTACGGATGCGAAAATTGAAGAGATTTTAGGACTTTCCGTAGAGCAGTTTACACAGATTGTCATGATTGCACAGGGAGATTTTTTAAAGCTTTTATATACCAAATCAGATGAGCGCAAAAAGATTTTTTCAAAGCTTTTTCGGACGGATATTTATTGGAGAATTCAAGAAAGCCTGAAAAGAAAATCGTTGGAGATGGACGATTTGATTTCTGAAAATGAGCGTGCTATGGAGCAGGAAAAAGCCAGAATCATTTACCCGGAAGAAAGCCGGGAACTGGCGGAGGAACAGGCACAGAATTGTGATGAAAAAATAGATGAATACACTTCTTTGCAGAATTTGGTAGAACAAATCAAAGAGGAGGAAAAGCAGGTAACTGCCCGTCACGAGGAATGTCAGAAGGAGACTGCAAATCTGACAAAAGAGCTTTCAAAATTAGAAGAGACAAATAAGCTTTTTGTGACACTTGATAAGCTTTCGGCAGAGTTAGAAGAAGTAGAGTTATGTAAACCGGAGGAGGAGCTTCGCAGAAGGAAAATTGCAGATGCACTTACAGCAGATAAAGTCACAGTATTTGAAGAGAAGAAGCTAGAAAAAGAACATGCGCGAAACGCATCCGAGCAAATGCAAAAACAATTAGAACAGTGGTTGGAAAAAAGTGGTATAAAATTAGAAGAAGAGGAAACACTTTTTAAAGAGAAGGAAGCTGCCAGCGTAAAACTGGTGAATGAATGGAAAAAAGAAATTTTACAGATTGAGCAGGAGCTTCCAAAGTACGAGCAGTTAGAGCAGGCACAAAAGGAATTTAAGACGGCGCAAGCAGAATGTGAGCTTTTAGAACAGCAGTTTTTGCAGCAGCTTTTGGATGCGGCGGTACAGATTGCAGTTTTAAAAGAGCAGCAGGAAACGAAAACGTTACGCATGGAGCAGGCGAAAGAAAACTGGGAACAGGCAGGCGTAAAGGCACAGAAAGCAGCACATTCTTATGATAAGATTTATCAGCTTTTCATGCGCGAGCAGGCAGGAATTTTAGCACAGGGCTTAAAGGAGGATGCACCTTGTCCGGTATGCGGCTCGACACATCACCCAGTGCCGGCAGAACTTTCGAAAGAGGCTGTGCGTGAGCAGGATGTGAATGCGGCAAAGCAGAAACGAGAAGCATTCGAGCAGGAGCGTGAGAACTCCTATAAAGTTTTTGAGACAGTTAAAAATCAGTGCGAAGAGCTGACAAGACAGTTAGAACAATTAAAGACAGCATTTTTCCATGAGGCAGAATGTGAATATGAGAATTATGTAAACCAACTGCCGGAGATGGAGCAACAACGTCTTAGACAGTGCATGGAAATGAGATTGTCAGATGAAAACTGTGCTAGACAGATGGTAGGTTCTGATACTCAGGTACAGAAGAAATTATTAGAAGAAAAACGGAATCAGTGCACAAATGCAAAGAAAGAATGTACAAGGATTCAGGAGGGCTTACGTTTTGAGTCTCAAAATGCTGCGATAAAACAAAAGGCGGCACTTGAGAAACAAATCGAAAAAGAAGAAAAAGCTTTAAATTCCGCTGCCAGTCAGATGGAAAAGCTGAAAGAGGAAATCAATTTAAAACGTGGACAAAAGCTTCAGGAGGAAGAAAAGCAGAAAATTTTAGAAAAAGAGCTGGCAAAAGCAAAAAAGGATTATGAAACAGCACTTGCAAAGTCTTCTTTTGAAACAGAGGAGCAGTATCATCAGGCATTACTGCCGGAACGAAGCAGAAATAAGCTTGAGCGTGAAAGCGAAGCGTATAAAATGCGCTGCAAACAGTTAGAGAGCCAGAAGCAGCTGCTAGAGAAGTCGTTAAAAGGAAAGTCCTATATCGACACAACGGAGTGGAAAGAGAAAATTACAGCAAAAGAGCGCGAAAGAAAAGAACTTGACCGCAGCCGAATCAGACTTCATACGGCATACAGCACGAACGTATCCGTACTGCAAAACTGTGAGAAATATCTGCAAAGGGCGGAAGACTTGGCGAAGAAAGATACCATTATTAAAAGCCTTTACAAAACCGCAGGAGGACGTTTGTCCGGCTCTGCAAAAATAGATTTTGAAACTTATATCCAAAGGCAGTATTTTAAGCAAATTATTCAGGAAGCGAACAAGCGCCTATTGACGATGAGCGGTCAGCAGTTTATGCTTAAGTTAAAAGAAGAAAAAAGTGCAGGAAAAAAATCAAACGAGGGACTGGATTTATCCGTATACAGCCTAATAACTGACAGTGAGCGTGATATTAAGACACTTTCCGGTGGGGAATCCTTTCTTGCAGCACTTGCAATGGCACTCGGACTTTCTGATATTGTAGGACGAAGCGCCGGAGCAATTCATCCTGACATGATGTTTATTGATGAAGGCTTTGGCTCGTTAGATGCATATTCTAGGGCGCAGGCAATTGAAGTTTTGCAGCAGCTGACAGGTGATAATCGTTTGGTAGGAATTATTTCGCATGTCACAGAATTAAAAGAACAGATAGACCACAAGCTGGTCGTGACACGTTCAGATAAAGGAAGTAAAGCAAATTGGGAGATGTAATGAAAAAGACAGAACAACCAATTGGAGTATTTGATTCAGGAGTTGGTGGAATCAGCGTTCTGCGGGAGCTGGTAACATTGATGCCGAATGAAAATTTTATATTTTATGGAGATTCGAAGAATGCTCCTTATGGCACAAAGACGTTAGAAGAGGTGCAGCAGCTGACCTTACAGGATGCAGCACATTTGTATGAACAGGGTGTAAAAGCACTGATTGTGGCATGCAATACGGCAACGAGTGCTGCAGTGCATCTGCTGCGTGAAAAATATGTGGACATTCCGGTTATAGGAATTGAACCGGCGTTAAAACCGGCGGTGCTTTCTAAGCAGAATCCAAAGGTATTGGTTATGGCAACACCGATGACGCTTCGGGAAGAAAAGTTTCATCAATTAATGGAGCGTTTCAAGAATCAGGCACAGATTTATCCATTGCCATGTCCGGGGCTTGTAGAATTTGTTGAGCGCGGAGAATTAGACAGCTCGGAATTGGAAGAGTTTTTAAAACAGCTGTTTGCTGATTATGAAAAAGAAGCCATTGATGCGGTAGTGCTCGGCTGTACCCACTATCCATTTGTGCGTGAGAAAATTCAAAAAGTATTAGGTGAGCAGGTGAAACTATTTGACGGCGGACTTGGAACTGCAAAAGAGACGAAGCGTAAATTAAAAGAATTTGATTTGTTAAATTCCTCCGGGCAAAAGGGAACGGTGATTTTTCAGAACAGTCTTGCAGAAGAAAAAGTGCTACAGCTGAGTGAATATCTGCTGTGGCACAGCTAAAATGGAGTTTATAAAAAGAAATCATAATTTATTAAAGAAAAATAAACAAAAAGAAGCGAATTTTTAGAAAACTTTTCGAAATCCGACACACTTCGTACATATTTCTTTCGTATACTAATTACATCGAAAGAGATAATAAAACGTAAGTCAAACAGATGACTTACCTGAACCAGCCAATTTTCCTTTATATAGATTAACATTTTCATAACTAAACTCCTCGAAAGAACCTCGGAAATGCCCATTTCCGAGGTTCTTTCATGGTATAGGAAATTGCTCGTGTGTGGTGTACGCCAAGTGAAAACGCGAAGCGTTTTTAGAAGCGTCGCGCGGCGACGCTTTTTCATGTCGTTTTGCTGTTTCTTTGGCAGTGTCTGATATACTACATTTCCTGCGTGCGATTTCTTACGTTTTCAGAGCGTAAAATAAAAATAAAATCCATGCAATCATGTGAATATCCCCCATTTAATTATATGATTCCACACGTTTAAATATGCGCAAAAAAACAAAAAATAAAATTTTTTCATTTTTCAATGGTGAAAAGTTACAAAAAAATTTTTTTTATAAATATATTTTGGTGAAAACGTCAATTACAATTTAGGAATGCTGGGTGTACAATAGGGCAAGGCTGGAAAAATTTAATTCATAAAAATTTAAGAAAATCTTATGAATTGAAAAAGAAATATATTTTAAAACAAATCTATTAATAAGGAAAGGAAGTAAAAAATATGGAATCATATTCATTTCTCTTGTTTTTAGCAATTATTTTAATTTCTACAAAGGTTTGTGGTCTTTTTACCAGAAAGATACATATGCCGGCAGTTGTTGGTGCATTGCTTGCAGGTGTCATTTTAGGACCATCCTGTCTTAATTTAATCACCTTTGATGGCGATACAGGAATGTTTTTGGAAATGACGGCAGAAATCGGTGTTATTTTATTAATGTTTAATGCCGGATTGGAAACGGAATTAAATGAACTTAAGAAAAATATTGTTGCTTCACTTGTTACAGCAGTTTTGGGTGTTGTTGTACCATTGCTTGGCGGATTTTTGGGATATGCATTATACTTCGGTGCAGATTTTACCAATTATGATGAAATGTTAAAATCTGTCTTCGTTGGTGTTGTATTAACAGCAACTTCTGTAAGTATTACAGTAGAAACATTACGTGAACTTGGAAAGATGAAAGGAAAGGTTGGAACAACCATTCTTGGAGCAGCTGTTATCGATGATATTCTTGGTATTATCGTACTTACGGTAGTAACAAGCTTAAAGGATACGAGCGTCAGTCCAGCAGCTGTTTGTGGAAAGATTCTGTTATACTTCGTATTTATTGCGATTGTGATGTTGATTGTTAATAAGATGAAACCTCTTATCGAAAGACAGGATGAAAAGAGAAGATTAGTTATTCTTGTGGTTGCATTCTGCTTTATTATGTCATATGTTTCCGAGGAGTTCTTTGGAATTGCAGACATTACAGGTGCTTATTTTGCAGGTTTAATGTTATGTACCTCTAAGGTTGGACCTTATGTATTCAGAAGATGTGAAATTCCATCTTACCTGATTTTCTCACCAGTGTTCTTTGCGAGTGTTGGTTTAAAGGTTTCTTTAGGCGGCATGGATGCAAGCATCTGGATTTTCTCAGTAATCCTGTTATTAATTGCAATCGTATCCAAAATTATCGGTTGTGGTCTTGGTGCAAAAATCTGTAAATGTACAGGAAAAGAAGCATTCCAGATTGGTGTCGGTATGGTATCACGAGGCGAGGTTGCATTAATTGTTGCGCAGAAAGGATTTCAGGCTGGATTATTAAATGATGTACTTTTTGCTCCAATCGTACTTGTCGTTATCGTTACAACACTTTTAACACCAATTATGTTAAAAGCAGTTATGAAAGATTAAGAAGCAGATATATAGAAAATGAGGCTGTTCACTTTTGGAGTGGACGGTCTCTTTTTTTCTAAGATTTTTCGATGGAGAAATCTTTCTTCGATTTATCTTGAGACATGTGGAAAATGCGATATAATTTTAATAAGAGCGCAGGGAGGAAGACACATGCCAAAAACAGAAAAACAGAAGTTAAAGCTGCTATATATTATGCAGTTTCTTACAGAAAAAACAGATGAAAATCATATGGTGACGACGCAGGATATTATACAGTATCTGGCAACACAGGACATTTCTGCAGAGCGTAAAAGCATTTATTCAGACATTGATTTACTGATTGAATATGGAATGGACATTATTAAGGTCAAGGAACGGACGAATGCGTATTATCTTGCGAGCAGACAGTTTGAGCTGGCAGAGTTAAAGCTTCTGGTGGATTCCGTTCAGTCGTCAAAATTTATTACGACCAAAAAGTCAAGGGAACTCATTGGAAAGTTAGAGACACTGTGCAGTAAAAACGAAGCAAAACAGCTGCACCGACAGGTAGTTGTAACGAACCGCAATAAGACAGTAAATGAGAACATTTATTATAATGTTGATATGATATATAATGCCATCGAAGAAAATGTAAAAGTCTGTTTTCAGTATTTTGAGTGGAGCGTCAATAAGGAAATGAAGCTTCGGCGCGGCGGCAAATTTTATGAAGTAAGTCCTTGGCTTTTGACATGGGATGACGAAAATTATTATCTGATTGCATTTGACAGTGACAGTGGAATTATCAAGCATTATCGTGTGGATAAAATGCTCAAAATTCGTCTTTCTGTGGACAAAAGAGAGGGAAAAGAGGCATTTGAGAATTTCGATATTGCAGCTTATTCGAGAAAAACCTTTGGTATGTTTGCAGGCGAGGAAGAGACAGTAACGTTATGCTGTAAAAAGGAATTAACAGGTGTCATCATCGACCGTTTTGGAAAAGATGTTACCATGCGTCCGAAAGAGGAAGAGGCGATTCTTGTGCGTGTAAATGTGGCGGTCAGCCGGCAGTTTTTTGGGTGGCTTGCAGGATTAGGGGCAGCAGTAAAGGTAGAATCACCGGAACGGATTGCGAAAGAGTATCAGGATTATTTAAAGGAAATATTAGAGCAGTATTCTTAAACATATGGCAGTAAGTGGTATGTGAAAGGAAAAAGCTTTGGGAAGGATAGCTGGCAGTCATGAAAGAGCGAACCTATCAGATTGAGATAGACGGAGTGAAGATTACAGTAATAAAAAAGCGGATGAAAAATATGTATCTGCGCATCAAAAAAGAAGATGGCAGTGTGCTTATTTCCGCGCCGCATCAAATCAGCGAAGCGCGCATCAAAAAGTTCGCAGCTGAGCGTATTGAATGGATTAAGGAATATCAGAATAAATATGAACAGTTGAATAAACAGCGGGCAGAACGTCCTGCATTAAGTGAAGCAGAGATACGCCGTCGAAAGGTGTTGTTAAAAGCAGCCGTCGAAAAGCTGGTTCGTAAATGGGAAACTGTGATGAATGTAGAGGTTTCCGGTGTGACGATTCGGCAGATGAAAACGCGCTGGGGCTCATGCAACGTAAATACCCATCATATCAACATTAATCTGGCTCTTTATGAAAAAGGACCGGAGTGTTTAGAATATGTGGTCGTGCATGAGATGTGCCATATTTTAGAAGCAAGCCATAATCAGAAATTCTGGGGTTATATGACAAAATATTATCCGGACTGGCGTGCAGTACGAAAGAAATTAAGTGATGATGGCATTTAAAATATTAAATGAACTGGTTTGTTTCTTCATTATATTCATAATCAATTGCGCCTAATTTTGTAGTGATATCTTCTTTGCTAATTTGAAAGTTATAGCAGAAAGCATCCAAAGATTCAAAAGTATCACGAAGCTGTGTATTTGTGAAGCTTAAAAGCATAACAGGGTCTTTTGGTAAAGTATCATACATTGACATAGTGATTCTCCTTTTGGTAAAATTTCTTTCAGTAAAATAACACAGGAAATCAAAAAATGCAATAAAGAAAGAGGACGAATTATGGAACAAAGGATAGATAAAGAAGTATTTGATAAATTTTTCACAGAAAGCTATTGCCCGGTAGATTATGCAACTGTAAAAGAAGTGTTTGAAGAAATCGCTTCTATCGGCAATGACATTTTTACAGGAAGCTATGAAGCAAAGAATTTAAAACGTGAGAACTTTATCTTATATTTAACAAGTGACAGCTACTGTGATTTTGAAGCAGCAGTACAGGAGGCAATGGACGACTTAAACCCAGAAATTTTAGATGCTGTGATGGATGTGACAGAAGCGCAGGCGGACGGTGACGAAGTAACAGAAAAATACTGGGAGACACAGAGCGAGCTTTTGAAGGAATTTTTATATCAGCTTTATGATGAAGTGATTTCAAAGTGGTAGAAAAGTTTAAGATAGAAAAGAGGAAAGACAATGGCAAAGGCAAATTGTGATTCGTGTGTATACAATGTGTATGATGAAGAGGACGAATGCTATTACTGTGAGGTAGACATGGACGAAGATGATTTTGCACGCATGGTGCAGGGCGGCTATAAGGATTGTCCATATTATCAGTTAGATGATGAATATGCAGTGGTAAGACATCAGATGTAAATAGGGAATGTAAAAAACATATCCGGGTGCTTAGGCATTTGGATATGTTTTTTACTTTATAGGAATTTACACAAATTCCTTTTTACAAACGAAATGATATATGCTATCATAGAAAATATTACAAAAGTAAAGAAGAGAAAAAAGATATGCTGATATATTTAACAATTTTAGAGAGCGACGAGGAAAAGAAATCTTTTGAGCAGACATACAAAGACAATTATTTATATATGTATCATGTGGCTTTTAAAATCTTAAAGCATCAGATGGATGCAGAAAATGCAGTGCATGAGTCATTTTTAAGTATTGCTGAGAATTATAAAAAATATACAAAACTATCATGTAGAGAAATGACCGGATTGTGCGTTACTATAGTGAAACACAAATCCATAGATATCCTTCGAAAAGCACAGCATTTGAGTGATGAAGAAGTAGAAAATCTTGTATTGTATAACGAGATAAACGAGTATGAGCCAGAAACAGCTGTAGAGCAGAAGGAGCAGAAGGATAAAATTGTGTGGGTGATGCGGCAATTGCCGGAAACGTTGCGAATTGTATTGGATTTGAAATATTTTTACGATTACAGTAACCGCGAGATTGCAAAAATGCTTAAAATTTCCAACAAAACGGTAGAGATGCGTCTATATCGTGCCAAAATTAAGATGAGGGAACTATTAGAACATGAGCAGGAAATGTGAAGATGAATTAAAAGAACTGGTCTGTGGGATGCATGAAATGGAAGTGGATTCGCTGCCGGAAAAAGATTGGCTGCAGGAAGAGTATAAGCTGTCAGAAACGTTTTTTGCAAAAATGAAGCGTCTGATAAAAAGTATAGAGCGAAAGGATGATTATTGTCAGCTTTCTAAAATTGCAGCTATCATTCTGCTGATAATCAGTGGACTTTGGGCAATTTCCAATCCAGAATATATGGTGCAGGCTGGGGAGAACTTTATGGAATGGTTTTCTGACCATGTGGAGTTTCAGTATAAAGAGGATGCAGGGCTGACGGAAATTCCAGAGTATGTAATGGAATATGTGCCGGAGGGATATGAGCTAGAGAGTTATGAGTTTTATGATATTTTTGGGTTATACGCATATGTGAAAGAAGATGATTTATTAACATTTGAATTTGGAGTTAGTGATGTAGATATGAATGTTAATAATGAAAAAGTCGAGTATAAAACAATTATGTCAGAAGACATGAATATTATATATTACTTTGAAGCGCGGGAAAATGAAAGAAGAAGTTCCATCATATGGTATTCAAAAACCGGGGAAGTTGTTTTTACAATTGCAGGAAGATTTTCAGAAGAAGAATTACTAAAAATGCAACAAAGTGTAAAAGAAATAAAATAAAATTGCAAAACGTTGTAGAGAAATAGAAAATTGTTACGTTTATTATATAGATACAAAAAGTATCAATTGGATGGAAAGGAGGATAGTGAGTATGAAGAAAAATAATGAAAAAATATTAAAAATAACAATTAACATCATAGTAATATTGGTATTAGCAGTTATCCTGCTTTGCCTTGTAACAAAACGTCCAAGAATTAGCACAGAAAATATGCAGATTCAGTACATAGAAGGGACATTTGCGTATGATGAAACTGTAGATGAATATGAGGCAGGACTGAACTCAGGGGAAGTTTATGTGATAGATGACGAAGCAACAGCCAAAGAAATTGAAAAAATCATAGAACGTCAGTGGCTTTTTTTGCCAGTATTTGAGGATACAAGTGAAGAGATATGGGTGGTTGCGGTTTATACAGAAAATGGAATTTTTTCTTTTACCAGTGATGGAAAGGCTACTGTTAATGATAAATCGTATCATCTGGGATTTCATGGTGCAAAGAAAGCAGAACAATTATTGGATGCCATTAAGTCTGCACAAGGCATTTAATGAAAAATGTCCGCATGGAACTGTTCGTCCCATGCGGACATTTTTTATTTACTATATTTAATAGCAGCTTCTACAAATCCTTTGAATAAAGGATGAGGTCTGTTTGGTCTTGATTTTAATTCAGGATGCGCCTGAGTTGCAAGATACCAAGGATGGTCAGGAAGCTCTACCATTTCTACGATGCGTCCGTCAGGAGAAGTACCGCAAAGCTTCATGCCTTTTTCTGTTAAGGCTGCGCGGAAATCATTGTTTACTTCATAACGATGACGATGACGTTCTTCAATATTTTCTGTGCCATATACTTCGTATGCTTTGGAAGTCTTGTCCAAAACACATGGATAAGAACCAAGTCTTAAGGTTCCGCCGATATCTTCTATACCATTCTGGTCAGGCATTAAGGCGATAACAGGATGTGTAGTGTGTGGGTCTAATTCAACACTGTGGGCATCGTTAAATCCACAGACGTGTCTTGCATATTCGATAATGGCAACCTGCATACCAAGACATAAGCCAAGGAATGGAACTTTGTTTTCTCGGGCATATTTTGCCGCAAGGATCTTCCCTTCGACACCACGGGAACCGAATCCGCCAGGAACTAAGATGCCGGATACATCACCAAAAATTTCATTAACATTATCAGCAGTCACATCTTCCGAGTCTACCCATTTGATTTCAACGGTTGCACGTTCTGCAATGCCGCCATGCTTCAATGCTTCCACTACAGATATATAAGCATCGTGTAATGCAATATATTTTCCAACTAATGCAATTTTTACATTTTTATTTGGATTGCGGAGAGCGTCTACCATTGCTTCCCAGTCTTTTAAATCTGGTTTCGGGCATTCTAACTTTAAGCATTCACAGGCAACCTTAGCAAGATTTTCATTTTCCATTGCAAGAGGTGCTTCATATAAGTATTCCACATCAAGGTTCTGTAACACATGACTGTTTGGAACATTACAGAATAATGCAATTTTGTCTTTTACATTCTGCTCTAATGGCTGCTCAGAACGGCAGACGATAATATCAGGCTGTATACCCATTCCCTGCAGTTCTTTTACAGAGGCCTGTGTAGGTTTCGTCTTAAGCTCACCAGAAGCTTTGATATATGGAATTAAGGTTACATGGATAAGGATAGCGTTGTCGTGTCCAACTTCGTGCTGGAACTGACGAATGGACTCTAAGAAAGGCTGACTTTCGATGTCGCCAACTGTTCCACCAACTTCAATGATGGCAATATGAGTGTCTTCGGATGTGAAATTGCGGTAAAACCGGCTTTTGATTTCGTTTGTGATGTGAGGGATGACCTGTACAGTGCCTCCGCCATAATCGCCGCGGCGCTCTTTCTGGAGAACGGACCAGTATACTTTTCCGGTCGTGACGTTAGAATTTTTAGTGAGACTTTCATCGATAAAACGCTCGTAGTGACCTAAATCGAGGTCAGTTTCAGCACCGTCATCGGTGACGAAAACTTCACCATGCTGAATTGGGTTCATGGTGCCAGGGTCGATATTGATGTAAGGGTCAAATTTCTGCATGGTCACTTTGTAGCCACGCGCTTTTAGCAGTCGTCCGAGTGATGCGGCGGTAATACCTTTACCAAGGCCGGAAACAACACCCCCGGTGACAAAGACATATTTTACAGGCATAGGGTTATCCTCCTTTAAATATAAGTTGTTAATATTAAAAAATATCAATAGAAAAAATTTAACTGAAACAGTATACTACGTTGTTTTCCCAAAATCTATAGGAAATATTATATTTTTTTGACAAAATATGAAGATTTTTTTGGAAAAAATGGAGAAATGCATTTTTTGGAATTTTATAAAATGTTTAGATTTGACAAGAAAAGTTCATGAACTATGTATTGCTTTTAAAACGTAATTTCAATATAATAAAGAAGAATTTTTAACAAGAGAAATCCAGCATGGCTGTGGAAAGGAATAGATATATGGATAACCCAAACAATTACAACGATTATAATAATAATGGAAATATGCCCGGTGGAAACGGTGGGAATAATAACAACAATAAAAATAATAACAGCAACGGAGATAATGGCAATAAAGGCGGACAAACAATAATGGCATTTATTCTGGTGTCATTGATTGTGCTGTTTATTATGAGTATTGTAATGAACCAGATTTCAAGTGCGGACACCTCAGAGATTTCCTATACAGAATTTTTGACAATGGTGGAGGAAGGAAAGGTAGAATCTGTCGAATTTGACAGTTACGAAATCCACATCACACCAGTCAGTGAAAGCAAGAATCCATATCTGCAGAAGCAGACCTATTACTGTGGATTGGTAAGTGATTATGATTTAGTGCCATTGCTCAAGGAAAAAGGAATCGAGATGTCAAGAACGATTCCGGATAATACCTCGACATGGCTGTTAAATATTTTAAGTATTGTACTTCCATTAGTATTAATCTGGATTGTCATGGGAGCAGTCATGAAGCGCATGGGCGGAGGCACTATGGGCGTTGGCAAGAGTAAAGCCAAGATTTTCAATATGGAAAAAACAACAGGTGTTACCTTTAAAGATGTAGCCGGACAGGATGAAGCGAAAGAATCCCTGCAGGAAGTGGTGGATTTCCTTCATAATCCACAGAAATATCGTGATATCGGTGCAAAACTTCCAAAGGGAGCTTTATTAGTAGGACCTCCCGGAACAGGTAAGACACTTCTTGCAAAAGCAGTTGCAGGAGAAGCAGGCGTTCCATTTTTCTCACTGGCAGGTTCTGACTTTGTAGAAATGTTTGTTGGTGTGGGTGCAGCACGTGTACGTGATTTATTCCAGGATGCACAGAAACAAGCACCATGTATTATTTTTATTGATGAAATTGATGCCATTGGTAAGAGTCGTGATTCCAGATATGGCGGCAATGATGAAAGAGAACAGACATTAAACCAGCTGCTCGCAGAGATGGATGGTTTTGATACCTCGAAAGGTTTATTGATTTTAGCAGCAACCAACAGACCGGAAGTTTTAGACAAAGCACTGCTTCGTCCGGGACGTTTTGATAGACGTATTATTGTAGATAAACCGGATTTAAAAGGACGTTTAGAAACATTAAAAGTTCATTCCAAGGATGTAATGATGGATGAAACAGTAGACTTGGATGCACTTGCACTTGCAACAGCAGGACTGGTTGGTTCTGACCTTGCAAACATGATTAATGAGGCTGCGATTAATGCCGTTAAAAAAGGCAGAAAATATGTGAATCAGGCAGATTTATTCGAAGCATTTGAGTTAGTTGCCGTTGGTGGTAAAGAGAAAAAAGACCGTATCATGGGAGAAAAGGAAAGAAAAATTGTTTCCTACCATGAGGTTGGTCATGCAATTGTAACAGCATTACAGAAAGATACTGAGCCGGTACAGAAAATCACAATCGTACCAAGAACGATGGGTGCGCTTGGATATACCTTACAGACACCGGAAGAAGAGAAATATTTACAGACCAAAGACGAGCTGCTCGCTAAGATTACAACTTATATGGCAGGCCGCGCGGCAGAAATGCTTGTATTTAATTCTGCAACAAGCGGCGCAGCAAATGACATTGAACATGCAACAGCAATTGCAAGAGCAATGGTAACACAGTATGGTATGTCTGATAAGTTCGGAATGATGTGTCTTGCAACAACAGAGAATCAGTATTTGGATAATCGTGCAGGACTTATCTGTGGTGAGGATACAGCGGCTGAGATTGATGGTGAAGTACTTTCTATTATTAATCACTGTTATGACGAAGCAATCCGTCTTCTGACAGAGAACCGCGAGTGCTTAGATAAGATTTCCGAATATCTGTATGAGCATGAAACAATCACAGGAAAAGAATTTATGAAGATTTTCCGCGAGGTGAAGGGAATCCCGGATCCGGATGCACCAACTACGGAAGCCGCAGAAATAATTACAGAAACTACAACTCAGGATATGCCATAAGGCATATCCTGTTTTTGGTTATAATTAACACAAATGGATGAAAATGCCATGCAAGATTGTGCAAATTTTCTGCAAAATCATGCTTCTTTCATTTACAAATTTGCATTGCGGGAGTATACTGAAAAATAGGGATAGTAGGAGAGCGCGCATGTTTGACATTCAGGAAGAATTAAAAAAGTTGCCTGGAAAACCAGGTGTTTATCTGATGCATGATGAAAAAGATGAAATTATCTATGTAGGGAAAGCGATTTCTCTTAAGAATCGTGTGCGCCAATATTTTCAGACTAGTCGTAATAAGGGACCAAAAATCGAGCAGATGGTTACGAAAATTGCAAGATTTGAGTACATTATTACGGATTCAGAGTTAGAAGCTCTGGTTTTAGAGTGTAATTTGATTAAGGAACATCGTCCAAAGTATAACACCATGCTGATGGATGATAAGACTTATCCATATATTAAGGTGACTGTAAAAGAAGCTTATCCAAGAGTGCTGTTTTCCAGACAGATGAAAAAAGACAAATCAAAGTATTTTGGTCCTTTTACGAGTGCGGGAGCCGTAA